>SMYC01000016.1 GCA_004356105.1 Acidobacteriota bacterium | reverse complement strand
CGACAACGGCGAATTCCTCCTCCTCGCCGGCGTCGTCCCCAACTTCCTTCCCAACTTCCTTCCCGACTTCCTTGAAGACCGGCGCGTCCTCGAGGCGTGGGCTCGAAAAAATATCGGCACCTACCGAAGGCGCATCCAACTCCAGCCCGACATCACCGAGATCCGAATCCGTTTCCGGAGCGAGGGTCAATTCGAGCTCTTCCTGAGCCGCGAGCTCAGCGCTCGCGGTCTCGGCGGCCAGCACTGGATTGAGCTCTGTGGCTTCTTCTCGGGCTTGGCTCGCGTCGGCGCTACGTCCGATCTGATCGTAGACCCGGGCCAACTGCATCAGCTGCTCGGACGCTTCACGCGACATATTCTGCTCTTTGTAGATCTCGACTAGCTTCGCGCGTGAATCGACGTGAAAACGGAAACTCTCGAGGACGTCCAGAAGCTGGGTGATGGCTTTGTCGACGAGGCCGTACTTGACGAACACTTCCGCTTCCGTCAGCTTCTCTCTGATGTTCTCCTCGTCCTCCTGGGTGAGCTCGATCATCTCTCCCAGCTCGGCCGCGACCGTTGGCGCAGACCCGGGAGCGTCCAGCGTAAGCTCAGCCTCGAAGCCGTCAGAAACGGCTTCGACTAAATCGACTTCCGTGATCTCATTTAAATCGGGGATGTTTTCATCGATCCGTATCTCGCTCGCAGGCGCTTGCGGACGTTGAGCCTTTTGCGCCGCCTCGGGTGGCGGCCCGACGAGCTTCGACTTGAGAAATTCGAGCCGATCCTTGTGCTGGGCGTTCTCGGGCTCGAGCTCGACGAGTTGCTCGGCCACATGCACGGATCTCTCTGCATCGCCGGTTCGATGGTAGGCCTCACACAAGCTGTCATAGGCCATGACCCTGCCGGAATCGTGCTTCAAAATCGTGTGAACTTCGGCGAGCTTGAGAAGCGATTTCACGTGATAAGGCTCTTTGCTAATGATCTTCTGCAAGAGCTCGGCGGCCTTGGCGCCCTCGTTATTCGCAACTTCCCTGTCGACGAGGACGGTCAGGTGCTCGAGGGCGTCATCGAACTTGGATTGTGCAATGCGCAGATCTGCGAGACGGAGGGTGTTCTCCGGATTTTGCGGATCCACTTCTTGAAGTTGCTGGAAGACGGACTCCGCCTCCGTCATGTTCCCCGCACCGAGATAGGCCTCGCCCAACCGACCCAGCAAAACCGGATCGTTTGGATGCGTCCCCCGAACTTCCTCGAGTAAGGCAATCGCGGCGACGTGGTTGCCCTGCAGTGAATGGGCTTGGGCCAACTTTACTTTCAAAACGGGATCGCTCGAGGCCAGCGACCGACCTTGCTCGAGGATTTTGACCGCCTCATCGACCAGCCCCTGGCTAATGAACTGGTCGGCGATACCGACATATTCCCGCGAAGCCTCTTCCGACTTACCTTGTTTGCTCAAGAACTCCGCGTATTTGTAACGGACCTTGACGTCTTGAGGATCGATCTCGGAGAGCTTCTTGAAGACCTCAGCGGCACGCTTTTTGTGGCCCTGCTTGGTATAGAGCTCCACAAGTGTTTGAAAGTGCGATTTGGCCTCCATCAGGAGGCCTTCTTCCGCCTGAAGCTCCGCGAGGTTGCGCATGGCGGATTCGTTGTGTGAGTCGAGACGCAGAATCATTTTATGCGTCGCGATCGCACGAACGTTGAAGCCATCCCGCTTGTAGTGGTCGGCGACGATTGCGTATTTCTTGGTCGCTTCGTCTCTCCGCCCTACACGACTATAGAGGTCGCCGACCTGGCGAACGACATTCCAATCCTTCGGGTTTTCGTTGAGCCAGGTTTCGTACTCTTTGATAGCCTTTTCGATCTTGTTCGCGCGGATCGCTTTGTCCGCTGCTTTGAAGATCTTGTCTTTATTGAGGGCCATCTTTTTGGTGATTTTCCAGTTAGCTGGTAACTGAGTGACTGACTAGGACATCCTCTTCTCGCGAAGCCGAGCGGCCTTTCCTTTACGCTGACGCATGAAATAGAGCTTGGCACGTCTCACGTGATGGGAGCGCACGATTTCGATTTTGTCGATCGTGCGCGCATGGAGCGGAAAAATACGCTCCACGCCCGTTCCGAACGACGTCTTGCGGACGGTGACCGTGGCGCGAGGACCGCTCCCCTTCAAGGCGATCACCATACCTTCGAAGAGCTGCACACGCTCTTTTTCTCCCTCTTTCACACGGACGTGCATTTTGACCGTGTCGCCCGGCCGGAGATCGGGGAGATCGCTCCTGAGCTCGCGGGCGTCCAATTTATCGATAACATTCATTTCGACGTTCCCTTTGAATTATGTGCGAATAGCTAATTGTACCTACGAACTCTGTAGAAGCTCCGGCCTACGCGCGCGTGTGTCCTCGAGCGCGCGTTGCTCACGCCACACATCAACAGCGGCGTGGTCGCCCGAGAGCAAGACTTCGGGTACACGCAAGCCGCGGAACAACGCGGGACGCGTGTAGTGCGGATGATCGAGCACAGAATCGCTGAACGAATCGTGCTGCGCCGACGCGGGATCCGCAAGCGCCCCTGGAAGTAGCCTCACCAAAGCGTCGGCCACTACCATCGCGGGGATTTCACCCCCCGAAAGGACGTAGTCGCCGATTGAGATTTCTTCCGCGCCGGTGGCGACGACGAAACGCTCGTCGACACCCTCATAGCGGCCGGAGACGAGCACCACATGTTCCGCCGCCGAGAGAAGGCGTATTTTGGGCTGGCTCAGCGGCTCGCCGCGCGGTGACAAGAGGATGATGCGGCGCTTCGAGCTGTCGATACCAGATTTGGCAGCGAGCTCTTCCACCGCGGCGACCAAAGGCTCGATTTTCATCACCATGCCCGGGCCTCCCCCATAAGGAGAGTCATCCGTTGTCCGATGACGATCCGTCGTCCACTTGCGGAGGTCGTGCGCCGACAGGTCGACAATGCCTCTATCGCGTGCGCGACTGAGGATGCCAAATTCGAAGACGTCTCGGAACATCTCCGGAAAGATGGTAACGATGTCAATGCGCATTGAGCCCAATGAGTCCTTCTGGCGCGTCGATCTCGATGCGTCGCCCTTCTCGATCGATGCGGCGACAGATTTCCTCGCAAAGCGGCAAGAGCTGCTCGGAGCCATCGTCCGAGCGCACGACGAGCACATCCGTGCCAGACGTCGAGATGACTTTCTCGACAACTCCAATCACGCCGCGTTCACGGTCTGTAACCGTCGCACCCACGATATCGAAGTGGTAGATGCTGCCGTCAGGAAGCGGATCGAGCTCCGATTCCGGGATGCGGAGCTCTTTGCCGACGAGCGCCGCGGCGTCTCCTATGTTCGATATGCCGGCGAGCTTCACGACGGGCCGCCCTTTGTGGATCCGAGCACTTTCGACCGCGACCGCCTCGGGGCGTCCATCCGCACCTTCGACAAAAACACGCGAAAGCCGGGAAAAGCACTCCGATTGATCGGACATCCTATTCAAAATGACCTCCCCATAGCGTCCTTGCGCTTTCGCGACCTCCCCAAGGGCCACGAGGTCGGCCCAATCGAGACACTCCTCCACCGTTTCAACGATCACTCGATGATTTCCAAATGAAGACGTTTTCCAACTTTGGTTCCAGCGGCGGACAGAAGAGTTCGAAGAGCCCTCGCCGTCCTACCTTGCTTACCGATAACTTTTCCGAGATCGTCCTGAGCTACGCTGAGCTCCAGGATCGTGGTCTTTTCTCCAAAAACTTCAACTACTGAGACTTCTTCGGGATGGTCGACCAGCGCTTTGGCAATGAGCTCCAACAGTTCCTTCATACCGTTTCCTCCTGCCAGCGCCTCGCGAAGCTCCCAAGAACCGTCCGACCCTCAAGCGGGATTGTTCTTGATGAGGCTCTTGACCGTATCCGTCGCCAACGCACCCTTGGATATCCAGTAGTCGATCCGATCGCGCTTGAGCGTGACCTTGGTCTTCTCTGGCTTCGGCTCATAAGTGCCGACATTCTCCACGATGTCTCCGCCACGTCCTGTAGCGGAATCCGAGACGACGACTCGGTAGTGAGGACGCTTCTTGCTCCCTCTGCGTGCTAAACGTATTCTCAACATGAAATTCTCATTCACCTCCTTCCCTCACAAGAATCTGTTACCTAGAAAGCCCAGAAAGCATGCGGGCGAGCTTTTTCGAGCTGCCCTTACCGCTTTTCTGAAGTCGGGAAATCTTTCGTACCATTTTGCGCGCCTCGGTAAAGCGCCGAAGCAGACGGTTGACGTCCGAGACGACCGTTCCGCTTCCTCGCGCAATCCGCCGCCGGCGGGTTCCGTTGACCACTCGAGGATGGTCGCGCTCATGCCGGGTCATGGAATCCAAAATCGCTTCGAAGCGTTTTAACTCGGACTCGTCCACTTCCGCGGGCATTTGGGAGGCCCCCGGCAGAAAACTCATGAGGTCCGAAAGCGAGCCCATCTTCTTCATCTGCCGAAGTTGCTGGCGAAAATCCTCGAGCGACAGCTCGTCGCTCTGCATCTTGCGCGCCAGCTCGGAAGCACTTTCCTGTTCGAAAGTCTGCTCGGCCTTCTCGATGAGGCTTAACAAGTCGCCCATGCCCAGAATACGAGACGCCATCCGCTCGGGCCGAAAGGGCTCGAACGCGTCGAGCTTCTCACCGACGCCGACGAACTTGATGGGAACCCCTGTTACCGCGGCAATCGAAAGGGCGGCGCCGCCGCGCGCATCCCCGTCGAGCTTGGTCAACACATGACCGGTCAGGCTTACGGACTCGCCGAAGCTCAAAGCACTGTTGACAGCGTCCTGCCCCGTCATCGCATCGGCGACGAACAAGATTTCGCAGGGCTCGGTCTCGGCGACGAGCGCCTCTAGCTCCGACATGAGCTCTACGTCAACATGCATTCGGCCGGCAGTATCCACAACCAGCACGTCGAATCCGTGATCGCGCGCCTCCCGCATGGCGGCACGGGCACGCTCGACCGGATCGAGACTTTCTGGATCGATTACTGGCAGCTCGAGCGATTGCCCGAGCACTTTCAGCTGTTCTATAGCGGCGGGACGCCGCACATCGACCGAGACGAGCGCGGGGTGTTTCCCCGATGCGCGTAAGACACGCGCAAGCTTCGCCGAAGAAGTCGTCTTGCCTGAACCCTGAAGCCCAACCAACAGAACGACAGACGGCCACCGCTCCCGAAGCTCGAGCCCGGCCTCTTGCCCCCCAAGCAGCATGACCATCTCGTCGCGCGTGATCTTTACCACCTGTTGAGCGGCGGTGAGCGAACCCAGGATCTCCTCGCCGACCGCTCGCTCGCGCACGCGCGCGACGAAATCCTTCGCGACTTTGAACTGGACATCCGCTTCGAGTAGCGCGAGACGGATCTCTCTTAGCGCTTCGTCGACATGTTCTTCTTTTAGGCGAGCGTGACCGCGGAGCTTTTTGAAGGCTCCTTGGAGCTTTGCCGAAATCTGTTCAAACATCGCTAAAGTATGGTGAAGGAGATGGACCTCCCCGTTAAATGGTGCAACAGTTAATGTTAGAAGACCGCATGGTCAAAGTCAAGGGGGATTCAAACCGCGTTTCGGGCCTTAACGACCGAGAAGATGAGACTTTTCTTGAGGTTTTCGCGCGAAACAGGCTAAAAAACCCGGGAAATCGCGAAGAGTGAAGAGAATTTGTCGTTGGTCTCACGCACCCGCTTCGACAAGGTCCGTGAAAATCCCCATAGGAATTTCAACGCGACCTCGCTTCGGCGTTCGAGATGCGCCTTGAGATCATCGTTCCCGATCTCGAGCAGCTTGACATCCTCGTGCGCCACCGCACGCGCCGAACGTGGCTCGTTGTCGAAAAAAGACATCTCGCCAAGGAAGTCACCGGCCCCTAGAACCGTGAGCGCTTCCTCCCCCATATTCGGGAACATCTTGCTAATCCGCACAGCGCCAGCGTAGATGACAAAAAACGACTCACCTGGTGAGCCGTCTTCAAAGATCACCTCTTGCGATTTATACTCCTTGACCGCGCCGAGCATCAAGATCTCGGCAAGCTCAGAAGTGGACAATTGCTCGAAGAGCTGGACCCGTTTGAGGAAATCCGGGTTCATCACGAGCTGCTCAAACCTTTTCGAGCAGGTGACCCATGCGATCTTTCTTGGTCTTCAAGTACGACGCTGAGACTTCGTTCGCGGCGACCTCGATGGGAACTCTCTCGGTGATGTGAAGACCATAGGCCTCGAGCGCAACAAACTTCCGCGGGTTGTTGGTCAAGAGACGCATGTTGCGGACACCGATTTCCGTGAGAATTTGAGCACCAATGCCGTATTCCCGCTGATCGGCTTTGAATCCTAGGCTCTCGTTGGCATCGACCGTATCCATACCTTTGTCCTGGAGCGCGTAAGCTCGAATCTTGTTCGCGAGCCCAATCCCCCGGCCCTCTTGATGGAGGTAGAGCAGGACGCCTTTGCCTTCTTCTCCAATCATCGTCAGTGCCGCATCGAGTTGCGAACCGCAATCGCACCGTTTGGAATGAAAGACCTCGCCCGTCAAGCATTGCGAGTGCACGCGAACGAGCACATCGTCCTTCGGGTCGATATCACCGAGGATGAGCGCCAGATGCGTGGCGCCGTCATTGGCGCTTTCGAAGGCCGCGATGCGGAACGTCCCGTAATCTGTCGGCAGCTGCGCCTCCGAGACCCGCGTCACGAGCCGCTCGGTGCGCAAACGGTAGCGGATGAGATCCGCGACCGTAATGAGCTTGATCCCGTGCTTCTTCGAGAACGGCTCGAGGTCCGAGACCCGCGCCATCGTGCCGTCCTCGTTCATCACTTCGCAAATGACGCCGGCGGGATAGAGCCCCGCGATCCGCGCCAGGTCCACGGCAGCCTCGGTCTGTCCGGATCGCTGCAAAACACCGCCCGGCCGCGCGCGCAGCGGGAACATATGGCCTGGACGGACCAAATCGGCGGGGGTCGTCGCGCTATTGACTGCCGCGAGCACGGTGCGCGCCCGATCAGCAGCCGAGATCCCAGTGCTCACGCCAACTTTGGCCTCGACGGAGACGCAAAAGGCGGTCCCGTAATTGGAGGTGTTGTCGGTCACCATCAACGGGATTTGAAGCTCATCGAGCCGCTCACCCGTCATGGGCATGCAGATGAGCCCGCGGCCATACGCGGCCATGAAATTGATGGTTTCGGGAGTGACTTTTTCGGCCGCGATCGTCAGGTCGCCCTCGTTCTCCCTATCCTCGTCGTCGACGACGATGACCATCTTTCCGGCACGAAGATCTTCGAGAGCCGATTCGATGGAGTCGAACGCTGAAGCGCCCCCGTCCTGCTTGAAGTCTTCAGATTCCATCCGGTGGCTCCTCGTTCCTCAGTTGCCTAGATATGGCTCCGAGAACCGAGCCACATATTTAGCCAGTATATCGTACTCGATATGAACACCGTGGCCGGGCGCAAGTGCTCCGAGCATCGTCACATCCAGCGTATGCGGGATCAGCATAACCTCGAGCCAGCCAGCGGCGCAGGCGGTCACGGTGAGGCTGACGCCGTGAAGTGCTACCGAACCTTTTTCCACGACGAGCGGGTCGCCCTCGCTCTTGTGCTCGACCCGGAGCACGTAGTCTCCGTCACGATCCCCCGCGAACGCAACGCGGCCGACCTCGTCGACATGGCCCTGCACGAAATGGCCTCCGAGGCGGTCGGAGGCTTTGAGCGGAAGCTCTAGATTGACCCTGTCTCCCGCCGAAAGAGCGCCCAATGTCGTGCGCCGCAGCGTTTCTGGAGCGACGTCGAGGGAGAACCGGTCCCCCTCAACCTTGGTCGCGGTTAGGCACACACCAGAATTGGCGACACTGTCACCTATCGCGAGCGCCGCTGCGATGAGCTCACTCTCTATCGTGAGCTCCACGAGCTCCGCTTTCTCGTGACGGGCCGAAACCTCACCGACGGCTTCGACGAGTCCTGTGAACATTCTGTCTTCTCTTCTTTTCTCTGGTCCGGGTTTTAGCGAAATCGGCCGCGGCTGCAAACGTACACTTCAGTACACCACGACTAACGTAAGCGGCCGTCAACCAACCAGCCGTCCCCGACCCGGGCACAGGATACGGAGCGGAGCATCGCCGCATCGCGGATCCATTGCGGTCCCTCGCCCCCGACGAATGGTAGCGCGGCGCGGCCACCGACGATTCGCGGCGCGAGGTACAAAACGAGGCGATCCGCGAGCCCGTTCTCGAGAAAGCTTCCATGAATCTCGCTACCACCCTCAACGAGCAGCTGGCTCACACCACCGGCTGCTAGACGGAAGAGCGCGGCCTCGAGGTCGAGGCGGCCGCCGCGACGCCCGATCGTCTCGACCGTCACCCCTGCAGAAAGGAGCTTTTTCCGGCGCGCCGCGGAAGCTTCGGCCCCGCAGAAAACCGTCACCGGCTCGCGCCGCGCGGTTCGGACGAGCCGGCTCGTCGGAGAGAGCCGCAACGAGCTGTCGATAACAGCCCGCAGAAACGGGCTGCTCGCGCGAGGCTTGGGCCGCCGGTTCAATCTGGGATCGTCCGCAAGGGCGGTTCCAATCCCCACGAGAACCGCGTCGTGTTCCGCGCGCAAAAGCCGTGCGTGCCGTCGCACCGTGCTCGACGTGATCCACTTCGAATCACCGCACCTCGTCGCGATCCGGCCGTCAAGGCTCACGGCACCTTTGAGCGTCACGTAGGGAAGTCCGCGCCGAGCATGTTTGACAAAAGCCGCGTTGAGCTCCTTCGCCTCGCGACGTAGCAAGCCAATCTCCACCTCGATCCCGTGCCGTCTCAGGTAGCGAAAGCCGCCGCCATCGACTCTGGGATTTGGATCGCGCATGGACGCGACCACGCGCCGAACCCCCGCAAGCACGATCTCGTGCACGCAAGGCGGCGTTCTTCCGGTATGACAGCAGGGCTCCAAATTCGTGTAGAGCGTGGCGCCTCGCGCACGAGAGCCGATCTGGCTGAGTGCGATGGCCTCCGCGTGGGGCTCGCCTGCGAGCCGATGGAACCCCTGACCGAGCACGGTGCCGCCCCAGGCTACCACCGCGCCCACGAACGGATTCGGCGCCGCCGTACCGCGCCCAAGCGTCGCGAGAGCGAGCGCCCGGCGCATCATGCGCCTATCGGTTTGTTCGGAATCCATGGAATATGAATAGTAATGCAGCTCTCCGTCCCTGGCTATCCGGCCCGGCCGGGCTAGCCTCGACCCCGCCAGAAGGGACGCATTCCATTGAGGTTCGGCGCTAGATCAATATTAAGAAAAGCGTAACGCAAAGGCGCAAAGACGCAAAGACGCAAAGGAAAGAAGAGGAAAGAAGAGAAGAGAAGAGAAAATGAGAGGAACCGCTCTTTTCGCTAAGTTCCTGGCCCCTGACTCCTCTATCTAGCCTCTAGCCCGTCTCCCGCCAGTCTGTTCTTCCCTCTTTGATTTTACATTCACTTTCAGTTTTTTTGTTTTTCTTTGCGGCTTTGCGCCTTTGCGCCTTTGCGTTACGCTTTTCTTAATATTGATCTAGCTCGAACTAGCTTAGAAGTAGTTCTAGTTCAGGAGGGCGTCGACGAAGTCTTCTTCGGCGAACGGCAACAGATCGTCTGCGGATTCACCGACGCCGATGTAGCGAACCGGAAGGCCGAGCTCTTTGGCGATCGCGATCACGACGCCGCCCTTGGCGGTGCCATCCATTTTCGTCAGGACGATGCCGGTGATGCCGAGCGTCGACTTGAATTGCCGCGCTTGGCTCAACCCGTTACTGCCTACCGTGGCGTCCATAACGAGAAGTATCTCGTGAGGCGCATCGGGAACGAGGCGCGCGGTCACGCGCTCCATTTTAGCAAGCTCATCCATCAAGGGACGCTTGGTGTGGAGCCGCCCCGCCGTGTCGATGAAAACTTCATCGACGCCGCGACCGAGCGCGACTTGGACGCCTTCGTGAACGACGGAAGCGGGATCCCGACCCGCCGCACCTTCGACGAGGTCAACGCCAATCCGCTCGGCCCAAGCAGCGAGCTGTTCTTGCGCCGCGGCCCGGAACGTGTCGGCAGCCACGACGAGCGTCGACTCACCCGACGCCGCGCTCCGCGCGGCGAGCTTGGCCACCGTCGTCGTTTTGCCAACGCCGTTGATGCCGACGATCATCGTGATACGCGGCGGCGCAATCGGAGCCCTTTCACTAGAAGCTACGGCTCGCAGGATCCCAAGGAGCTCCCCTCTCAAAATATCGACGCTGCCAATTCCGTCCTTACGCAACGCTTTCAGAATCGCGGAGGCCGCCGGAAGCCCGATATCAGCGAGGACGAGCGACTCTTCGAGCGCATCCCAATCGGGCGCGTCGCTACCGCCAAAAGCTGCTCCGAGTTTCTCTCGCGTTCGCAAGAGCCCCGCGCGAAGTCGTTCTCGAAGGGAAGCAGAAGACACAGCTAGGCTCTAACCGGTCAGAAACGAGGATCTTGTTCAGACTTTCGACCGTCGTCCAGAGCAGCCTGCGGCCGAAACCAAAGGGGTGGCCACAGAGGCACAGAGGCACAGCGCGGCGGGCCGCAACCAAATCTCCGCCGCGAGCGGTCAGCATTCAGCATTCAGCGGTCAGCTCGTGGTGCTCGGCGATTCGCGCCTCGCTCCCATTCTTAGTGTGCGTCATCTCAATTCTTCGCCCCGATGCCTCGCCCAGCGGAAACGGTAAGTGTTTTGGAAACTCTGTGTCTCGGTGACTCGGTGGCCATTCTTAAGCCGCCTCACGCGGACGATTTGAGGAGCGGCCGAGCTTTTAGCCGAAAATGGGTATGGCTCGGGGCCCTAAGGCGCTTTCAGCGCATTCAGACTCTGGAGCGCCAGGCGCCCATACGGGGATTGACGATCCGCCTCGACGACGCGGCGGTAGAATTCGAGCGCTTGCTCGGTCTCGCCCCGAGAATGGTGGATACGCGCCAAATTAAAAAGGCTCTCTCCGTCCCCCTCGAAGATCTCGATCGAGTTTACGAATTGCCGCCGCGCTCCCTCGACATCTTTCATCTTGAGCAAGACGTTACCGAGGCCGCGATAGCCGAGCGCGAATTCGGGATTTTTTTCTAGCGAGCGCTTGAAAAAAGCGAAGGCGAGCTCCAAGTTCTCGTCTTCCAAATAGAGATTGCCCAAGTTGTACAGAGCTTTTTCGGGTGTCGGGTAGTACGGGTTTCGCACCGCGCGACCATAGGCTTCGAAGGCCTTTTCTCTCTCTCCCGTCTCCGAATAGACCATCCCCATATTGTTGTAGACATCGGTCAAGTCGGGATTGAGCTGGATCGCCGCATTGAACGCCTTCAGGGCTTCCCGGAACTTGCCGACCGCAGCGAGCGCGAGCCCCACCGCGTTATACAGGAACGGATTCTCCTGATCGAGTTTCAACGAGGCGCGATATTCCCGGATGGCTTCCTCATATCGTCTTTCTTGATGAAGTGTTTTTCCACGCTGGAAGGCTGTGATCGCGTCGTCAATTTCCTCTTCCGTCTGGGCGGACACCAACGTGGTCATCAACACTCCTACGGTAAGAAGGGCAAAGACCTTCCTTCGCGACATCGAAACCTCCTTGTTCTGAAGCGATATTGTACCCCAATTTGCTGCTTTCGTTCACGTTTTGGAGCAGGTTTTCGTCTTTCCGATCCCTCTACGTCACACGCGAAGTGTCGGTGCTCGCTGGCGCGACCGAGAACGACGGGGCGGAGAGCTCCTTCGACGCGGGTGCCCGCGCGGGCTTAGGAACGATCTGGGCAGGAGACGTCTTGATGACACTGACGACTTTCATGTTCGGACGCACGAGACCTTGCTCATAGGCGGTGATGAGCGCCTCGACGATGTGCTCTTCGAACTTCTTCCCGATGAAGCTCCTCATGCGAGCGAAGACGTAAGTGATCTCCATGGCTTTCTGATACGGCCGGTTCGTCGTCATCGCGTCGAAAGTATCGGCGACGCTCACTATCTTCGCTTGCAGGGGAATCTCGTCGCCTTTGAGCCCGGCCGGATATCCCGAACCGTCGACGTTCTCGTGATGGCACCGGATGCCCGGCATCATATGCTCGAGTTGGGGGACGTGCTCCATGATCGCGGCGCCTACCGACGGGTGGGTCTTCATAATCTCGTATTCCTCGTCGGTCAAGGGCCCCGCTTTTCCGAGAATGCTGTCCTGGATTCCAATCTTTCCCACGTCGTGCATGAGAGCGGAAACCCTAATGACTTCCGTCTCGTCTTCCGGCAGCCCGAGAATCTGGGCGATCGTGGCCGAGTAATGCGCGACGCGCTCCGAATGACCCGCGGTATAGGGGTCCTTCGCGTCGATGGCAGCCGCCAGGGAGCTGACGGCGCCGAGAAACATTTGCTTGTTCTCTTCTGCCGCCCTACGCAGCCGTTCTATGAAGCGTCGGATCTCGAGCATCATGAAGTTGAACGTCTCAGCAAACTCACCGATCTCGTTGTCGCTCGCGACTTCGATGTTCCTCGAGAAATCTCCCGAAGCGAGCCGACGGGCGCCTTCGGCCAGCTCGGCAATGGGCCGAGAAAGCCGCCCGGCAAACACCACGACAAGAATCCCGCCGAGCACGGCCGCGAGCACCGCGGCGACGATACTCTGGAACATGATGACGTCAACGTTCGAAAAGACCGCCTCTTCTTCCGTCTGAACAATGGCGCCCCAGCCGAGGTCTCTCAGAAACGGGATCGTGGAGTTGCGATCGCCGATGGGCGTATAGGTGCCCAGCATGGCCCGAGGTTCGCCGTCTCGGGAGAGCTCGAAATTTTCGGAGCCGCTCGCGAGTCCTCGGGACGCTTGAAAAGCCTGCACGATCGCTGTCTTCGAGACGTCGACCACGCCTTCGAAAAGCGTGGCCGCGTCCCAATGGGTGACGAGGTTGCCGGCGCTATCGACCACGTAGACGCTGCGGCGGTCATTTCCCTTCTGACTCACGATCTCGTAAATGGGTTTCAAGCTAATCGTCGCGGAGACGACACCGACGACCGGGGGCTCGCCCGCGCCGCCGCTCGAGGCGCGCACCGGAGAGGACATGATCACGACGGTGTCGAGGAGCGGCTCGAAGATATGCGGCGGCGAGACCCACGTGCGCCCCTGAAGCGCCTCGATGAGGGACTGCCGGATCGAGCTCTCGATGGTGGGGTCATCGAGGGAGTAGCCCGCAAAGACACCGTTCAGGTCGGGATCGAAGACCGAGATCGACAACACCCGGTCTTCCTCGACGAAGTTGAGCAAAGACTCGGACTCCACCGAACGGATCCGTTGACTCACGGCCCGAGGATCCGAGGCGATCTCGAAGGTCTCGGCAATCGCAGCGATTTGATTGTGCATCGACTGCAAATAGAGACGCGACTGCTGCGCGATCGACCGCGTCTGGTCGAGCTGCAGAAGTCGCTCCGACGATTCGAGAGCGTCACGGCTACTCGACATGATCCATGCGGTCGTCAGCACCAACGGCACGAGGCCCGCGAGCAACATGAGTGCTATGAGCGAATAGAGAATCTTGCCGCGCCGTTTGATCATCATCGGGGAAGCCGGCAGGATCGTCGTCCTGTTCTCGCGGGGTGACATCATTTGGTTTTCTCCGATAGCACTTCGAACACGCGTACCGTTTTGCTTTTTCCCTTTAGCGAGACGATGCCGAGATCCTTGACCTCGAACCTGCCTTTTGTGAGGTCGTGAGTGTGTTCTCCGATTACAATTTGTCCGGCCTTGGCCACCATCGACTCGATGCGCGAGGCGATATTGACCGTATCGCCGAGCACGGTGAACTCGCGCCGTTTCTCTGAACCGATAGGGCCGGAGACGGCGCGTCCGCTATGAATCCCCATGCGCATCTGAATCGGAGACGCGGAGGCCCGCTCGGTGTTCAGTTCGTGGAGCCTTTGCCGCATCTCGAGCGCGACTTGGACCGCACGCAAGGCGTGGTCGGTTTGAGGATAGGGAGCGCCGAACACGGCCATGATGCAATCCCCGATGAACTTGTCCACCGTACCGTCATGGTCGAAGATAGGCTCCTCCATGCGCGAGAAGTACTCGTTCAAGAGCTTCGCCACCGATTGCGCGCTCATCCTTTCCGCGAGGCGCGTGAACCCAACGATATCCGCGAAGAGAACGGACAACTCGAGCTCCTGAACCTCTTGCTCACCTTCCGACAGGATCCGGGTGGCCACGGCCGGCGAGAAATATTTTTCGAGCCGCGCACGCGCCACTTTCTCTTCTTGAATCTTCTTGTTCAAGCTCGCCTGCTGGATTGCAACGGCCGCATAGTTCGAAAGAGCGCTCAAAAGCTCCAAATCGTCGGGCGAGAAGGTCTTGGTCTGCATGGGACTATCCACGTGGATGATCCCTATGACCTCGTCTCCCTTCCAAAGAGGCGCGCACATTGCGGAGCGGATGCCGTGAAACCGGATACTGTCGCCCGTCTTGAAGCGAGGGTCGACCTGCGCATCCGAAGTCAAAATCGCCACGCGATCTTTGACGACGCGATCGGCGATGGTCTTGCTGATGGTGATTTTCTCGTCGTTGCCATGCCGATGATGCACGACCCGCGGCTTCAAATTGCCCTCCGCGTCATACAGCATCAGGAATCCTCGATCCGCCGGGATATGCTCGAAAACAGCGTCCATGACACGGCGTGGGACCTCTTCGGGCTGGGCTGAGATGAGTGCCTTTGCGAGCTCCGAAAGACTGCGAAGGACGCGGTTGATCTTCGCGAGCTCGTCGCCGGGCTCGTCCACCTCGGGTCTAATCTCTCTCTGTTTCGTCGGGTCCTTGGCCGGTTTCTCCTCGAGAAAGAACTTGGAGAGCTCGCCAACACTTCGAATCACGGTCCCGGCTTCCTCGAGCAGGGGCTTCTCTTCGTCGAGAACCACTTTTTCTTCGAGGGTCTTCCGGAAACGGATGAGAAACTTGCCGAGAAGAATCTCGTCTCCATCGTTGAGCGCCGCTTCGGGCACCCGCACGCCGTTGACTTGGGTGCCATTCTTGCTCTTCAAGTCGACGACACGGCACTCGCCGCCATTCATGACCACTTCGGCGTGACGGCGCGAGACTCCGAAATCCTTGATGACGACGTCGCAGTCGGGGGAGCGGCCAAGGACGATGCCCTTGCCGCGGATGGGGACTATCTGTTCGTTCCCCTCCTCTTGATATGCGAGCTCGAACATAAAGGTTTGTGCAGAGTCTAGGATTCTCGTACCTTTTTATTATACTGCCTGATCTCGATTCGTCCCACCGAGACCGAATCGCTCGAGCACATGATGATGGGCGCCGGACGCGGATAACCGGCTCTCGAACAAGATGACCTCGCTCACCGACATCGACCCCCACGCATGCTCCGAGTAGTCTGAGAGCGTCTTGTGAAGTGCGGGCTCAAGCTGCTTGAACCGCGCGATCGTGAGATGCGGGTGGAACCTACGCGCATCAGCCTCGAACCCGCCGCTCTGGATCGCGTTCTCGACGCTTCGCTGAAGCGATAATAACGTATCTTCCACGGGCGCAGCGCCAATGAAGAGCACTCGAGGCTTTTCTACGCGCGGGAAACACCCTAGTCCCGAGAACGCTAGCTCGAACGTGCCTTCGCGGCGAATCGGCACGCGGAGGTTTGCGCGAAGTACGTCTGCACGCTCGGGAGACGTCTCGCCGACAAAGCGCAGCGTGAGATGCAAGTTCGCCGCCGGCACCCACCGCACCGCGTGCAGCCGAGGACGCAACTCAGCTTGGAGAGCGCCGATCCGCTCGCGGAGCTCCTCGGACAGGTCTATGCCAAAGAAAATCCTCATACGCTCACTCGTCCGCGAGACTTAGAAACATCTGTCCAAAAAGACAAGGAGAGGTGGGGATTGTCTGGAGAGGTGGGGATAAAAGCAAGACATCCCTACATCCCCTCTTATCCCCACATCTCCTTGTTTTTGAAAAACTCAGGAGCCGACTAGTGCTCGAGTAGCTCGAGGCGGACGAGATTCAGCGCCGCCTGCGAGGTCCAACGCTTTACTTGGCGACGAGTGCCCGGGAACTGGTATTTCTCGACGCGTAGCCCGTCGCTGCTCGCGAGACCGATATAGACGAGCCCGACCGACTTGGTCTCGCTCGCACCCGAAGGGCCGGCAATGCCCGTCGCCGCCACAGCGAGGTCCGCTCCCGTGCGCGCCCGCGCGCCGGCCGCCATGGCGCGGGCGACCTCTTCGCTTACCGCGCCGACGCTCTCGAAAAGCAGAGCTGGGACCTCGAGCACCGAGGTTTTTGCTTCGTTGCTATACGTCACGAAGCCTTCGTCAAAATAGGCACTCGCGCCGGGGATATCGGTAAGGCGGCAAGCGATGAGACCGCCCGTGAGCGACTCGGCGACAGCGATGCGCTTTTCTTGCGAGACAAGAAGCTGCCCAACGACTTCCTCGAGCTCCTCTTCGCACTCACTGAAAAGGTGATTGCCGAGAAGCGCGCGCAGCTCGGCGACGAGCAAGTCGTTCGCCGCCACCGCTGCGCACTTATTCGTGCCCGTCGCCGTCAGCCGAAGCTCGACTTGGCCGGCCGAGGCAAGAATCGTCGTAGCTGGGTTCTTGTAGCGCAAATAGGTCTCGCAGACCCTTTGCTCCACCGCGGACTCCGCGAGGCCGGTCACCCAAAGCTTCCGAACGTCATAAACCACGTCACCGGCCTGTTGGCTGAGTCGCGGCTCGACTTCGGCTTCGAACATAGCCCTGAGCTCCACAGGAGGCCCCGGCAAGAGAACGACGGCCTTGTCACCATCCACCCGAATCCACAGGCCCGACGCCGTACCACCACGATTCGGAAGCAAGTCCGCGCCCCTTGGAACCATCGCTTGCTTTCGATTCACCTCGGGCATGACGATACCGCGTCGATCGAACCTTTTCTGTATGCGCTCGAGCCAGTCCCCGTCGAGCTCCATCTCGCGTGACAGCGCGCGGGCGGTCGCGTCGCGGGTCACATCGTCGGCAGTCGGCCCGAGCCCACCGGTCAAGAACACGACATCCGCACCCAAGAGTGTGCGGTGAAGTAAGGCTTCGATCGCGGATTCGTCATCGCCGACAACAGCGCGAAACACGACTGGTATCCCCATCTTGGCGAGCTCGTCCGTCAAGAATACGGAGTTCGTTTCGGCTCGCCCAGGTGCCAAGAGCTCGTCGCCGACGGCCAGGATCGCGGCTTTCATCTTAGAGTCATACTACACTTCGGGTCCCGTTTTAGCGGGAGCGACGGGAGCGACGCGCACCGTCCGTGCGTTCGAGACTTTGACGAGCCCCGGCGGCGCCCCTTTTATCTTGCGGACGTTCTGGCGCTCCGTGACCATCACGTCGACATAGGCGTCGTTGCGCGCTTTGCTGAAATAGGCCGCGAGAGCCGCCGCCTCGATCACATCCTCGTCGCTCGCCTCTCGAGCACCGACAAGCCTCAATACGACGTGCGAGCCCGCTACGTCGTTCGCGTGGAGCCACAAGTCATGAGGCTTGGCCAGGCGAAAGGTAACGTCCTCGTTCGAGCGCGCGGAACGGCCCACAAGGATGATCGAGCCACGGGCGGAGCGGAACTTTCGGGGCGGGAGCTTCTGCGCACGCTTGTTTTGGCGCGCCGCCTCCCGCGATCTCTTGAGCATGCCCTGCTCGACGAGCTCGTCCTCGAGAGCGAGAAGCTCGTCGAGCTCGGTCGCGTCGGCGAGACTCATCGAAAGGCCTTCGCTGTGACCGATATCGCGCTTGACCGTCTCGAGACGTGTTTTGAGCTCGAGGCGGGTGCGCTCCGATTTGCGCGAGCGCTTGAACAACCGATCGGCATTCGTAGGGAGATCGAATCGCGGATCGATGGTCATCTCGGTAAGCTTCCCCTCGGGGTCGTAAGGATCGGGAAGGCGCACCTTCCCGTCGCCTGCACGTTCGATGCGACCGAGCCCCGCGAGAATGCGCTCGCCATCACGGCGGAGGAGGAGCGCATCCTGAAGGTTCTCCCGCTGACGACGAAGCTTGACCTCGAGCCCTTTCAGAGCTTTCAGGCGGCGGCCCAGGGCAGTGGCGATGCGCCTGCGCGCGGCGCCGCTGCGCTCGGTATCGACGTTCATGCTGGCGCAGACCACCATCGCTTCATTAAAGCTCGCCATGGGCCTAGCGTCGTAGCCGGAAACGTGCTCGAGCTCGATCGGTGACAGCAGCACGATAGGGCCAGGGACGTCGAAAGGCTGGGGCTTCGTGTACGCGTGAGGGCGCCGGCGGCCGAGTCGCGCCGATACGGTCTCGAAGGCCATCCGCGCGCTCGCGCCACGGCTCATCAGGTCGCGCAACTCTTTCACAAGAAGGGGCGTCCATCCCGTCGCGTAGAGAAGCTCACCAAGGCTTTCTCCTGCAAGACGCCGCTCGAACACGTCGCCGTCCTCGACCACGGCCGAGGCGTGCGGTGGAGGAACCAAAGCTTCGAAACGCTCGCCGATCGAGAGTCGGCGACCTTTGGCGGGGAAACACTCGACGACGATGACACTCTGTTCATCGACGATGTACAGGCTCCCGCGATTCGCAACGATTTCAAATATCAAGAGAAAGGTCTTTTTCTTGCCGCTCAGCCGCGTTTTCTCGAGACTCAGCGTGACGACGCGATCGACTGCCGACATCTCGAGCGATGTGACAACGGAGGGCGCCAAAAGCTTCGTCAACTTTCGGCTTCGGGGCGAGCTCGATTCTTCTGCTCCGCCCTCACCCAGGAAGAGACCGGGGAGAGCTGGCCCCGTGTGGAACACGAACTCTCGTGCTGAGGGAGAGCTCAGCGACAAAAAGAGCACACGCCCCGAAGCGTCGACCGAGGCGGAGCGCACACGACGACCGCGCAGAGCCGGTTCGATCTCGTGAACGAGGTTGGTGAGAAAAATCCGATCCACGACGCAAGCGATCTCGGCGGCTCTAAGTCTAGCCAGGTAAACCTGAAAGCGTTTGAACCGCAGAGACGCAGAGGACGCAGAGGAAAATCCGAGATTTCGAGTGAATCTGAGGCAAGGACTACCTTTTTCTTCTGCGCGTGCTCTGCGACTCTGGGGTGAGATTTTCTTGCTCTAAAACGTGAACGGAATTCGCGATTCTGACGGGTAAGAGCCTAAGTCTGAAGGGGCGCGCTCGTTCATCGGTTCAGCCGCGGACGACTTTCGTACCCGCGATGCGATCGTGCCAGCCGCGTCTCTCGATGTCGGTCCACAAGCCGAAAAACCCCGCGCCAAGCGGCAGCATGGAGACGACCGTCCCCGCGAGTCTCGTGGCGGCTCGGCGAAAACCGAGCGGTCCATCAGCGGCCGTCACGACACGCCCACCTGTAAGCAGCTTCCCAAAGGTCTGCCCTGAAAGGCTCCAAAAAAAGAGAAAGTAGCTCGCGCCAAGAACCAGCCCGACGAGGCTCATCGAAATAAGGGCAGAGGTCGGCAGCGCGACGAGACGTTGCGCGACGAGGTGTGTCGTCAAGTAAAAGAGCGTGAACTGAATGAGCGAAACGAATGCGAGATCGATGAGACCCGAGATCACGCGCTCGCCAGGGCTCGCCAGGCCGAAAGCCATGAACGGTTCGCTTCTCGCTGCGCTCTCGGGCGACTCGACAGGAGGAAGGTCGTGGTCGAGCGCCACGCTCTTCTCGCTGAGCGGATCGAACGGCGCCGTGCTCGGGTCCGCTGCCGGCATTCTCGACGTCTTCGGCATTCCTTCGATTGTTGGATCGGGCTCGCGGGAGAGATCTGGAATCGCGGCGGCCGCGGCTCCGCGGGAGATGCTGACTTCGCCGACGTCGCGGCGCCGGGCGAGAGGTGCGTGTCGCGGGGTCTTCCCTAGCCGCGCCTCGACACGAGCCCGGATCTCAGCTCGCCGCTCGCGGACGACTCGACTCTCTTCGTCCTCATCGGACACATCGGGAAAGATCGACAACTGCCGAGCTTCCGCGTCGTGGCGTGACTGCTCCCGGCGCCTTTTTTCCTTGTGCCGCTCGACCGTCTCACGCACCTGCTGGCGCCAGTCAACTTCTTCCCTGCCGTGGCGAACGCGGGCTCCGCAGGCCGAGCAAATGACCATGACGGGCTCGAGCTCAGTACCACAACTCTCACACAACAACGCACTCACCTCACTTGTTGGGTTCGTTCGTTCCAAGCTCCGACACGTCTCGCAAGAGCCGTTCTTCGATCCTCAAGATCAGTCCGCGCGCACGCTCGGCGACCACGGAGTCCCGCTCGACGAGGCTGAGCTCATCGAGCGCGTCCCGATAGCGGCCCTTCGCGAAAAGGCGGGCTCCGTTGAAATAGTAAAGCTCCGATGTCGCGGGAAGAGGCACGGCCGCTCGCTCCGAGACGGTGCGGGAGAGCGCGCCACCAGCACGGAACGCTCCGTCGCTCACGATGGAATCCCAGTTGAGATGCAAGTAGAACGCACCGGACGCGAAGACGAGTATCGCGGCAAGAACGAAGCTGGCCATCTTGAGCGGCGAAGCATGGGCCATGCGGGTATCACGACGCGGGGAAGAATGTGGGACGCGCAGCAATAGCCCGCGCTTGGTCGCCGGCGTGGGCTCGTGCGCGGGGACAGCGGCCGCCGCGGCCACGCCGAGCGTGGTCCCACTCCGGCGCCCCGCCTCAATCCGGCGGGCGGCCGCATGGATCCGTGCCGCGAGCTGGTGGCCCTCGTGGTTACGCGGGTCGAGCGCAAGCACGCTCTTCACCTTCGCCGCGGCTTGCTCGCTATCTCCGCGCTCGAGAAGCTCGCTCGCGGCCGCAAGCTCCATATCGAGGAGCCGATGCTGCTCGGCAACCGCCTTCTTGCCACGCTCGATAGCTTGGCGTGCTTCCACGTGGCCACGTTCGAGAAATAAGATCCGCGTCCATACATGAATGGCCTGAGAGAACATCCCGACCGCAAAGAGCTCTTGACCTCTACGCAGGAGCGCGTCGCTCTTCAGCGATTCCGCGGACAAGGTGGGTGAGGAGACGGCTTTAGCGCTAACTTCGCTTTTTTTCTCTCTATCTTTCTCCAAATCGCAGCCTGTCCGAGTTTACTCGAACGCGTCCTCGAGAAACATACTTCTTATTTGAAGGCAAAGATAGTCCCCTCCAAGGCAAGGAAGGCAAGATGCCCGTCCCTGAACAATTCCCACGAAAGCCTTTCCTATTTTTTGCCACGGAGGCACAGAGCGTCAAGAGGACCCCTTGTACTGGAGGGGAGTCGGAGGTTGTCTCGTTGAAGACGTGAGATCGCGACAGCGACGGATCGTGGCGTTGATTGCCTTTGGCTGCGGCGGCCACAGAGGGAGACGAGATAACAGAGCAGAGGTTCAACTTATCTCCTCCGCAGCCGCACGAAGAGATCTCGCGAATCTCTGCGCCTCTGTGGCAGATCTTCCTTCCAGCCGCGAATGAATTGTGGGGATTCGTCGGACCTGTCCCTTTTGCATCCGCGGATCACTTGATGGAATACGCCTTCATCTTCCTATAGAGGTGCGAGCGCTCGATACCAAGCGCCTGGGCCGTTCTGGTAACGTTATCGTTGTTCTCGCGAAGCTTGCGGACGATGAACTGCCTTTCGAAGGCTTCGCGAGCACTCGCGAGAGACGAAAAGTCTCCGAGCGCTTCGAGGGGCTCGTCGCCACCGCGGGTTAGAGCAAGAGGCAAATCCGAAACTTCGATGACGTCCCGGCTCACCATGATGACGAGCCGCTCGGTGACGTTTTTGAGCTCGCGCACATTGCCGGGCCACCGATAAGCCACGAGCCGTTTTAGTGCCTGCGCGGTCGGCTCTTTCGTCTGCTTCCCGTACTCGGCGCAGAACTCCGCGATAAAATGCGTCACGAGCGTAGGGATATCTTCACGACGCTCGCGCAAGGGCGGCATATGGAACGGGATCACGTTCAACCGAAAGTAAAGATCCTCTCTGAAGTTTCCGGCACGGATCTCATCTTCGAGTATTTTGTTCGTTGCGGCGATAACGCGACAATCCACGCCGATCGATTCGGTGCTGCCCACCGCTTGGAACTTCTGCTCCTGGAGCACGCGCAACACTTTGGCTTGAGTCTTGACGCTCATATCGGCCACTTCATCGAGGAACAAAGTACCTCCATCCGCGGCTTCGAACTTCCCTATCTTGTCTGATATCGCGCCGGTAAAAGCACCCTTCACGTGGCCGAAGAGCTCGCTTTCGATGAGCTCTTCGGGGATAGCCGCGCAATTGACCTCCACGAAGCTCGCCTTACTTCGAAGCGATTGCGTATGGACCAAGCGCGCTACCACCTCTTTGCCTGTTCCATTCTCTCCGAAGATCAGCACCCTGCCATTGGTGGGCGCAGCGATACCGATTTGCTTTTTGAGCTCCCTCATGACGGGACTCGACCCTATCAAAATATGACGCGCTTCGACGCGCTCGCGGAGAGCGCGGTTCTCCTGCTGGAGCCGCCCGTGGCGAAGTGCGTTCTGGACAGCGATGAGTGTCTTGTCAAGCGAAAGCGGCTTCTCCACGAAGTTGTAAGCCCCGAGCTGAATCGCTTTGACCGCGCTCTCGATGGTGGCGTGGCCGGAGATCATGATGACCGGTATATCGAGCTCGTCGTCGATCATCCTTTCGAGCGCCTGCATCCCATCCATTTTGGGGAGCCAGATGTCGAGAAGCACGAGATCGTATTGACCGCCGGAGAGCCGGGCCAAGGCGGCCTCGGCGGAGGAGTCGGTATCGACGCGATAGCCTTCGTCTTCGAGAATGCCTTGAAGCGACGAGCGCACTCCAGCCTCGTCATCCACCACCAGAATTCGTTCCTTGGACATAAGCAAGCACCCGGTCCCGGCCCGAGTCCTCAAGACTTGCCGGTGATGGAGGCCTCCTCGACACCCTGGTGCGGCGGCTTGGATGCCACCTCTGCCGGGAGCTCGATCACGAAGCGTGCGCCTTTCGGAAAGTTCTTCTCGACGCGCACGTGACCGCGGTGCTCCGCGACGATGCGCTTCACGATGGCGAGCCCGAGGCCGCTCCCACGCCGCTTCGTCGAGTAGTAGGGTAAAAAGAGCTTGTCTTGCTCCTCGGGCGAGACCCCGGGCCCGTCATCCGCGATCTCGACGCTCGCCATCATGCGCTCGGGATCATAGCTGGTCTCGATGACGATCTCGCCTTTCTCGCCATTCGCCTCGACCGCGTTGTCGATGATGTTGATGAACACACGGCGGATGAGCTCGGCATCGACGAGAACCCTCGGTATGTCATCGGCGAAACGCTTGGTGATGACGAGATCGGTAAATAGCCCGTCATAGAGATCGAGCGTTCCGTTGAGAAGCGGCGTGAGGGCCTGGGGCTCCGCCGCGACAGTGGGCATGCGAGCGAACTGGGAAAACTCATCGACGAGTGTCTTGAGCGAGTCCACTTCTTCGATGATCGTGCCCGTCCCCTCTTCCAGGATGCGGCCGAGATCGGTTGAGCGTGAGCGAAAGTGTTTGCGTATGCGTTGAGCGGATAGCTGGATCGGCGTGAGCGGATTCTTGATCTCGTGCGCGAGACGCTGGGCGACTTCTCGCCACGCGGCGACTTTCTGCGCGCGCAGCAACTGGGTGAGGTCATCGAGGACGAGAAGAAGCCCGGAAGGCGCATCTTCCGAACGGCTCAGCGCCGTGATGTAGACGGAAAGGTGAAGCTCGCGTCCCTGGACGGAGACATCGAGCTCTTCTTCGATCGGCGTCCTTAGCTCTATTGCAGAAACCTCATCGAGCAGGACCCGTAGCGCGGAACGCTCGTCGTCTCCAAACACGTCCCGATAGTGGCGACCTTCGAGCTCGGCATCGAGATGTAACATTCGGATCGCCGATTCGTTCAGCTGCGTCACGAAGCCATCACGATCGAGCGAAATGATCCCGCTCGTGATGTTCCCAAGCACGGTTTCCATGTACGCGCGGCGCCGGTCGAGATCGCGGTTCTTGATCTCGAGATCATGACGTGAGGATTCCAGGTGATCCTTGCTCGCTTTGAGCTGTGCCGTCATGCGATTGAAGGACTCCACCAGAATCCCGAGATCGTCGAAAGCGACACCCGAGACAGGGTGATCCAGATCGCCGGCCATCACTCTCTCC
This sequence comes from Acidobacteriota bacterium, assembly GCA_004356105.1. Taxonomy (GTDB): domain Bacteria; phylum Acidobacteriota; class Vicinamibacteria; order Marinacidobacterales; family SMYC01; genus SMYC01. The sequence goes on along the minus strand of SMYC01000016.1, from coordinate 81,549 downwards.
GTCGCCTCCACGAGCTGTTCGACTGGGCCCGTGATCCGCTTTGCGAGATAGAGGCCTATCCAAGTGGAGGACAACAAGAGAAGAAGGGAGACCATCACGAAAAAGGAGAGATACAAATCCTTAATCGGCTCCTTCTGCGCCTCCGCCTGCTGGTAAACGTTGGCCTGACGGTTGACCATCTCGAGCGTCGTCGAAAGGCTCTTGGGGATGAAGAACGATACGACGACTGCCCCTTCGACATCCCGCGTTCCACTGGACAAGATCGGCGAGACGTATTGGACGAGCGTGCCGTCCCCGAGGGAATCATGGCGCAAGGTTTCTTCGCCTCGTAGGCCGGTCTCGGCAAGACGGATCGTGGAGTCCGGGTTGTATTGAGGAAGACCGGGGCGGGCGGACGTCCAGAGCGGCCCATCAACCGACAAGACGGTGATCATGTCGAGACGGTAGCGATTGAGACGATCGTTCATCGTACGGCTCAGACGAGAGAGGCGAGCTGGCGTCAAAAGTCTCGACTCTCCGATCTCTCCCGAAAGACTGCGCGCATAGAACGTCGCATGGTCCTGCTTTTCCTGAAAGTAGTGCTCCACGACATCCTGCGCGCCCAGGAGCACCTCTTCGACGGGATGAGAGAACCATCGGTCCACGGAGGACGAGATCAGACGACTTCCCACGAGGACGATGAGCGCCGAAGGCAAAAAGGCAAAGCTGATAAAAATGATGACCACCTTGGTCTTGAACTTGGCCCCGCGCGCCGAGCGCTTTCTCTCCAGAAACAACTTGATGAGATTCCGGCCGAGGACGAAGGTGATGACCAACAAGAGCGCCCATATGACGAGCGTGAACCCGAACAAGAAGGCCCGCGCCATGTAGTCGGGCTTGAAAGACTCCGCTTTACCGATGAGATAGGTGCTGACGAGTGTGACACCGAGCAGCAAGAGCACCGAGGGCGCGACGAAGCGGACGCCGTCTTTAGCCTCTTTTCTCTCGCGTGCCTCGTTGGGTTCGCTCATCGATTCTCGCGCTATTTACGGCAAATAGGTGAAATGAGCCTCGAGCCAATCGGCACCGCTGTCCCAAGGAATGAGCAGCAGCAGGTTGCGGTCCTTCATGATCCCGTTCACCCGAAGATAATATTCCTGGTTCGAGACCATCAGCGCGGTGTCGAAGAGGAGCAAAGATTCGATCGTCGTCATGAAACGCCTCATGGCCGAAACGTCTGCCACAACTTCAGTGGCATCGATCTCACCGTCAATCTCTCGGGTGAGGCTGTACCGTTTCGTCAGGTTGTCGTAGGCGACGGTCGTCCGGATTTGCCGCGCCGAGAGCTTCTTGTCGAGCCAGAAGCCTCGAACCCGCTTCAATTCTACATTGTAGCGAAACGTGACTTCGAGCCCGGTCTCAATCGCATGGGCGAGCTCCTCGTCGAAGGCGTCCTCGACGCGAAAGCTGACCAAGACACCCTCGGCGCGGACGATGGGGATGAGGTCCGTGATCTCGGCACCGTCGGCCGAAAGGGCTACCGACAGTACCAGTACCAGTACCGACCCGCCGGTTGCGCGGGAGACTCGATGGGTCATTCGATCGGATCGTGCCGGTCCAGTAGCGCTCGGATGGTGTCGACGAACTCGTTGGCGTCCTTGAACTCCCGATACACGGAAGCGAAACGCACATAGGCAACTTGGTCGAGCCGCTTCAACTCGGACATTACGAACTCGCCTATATTCGTCGCGGAGACTTCTTTGTCTGACGAATCGTGGAGTTGATGCTCAACCTGATCCACGATGGCCTCGAGTCGCGTGAGCGGCACCGCTCTTTTCTCGCAGGCTTTAACCAGCCCGTTCATCAGCTTCTCACGATCGAAACGCTCGCGGCTGCCGTCCTTTTTGACGACGCGGTAGTCGATGCGATCGATACGCTCGTAACTGGTGAAGCGCCTCCCGCATTTCAGGCATTGCCTTCGACGCCGGATCGCCTCGCCTTCTTTGCTTTCCCTCGAATCGACAACTTTGTCCGCTGAATGACCACAGAAGGGACACTTCACAATTCGCTTCGCCTCCTTAAGAGCCCTTGCCGGGACCCTTAGCTTTCTTCCAACTCTTCCGATGAGCTAGTAATCTTCTCGACCTCGCGAAAGCTCAAATCCGCTCTCGCAAAAAATAGAACGCCCAGAAACGTGACGGGCAGAAACGCAATCGCATGATTCAGGAGAGCCACGGCCTTGGCCAGGCTCGCTTCGGTCCCGAAAAGAGTGGTGAGCGCGAGCTCGGCCATCACATGATAACCGCCGACCGCACCTGGTGTCGGGACCGCCACACCCACGGTCAGAAACCCTATCACGAGAAACGTGTCGCCGTAGGGGAATTCCACCCCGAGGGCGCGCGCCCCGAGCCAAAAGGCGAAGGCGATATTCATCCACAGGAGAATGGACATCGCTGCCGCCAAGAACAGTCGCCGTCCGTCGACGAGCACCGCGAGGCCGGCGGCAAAGGTCTCGGTAAAACCGGACGCCGCCATCTCGAGCTTCGCCGGAAGGACGCGGAAGATCTTCTTGATCCATGGCAAGATCTGCTCTGGGTAGCGCGCGAGCACGAAGAGAATTCCGAGTCCTATCACCGACGCCGCGAGACCAAGAGCGCCGCCGAGCTCGAGACTCCGCAGCGCCGAACCGCTCGCGACCTCGGGCGGTGACACGAGTAGCCAAAACCCGATCAATAGCACGACCGTCACCAAATCCAGGACACGTTCGAGCAAAATCGTCGCGAAGGCGCTCGAGGCGGAAAAACCCTCGCGGCGCGCGAGCAGATATGGCCGGGCGATCTCGCCGAGCCTCACGGCGAGGAAGTTGAGCATGAAGCCGATGACCGTCATCGTGAAACAGTTCCAGAGCCCCGCTCTTCCAAATGGTGCGAGCAAGAGTTGCCAACGGGCCGCCCGCAACAAGTAGGTCGCGAGTATCACGCCGAGAGCCGAGCCCAGAATCCACGGGTTCGCGCCGGCGAGGCTCGATCGAATCGCCGAGAGGTCCGAGCCGCGGAAGAACAGCCACAGCAGGCCGGCCGCGAGCAGAAGCAACAAGCCCGTATGTACGGCGCGCGACTTCAACTTCGATCGGATGGACACTATTGGGTTGCAGGAAGCTTTCGGGTTCGATCCGCCACTACGGGGGCCAAGATTTACTAGAATAGGGCCCGAAAGTCAAACATCGCTAGCACTTAGGGCTGTCGGTCGCGAGCGACGGGAAACGGAGAGCTGGCGAGACAATGTCAGGAACATTCTCGCCCGAAAGTCCGTTTCGGAAGATGAGTCGAGAAAAGAGCGGAGACCAAGCGATTTGCTAGCGGATACAGAGCTGGCGCGTCGCTGCGAAAGCGGTGACGACGAAGCTTGGACTTTGCTCGTGGAACAGTACAAGAAACGAGTTTGGCATGTGGCCTTTCAATTTACGGGACGCGCGGACGAAGCGGAGGAGCTCACGCAGGAGATCTTTCTCCACCTGCTCGGAGCACTCAAAAGCTTCGACAGCTCGGGAAGCCTGCCCGCGTGGATCCAGCGTGTCGCGCGTAATTACTCCATCGATCACTACCGTCGACACCGCCGCGAGCGTTCGATGGTGCAAGACGGCGAGGCCTTCGACGACGCCGTGCGCGCCACTCCCGACAAGTCGGGAAGATCGGATCCCCACCGCGCTCTCGAGGAAAAGGACTTGGCTGGCTGGCTCCGCGAATCCATCGATAAGCTGCCAACCGAGCTTGGACAGGCCCTCATCCTGCGGGACCTGCAAGATATGAGCTACGGTGAAATGGCAAAGCAGCTGAAGGTGCCGCTCGGCACCGTCAAGTCACGCATCAACCGCGGGCGCATCGAGCTCGCCCGCCGATTGACTCGCCGTCGCGGCGAGTTTCGCTCGACACGGGAAGACGTATCATGATTTGTCAACGTTCGGAAGAACTGTGGTCGGATTATTTGGAGGGGACGCTCGCGCCGCCGCTCGCGGGGCAGCTTCGGGCGCATCTTACCGCCTGCGATGCGTGCTCCCAGCTCTTCGCGGCTTTCGAAGAGGTCGTGGCCGGGCTCGGCGCGCTGAGCTTTCCAGAAGCCCCAGAGAAGCTGACCGAACGCGTCCTCGACCGCACACGACCGAAGCTCGCCGCCGGACGGCGGGACGCGGAGCGTTTTTTGTTCAAGCCCACCGTGCCTTGGTACCAGGCCGCTTCCGTGATCGCGGCGGCCGCGGTTCTGGCTTTGGTTCTTTTGTGGCGCCCTCCCGAAGCGCTCTCCGATTGGTCGCGCAAAGCGTCCCAGTCGGTACATCAAGTCTATAGTTTTGGGGTCCGAACCTACCATCAGTCCGAACGCTGGATCGAAGAGCTCAACGTCTTGCGCATGACCGTCGGCGTCGCTTTCGAAGATCGAATCGAGGAGATCAATCGGAGACTCCGAGATCTCGAAGAAGCGAGCCGGCGCGCGGACGACGACGAGCCTGAACAGTCCAGACGGAACGACGCGTCGTCGAGCCTCTCGGCTCACGTCAAAAAGCTTTCTCAGACAAGGAGTCTTCTATGAAACGCTCTCCCGCCACAGCTCTATGGCTTTCTATGCTTCCTGGAGCTGGGCACGTTTATGTTGGTCAGGCCAGCAAAGGGTTCCTGCTCATTGTTCTGTTCGCGTGCGCGATCCAGCTCGCCGATCACGCCGCCTTTTTCGGCGTCATGATCCCCTTTATCTGGCTCTTTGGGTTGATCGACGCCTACCGGTCCGCGCAGGAGCATAACCTCCTCGTAGAAACAGGACGACCGCTGCCGAAGCCGGCGGCTTTCGCGTTCACGCGGTGGTGGGGCTGGGGCCTCATTGGGCTCGGTACGGTTTTCTTCGTCGACAATTTCGGCTGGCTCGACATCGAATGGATTTGGAGAATTTGGCCACTTGGGCTCATCGGGCTCGGTGTGTACATCTTGAAGCAGCCCAACGTTCCACAAAGCGACATCACAGCCGAATCGCCGCCGCCCATTCCCGCGACGCCCGACCCCGAGACATCCGACGAACGAGAGGACGCATCCGAGGAAAGCGGCCAAGCGGAGGACATGCCAACCGAGCGCGCGGAACCCACCGAGCCTGATGCCGACGCCGAATCGTCGGAGAGCCAATCGGAACCACGAGCGTGACTGACACCGTTCGGCGGCTGCCAAGAAGCGGCTGCGCCGTCTTGATGGGAATCCTTCTCATCGTGGTGGGCACGATTGCGCTCGCCTACAACCTGTCGGGATTTCTCGGCTTCTCCTTCGTAAGGCTCGCCAGAGGAGCCCTTTCCTGGTTCGGTACTTATTGGCCGGCCTTACTGATCGCCTGGGGCCTCTACAAAATATACGTCCGCTTACGTCACCCTGAAAGTTCTTACGTGGGGGCGGCCGAAGTGGTGATACTCGCCTGGATCGTCGTCCTCGGCTTGGCCGTACGTTCTGGCGAGAGGATTCTCGGAGACATGTCCATCAACATGACGTTGGACCATATCGCCAGCGTCGTCGGGCCGGAGCTTTTCGGCCCGGCACACCACTTCACCGAGCGCCGAAGCTACGCCTTGGAAATGGCCGAGGTCTTGGTGATCGAGAACGATCGCGGAGAGGTGACCGTTTCGGGCTGGGACGAGGAAGGGCTCGAGGTTGTCATCACCCGAAGGGTTTACGATTTCTCCGAGGCCGAGGCCCAAGCCCTTGCGGACGAGCTCGACCTGCTCTTCACCGTCGACCTGGGACGTGCCCGGCTCCGTACTTCGCGTCCTGAAGGCAGCCGTCCGGTCTTCACCGATCTCAAGATCCGTGTGCCGAAGAGGATGAGGGTCAACGTTCTGAACGGGAGAGGGGCGATTCGATTGAAGAATTTAGAGGGCGCCGTCGAAGCGTCCACGAGTCATGCTCGCGTGGAGGCCGAGAACTTGACGGGAGGGGTGACGGTAGAAACAAGCCACGCGCCTATCCGTCTCGAGCGCATCACGGGTCGTGCCGAAGCGAGGAACCGGAATGGGGCGGTCGTCGCAACGAGCATCGATGGCGACCTCCTCGTGGAGACGCGCAATGGCTCGGTGAGCGCCGAAGGCGTGAGCGGGTCGGCGACGCTCCGAACCCGGCACGCGAGCGTACACGCCACCGACGTCGGAGGCCCGGTCGAGGTGCAGGCGCACGACGCGGAAGTTTCGGTGGAGCGCGCCCACCAAGGCGTCTCCATCACGACGCGTAACCGACCGGTCTTCGTCAGCGATGTCGAGGGCGAGCTCACCCTCGAGACGCGCAACTCGAGCGTCATTGCCCGTTTGATCCGCGGCGATGTCGTCATCGAAAATCAGTACCGCCATATCCGCCTCACGGATATCGGAGGTGGCGTTCGCATCAACGGCCCGCAATGCGAAGTGGACTTGGAGTCCGTTGCCGGGCCCATTGTGATCGAGAGCTCGGACAAGGACGTCCGGGTTGCGGATTTCGCCTCGGGGCTCGAGATCCGCTCGACCCACGCCCGGCTCCATGTGTCGACAAAGCGTCTCGCGGGCGCGGTCCACCTCGAGACCACTTATGGAGACATCGAGCTTTGGCTGCCGAGCAACGCATCGGCGACGCTCACCGCGACAACGCTAGACGGCGAGATGAGCTCCGAGCTCGGGAAGCTCGAGGAATCCTCGGTCAATGACCATGGGCGGCATTGGACCGCGACGCTCGGCGATGGAGCCCATCCAGTGTCGATCTCGACGAGTTACGACGACATCGCGTTGAGAAAGGCGCCCCGATGAGACCCCTGAAACCTATGACACGCAAGATACCCAAGATATTGACGCTCGCTCTCGCCACCGTTTCGGCCCTGGGGTGCGATCACCATCGGGTCGAGGAATCTGCCACGGAAGTTTTTCGTTTCGACTCAGGCGCAATCACCCGGATCGAAGTGCGGATTGATGATGGCCGGATCGCCGTCGAGCCTTCGGGTGCGATCGCGCTCACAGAAGTCGTCTTTCACAAGCGGGCTCGCTCCGCCGACCGAGATCGCGCGCGGTCACTCCTCGACGCTGTCCGCGTCGAGGCGATCGAGGACGGCGACACACTGCGCGTTCGCGCCCGCGTACCCGGCGGCAGTATCGCGTCGTTTGGCGGCAATGCCCGGACGGATGTCGTGCTGCGCGTCCCGGAAGGCACGGCGCTCGACCTCCAGACCCGCGATGGCCGCATCCAACTCGAGCGCGTTTCCGGAGACATCAGGGCCGAGACCGGCGACGGACGGATACGTCTCGAAACCGTCAGGGGAACCCTCCGATTGAGAACGACCGACGGATCCATCATCGGCACCGAGCTCGCGGGCGCCGTCGACGCGGCTTCGGGTGATGGCCGCATCCAGCTCGAAGGAAGCTTCGACGTGCTCCGCGCCGTCACCGTCGACGGAAGCATTCGCATTACGAGCCGCGGGGCGCACGAGCTTACGAGCGACTGGAATATCCGCACCTCCGATGGGTCGATCGAGCTCACGCTACCCGCATCCATCTCCGCGCAGATCGAAGCCACCGCCGTCGACGGCCGCATCGTCAACGACCTATCAACCTTCGAAGGAAACGAGCGCAATGGCCGCGTAAAGGGAACCCTGGGCAAGGGTGGCCCACTAATCCTGGTAACAACGATGGATGGAAGAATCACATTGAAAGAATCGTAATTCGCTGTTTGCTACCGGCCACCCGCTACCTGTGCCGTGCCTGGTAGCAGATAGCAGGTAGCAGGTAGCGAACAACGAAATACATCTCTAAAAACTTGACTGCCTCCCCTCCCTTCCCTACAATACGCACCTTTCTCGGGAACACATCTTAGGGGTCGACGCTTCGCAGCGTTATTGATGCGCGGGGCGTGAGAGAACGTATTTCTCATTTTCTGAAAGGTCGGTTTCACCTTGTCGGGAAACGTACTCATCAAATCCTCACTGGACGAGACAACGCTGCGCTCTCGCGGAAAGGTTCGCGACATATACGAGATCGGCGATCAATTACTCCTCGTCACGACGGATCGGGTCTCAGCATTCGACGTCGTGCTGCCAAATGGCATTCCAGACAAAGGCAGCGTCCTCAACCAGCTCTCGCTCTTTTGGTTCGAGAAGAGCCAGGATCTCGTCCCGAACCACGTGGTGACGGGCGATCCAGACGCCTATCCCGCCGAGCTGCGGCCGTTTCGAGACCAGCTCGCGCAGCGATCGATGTTGGTGAAAAAACTCGAGCCGGTTCCGTTCGAGTGCGTCGTTCGCGGCTACCTCTACGGCTCAGGGTGGCAGGAGTACAAGAAGACCGGGAGCGTCTGCGGCATCGAGCTGCCTCCGGACATGCAGCAGGCCGACCGCTTTGACGAGCCTCTATTCACACCGTCGACGAAAGCCGATACGGGACACGATATAAACGTGAGTGAAGACGTCATGGCGAATGCGCTCGGTCGCGAGCTCACGGACAAGCTCAAGAAAATTTCGCTCGAGCTCTACCGGCTCGGCCAACGTGAGGCAGAGCAAAAAAACATCATCATCGCCGATACCAAGTTCGAGTTCGGACGCGAGCCCGAAAACGGAGATGTTTATCTCATCGACGAGGTTCTGACGCCGGACTCGTCGCGTTTCTGGCCTCGCGAGGAATACGCCCCTGGTCGCGAGCAGCCGAGCTTCGACAAGCAGTTCGTCCGGGAATATCTGGAAACGCTCGATTGGGACAAGAAACCCCCTGGACCGGAGCTTCCGAGAGAGGTCGTTGACGGCACGCAGGAGCGCTACCTTCGCGCCTATCGCTCACTTACTGGTCGGAGCGACCTGTAGAATCGGGCCAAACCCATGGGCGCGCGCAAATATGTTGGCCAAGCATCGATGAAACAGCGGCTCGAAGATCTCATCGAAGAGATGATCAAAGGCGGCATCCGCTTTCCCGAAGCCAAACGCGAGTTCGAAAAGCGCTTTCTCTCACGCGTGATGGAACAAGAGAACGGCAATCTCTCACGCGCCGCTCGAACGCTCCACATTCACCGCAACACTCTGAGCAAGAAACTTCAAGAACTGAAGCTCGCAGCACCCCGCACCAAATAGTCTTTCCCATCCCTTGACAAGCTCGTACAGCGTTGGCTATATTGTTTAGTTCGGCAGCATCCATTGTTTTTCTTTGGAAAGGAGCTTTGTGTCATGAATGTTCGGCCATTGCACGACAGGATTCTCGTGCAACGTCTCGAGGACAAACAGGAAAAGTCCGAGGGTGGAATTATCATCCCCGACAGCGCGAAAGAAAAGCCGCAGCGCGGCAAGGTCACGGCTGTCGGTAACGGGAAGACTCTCGACGACGGGACGAAGGTCGCGCTCGAGGTCAAGAAGGGCGATAAGGTGCTCTTCGGAAAATATGCAGGAACCGAAGTCAAGATCGAAGGCGACGAATTCTTAATTTTGCGCGAGGATGACGTCCTCGCGGTCGTCGGAAAGTAGCGTCGGCGCCCGCCGCGCCGAGCGAGGCGGGCGCCCGATTTTCTCCCGATTTTCTATTGACGCTCTTCGACGGGCGCAGCCACCTCTAATCCACCAGAGTCGCTAGTCACGTTTCGAAGCCAGATCAATATTAAGCGAGACTTTACCCGCCAGAATCGGCTCTGCTATAGGGCTGCGGCCGTCTTTATTATCGACGTCCGCCCCCGCCGCCGCCAGACGGGCCCCCGCCGCCAGACCGGCGTCGCGAGCGATCGTCGCGGTCGCGCCGCGGTCGAGGCTCTTGTGGCGCCTCGGGAGGAAGTCCGGCCTCCTCGCGAATAACAGCTTTGCGCGACAGCTTGACCTTTCCCTGAGGGTCGATATTGATGACTTTCACGAGAATCTGGTCGCCCTCGGAAAACTCGTCCTGGACGTCTTTTACCCGGTAGTCGGCGACTTCCGAGATGTGAACGAGGCCGTCCGTGCCCGGGATGATCTCCACGAAAGCGCCGAAATCAACGAGGCGCTGAACTTTTCCAAGATAGGTTTTTCCAACCTCGGGCACGGCTGTAAGCTCTTCGATGATTTGAATTGCCTTTTTCGCCGACTCGCTATCGGAAGACGCGATCGACACCGTGCCATTGTCCTCGACATCGATCTTCACCCCGGTGCGCTCGATGATGCTGCGGATCATCTTCCCTCCAGGACCAATGACGTCGCGGATCTTGTCGGTCGGGATCTGAATCGTGAAGATGCGGGGCGCGAAAGTCGAGATCTCCTCGCGAGGCGCGGGAAGAACGCTCGCCATCTTCTCGAGGATGAACATGCGCGCTTGACGCGCCTGCTCGAGGGCTTCCGCCATCAGCTCACGAGTGAGCCCCGTGATCTTGATGTCCATCTGAAGTGCGGTAATGCCGTTCGCCGTACCGGCCACTTTGAAGTCCATGTCTCCATAGTGATCTTCGGCGCCAGCGATGTCGGTCAGGATGGCGTAGTTGTCGCCTTCTTTCACTAGCCCCATCGCGATACCCGCAATGGGCGCTTTGAGCGGGACCCCCGCATCCATTAGCGCGAGACAACCTCCGGTCACCGAGGCCATCGAGGACGACCCATTGGATTCGAGAATATCCGACACGATGCGGATCGTGTAAGGAAATTCGGTGGTGGACGGGATGACAGGAACGAGAGCACGCTCCGCGAGGGCACCATGTCCGATCTCGCGCCGCCCAGGACCTCGCAAAAAACGCGCTTCCCCGACCGAGAATGGCGGGAAGTTGTAGTGAAGCATGAATCGCTTTTCGAAATCGCCTTCGAGAAAATCCATTCTCTGGGAGTCGTCGGACGTTCCGAGCGTCACGGTCACGAGGGCTTGGGTCTCGCCTCTCGTGAAGACGGCCGACCCATGCGTTCTCGGGAGCGCTCCCACTTCGCACGTGATCTCGCGAACCGCATCAAAGGCACGTCCGTCGAGACGTTGCCGACGCTCGAGCACTTCCTGACGGAGCACCTTTTCCTGTAGCCCTTTCAAGATGCCAGAGATCCCCGCGAGCACTTCCGGCTCACGATCGGCAAGCTCTTCCATCAGAGCAGCCTTCACGTCGTCTACAGCGCGGTCCGCGGCAAGCTTCCCGCTCGTGCGCATCGCGTCTTGAAGTTTCGAAAAAACTTTCCCCTCGATTTCCTTCTCGAGCACTTCGTCACGCTCTATGGGTTCGACCGTTATTTTGACCGGTGCGATCGCCTCGAAGAGCTCTTCTTGCAGCGCGACGAGCTTCTGAATGGCCTCGTGCGCAAACCCGAGGCCATCCACCATGTCTGCCTCGGATACATCGTTCGCCGCCGCCTCGACCATGACGATAGCGTCCTTGGAGCCGGCCACAGTTAGATCCAAGTCGCCGCTCTTGACCTGCTCGAAGGTCGGGTTGATGATGAATTGACCGTCGATGCGTCCGACGCGGACGCCAGCGATGGGCGTCGTAAACGGGATATCCGAGCAATAGAGCGCCGCCGAGGCACCCGTCAACGCCAAGACGTCAGAGTCGTTCTCCTTGTCGGCGGAGAGCACCATACCGATCACTTGCGTTTCGCTGCGCCAACCATCGGGAAACAAAGGACGCAGCGGTCGATCGATGAGACGGCACGTCAGAATCTCTTTTTCGTTCGGCCGCCCTTCGCGTTTGAAGAAACCGCCGGGAATCTTTCCTGCAGCGTAGAAGGCCTCGCGATAATCGACGGTGAGGGGTAGAAAATCAATGCCTTCGCGCGGCTTTTTGGCGGCACAGGCGGTGACCAGCACCACGGTGTCGCCGAGCCGAACGACGGCAGCTCCATTGGCCTGTTTAGCGAGCTTGCCCATTTCGATGGACAGCGTGCGGCCACCAATCTCAATTTCTTTACGATGAATCATGTTGTTATCCTCTCGAACTCACAGGAGGAGCCGGCAAGATGGCGACGTGCGACCAACACACCGTCATCGAACGCGTGCGGGGGCACACCTTGAAGGCGTTGCCTCGAACCAAGGAGGGTCTCGTTCAGTTGATCGGGACCCGGCGACCAGAAAAGTTTCGGATCAACGCATTACCAGGCAAACCCGAAAGCGGACGACACCACGAGGAAGAACCGCCAGGTGATGAATCCATTTTTATTTGCGGATTCCAAGCCGCTGGATGACGCCTTGATAGCGGCTAATGTCTTTCTTTTTGAGGTAGTCCAACAAACGGCGCCTCTGGCCGACCATCTTGAGGAGGCCGCGACGGGAATGATGGTCTTTGCTATGGGTCTTGAAGTGCTCGGTCAGGTAGGTAATGCGCTCGCTCAAAATCGCAATTTGTACCTCCGGCGAGCCCGTGTCCGCACCGTGAAGCTGATAGTCTCCGATCAGGTCAGTCTTTTTATCCTTGGTGAGCGTCAAATAGGGTCCTCCGTGATCCTACTCTTGTTGTACCTTTCCTTTTCTTCTCGCAGAATCCTAGCACAGGGGCCGAGAGCTGTAAAGGACGCCGGCTCATGGGGTTTCCGGCGTGCGGGCCCAGACGAGCATGGGCCGCAACAGCTCGCGCTCGGCGTCTAGCGCGGCGACCGCGAGGAGCTCTCCTCCTGGGTCGAGGACGCGCACGGGCCCGGCGACGCCCTGCATGTCCCCCGGAGAGGTCACGTCCTCCCACGATGGCGTCCGCCCGTGCGCAAGTCGCTTCGCGGCACCGGGCTCGAGCCGCACTTCGGCCAGGTCTCTCAGGGCGGCGTTGGGCGGCAACAGCGCCTCCTCGGCAGTGGGAGCTCCTTCCAGTAAACCCGTCATGTCGAGCGCCTCCGAAACCAGGAACGAACCGACACGTATGCGCCTGAGCTCGGCCAAGTGCGCGCCCGTCCCCAGCCGGTGGCCGAGGTCATGTGCCAGGGAGCGAATATAGGTCCCGCTCGAGACGGATACTTCGATGCGCGCACGGGGGCCGTCGAGCTCGAGCAGCTCGATGGCATGGAACTCCACCTCGACGGGAAGCGGGGTCACCGCGATGCCTCGCCGAGCCAGTCGGTGAAGCCGCGTGCCACCAATTTTTTTCGCGGAATAAACGGGGGGAACTTGCATTTGCCGACCCTGGAAGCTCGCGAGACCGCTCTCGAGCTCCGAGAGCTCCGGTGCAACATCGCGCACCTCGCCCATTGGTTGGCCCGTCCGGTCATAGGTGTCCGTGCTGTAGCCGAAATGGACGGTCGCGATGTAAGTCTTGGACGTAGCAGAGAAAAAACGCGCCAGCCGGGTCGCACGGCCCACACAGAGCACCATCAGGCCGCTCGCAAAAGGGTCGAGCGTCCCAGTATGGCCTATACGCCTCTCTGCAAGGCGCTTGCGTGCACGCGCCACGACGTCATGGGACGTGAGCCCCGGGGGCTTGTCGATGAGCAGGACGCCTTCCATGGGTCAATCAGGTGCCGCTGTCGGATGGATCTTCGTCTTTGGGTGACTGCTCTTTCGTCTTCTCGATCAGCTCGTCTAGGCGGATCCCGTACTCCACCGATGGATCGAAGATGAACCGGATCTCCGGTGACACGCGAAGCCCGATCCGCTCGGTGAGGCGCCGCCGCACATATCCGGTGGCGCCTTCAAGAGCCTTCAGCGTCTGTTCCTGTTCACTCCCCTCGGCAAGGACACTTACATAGATCTTCGCGTAGCGAAGGTCGCGCGTGAGGTCGACCCGGGTGCAGGTCACGAGCGCAAGGCGCGGATCCTTCATATCGTTTTGAAGGATTTGCGCCACGTCCATCCGAATCTGCTCGGCGACTCTCTCCGGTCGTATCCTCTCGCCGCGACGTTTCTCCATGACTATTCGATGAGCTCCATCTCGGTTCCCACGAGCTCTGAGCTGTAGTTATTTTCGAGCTCACTCTGGATTTTCTCGAGCTGTGATTGGAGCACACGGCGCGTACCCGAGACCGACACCACCGAGAGCTCGGCACGCTGCCACAGCTCCAGATAGCCGGTCTCTGCCACGGCGACGTGATGTCGGCTCACCAGGCGCTCTTTGATCGACTTCACGACCATACGCTTCGCCTTCAGAGATTGAGCCTCAGGAAAATGAAGCTCGATCGTCAATAGCCCGATGATGGCAGACCCGGATTCCCCGGCAGCGTTTTTACTCAACTTCCTTCACTGCCAGAAAGAATGCCACAGAGGCACAGAGACACAGAGAAAAGCGATCGGACAAATGTTGGTGGACTCCATTCTGCTCCCCGAATCTCTGTGCCTCTGTGTCTCTGTGGCCGTTGTTTTAGACCTTGAGGATCCCTAGGAAGTAATTTTGTGCAGCACTTTAAGCGGGCGTCGGCTGCACCTTCTCCATGGTGAAGGCCTCGATCACGTCACCGACCTTTACGTCGTTATAACCGGCGATGCCGATACCGCACTCGAAGCCTTCTTTGACTTCGCCGGAATCCTCCTTGAATCGCCTGAGGCTTCCGATCTTGCCTTCGAAAATGACGACGTTGTCCCGTAGCAAACGTATCTCCGCATTGCGCAACACTCTACCGCCGGACACATAGCAGCCAGCGATGAGGCCAATTTTCGGAACTTTGAACGTGTCACGCACTTCTGCCCTGCCGAGCGTCACTTCCTTGAAGGTCGGATCGAGCAAGCCTTCCATCGCCTTTTTGATCTCGTCGGTGATGTTATAGATGACCGTGTGCATACGGATGTCGACACTTTCTCTAACCGCAAGCTCCTCCGCGCTTCGCTCGGGACGCACATTGAAGCCGATGATGACGGCGTTCGAAGCGACCGCCAGTGTCACGTCGTTCTCCGTAATGGCACCCACGCCTGCATGGATGATTTTCACCTTGACTTTCGCGGTGGAGAGCTTCGGCAGTGCGTCCTTGAGCACCTCGACCGAGCCCTGCACGTCGGTTTTGATGATGATGGGGAGATCCTTGACGGTGCCTTCCTGCAACTGACGATGCAGCTGATCGAGCGTCAATCGTGCCGACGAGGCTAGCTCGCGCTCGCGGAGTTTTTGCATCCGGAACTCGGAAATTTGCCGCGCTTTGAAGCTGTCGGGAAAGACCTGGAACTGATCGCCAGCTTGAGGCAGCGACGTGAGCCCGACAATCTCCACGGGTGTGGACGGTCCGACGTTCTTGATCTTGCGTCCACGGTCGTCGAACATCGCGCGCACCTTGCCGTGCACGGCACCAGCCACAAAGGGGTCTCCCACGGAGACGCTCCCGTTTTGGATGAGAACGTGAGCCACGGGCCCTTTTCCCTTATCGAGCTTGGCCTCGAGCACAGTCCCCATTCCCGCGCGGGAGGGGTTAGCTTTCAGCTCCCGCAGATCCGAAACGAGCAGGATCATCTCGAGAAGCAGGTCGAGTCCTTGGCGCTTCTTGGCGGAGACCTCGACGAAAACGGTGTTGCCACCCCAATCTTCGGGAACGAGGTCGAGCTCGCTGAGCTGCTTCTTGACACGCTCGGGATTGGCGTTGGATTTATCGATCTTGTTGACCGCGACGAGAAGCGGCACTCCGGCGGCCCGCGCGTGATCGATGGCTTCTTTCGTCTGCGGCATCACGCCGTCATCCGCCGCCACGACGAGCACGACGAGATCCGTAACTCCGGCGCCTCGAGCCCGCATCATGGTGAAAGCCTCGTGACCCGGGGTATCGAGAAAGACCACGTGACGATTCTTGACATCGACACTATAAGCACCGACATGCTGCGTTATGCCGCCCGCTTCTTGCTCCTGAACCTTGGTCTTGCGGATGCCGTCGAGCAGGCTCGTCTTCCCGTGGTCGACATGGCCCATGACGGTCACGACGGGAGAGCGCGCTACGAGATCTTCGGGCTTCTCTTCTTTCGTCTCTTCGCGAAGAACATCTTCTTCGAACGTCAGCATCTCGACCTCTGCACCGAACTGTTTCGCGATCTCCCTCGCGGTATCGGCGCCAAGAGTTTGGTTGATGGTGGCCAAGACGCCGTGTCCCATCAGAACCTTGATAACGTCCTTGTGCTTTGCTTCGAGTTTCTCGGCGAGCTCTTTGACCGTCACACCTTCGGTCAAGCTGATTTTGGTATGGATCTTGGGCGCTTCCGGTTTACGATCATTGGCGCGCGAAATCGGCTCTGGTAGCGATTGCTCGTTGACATCGACCCCCGGAGCGGTGCGTCCTCTCTTCGTCTTGCGCTTCGGTTTTGGCTTTCCCTCCAAAGCGCCGCGGGCCCCGACCCGCTTGATGGGGGCGGCGGGACGTGGCGGCGCGGGACTCGGCCTCATCTGATCGCGACGGCCGGGCGCAGGACGCGGCGAGCGCGGCGGCGGCGGCCGCGTGCGAACGTATTGAGAGGTCGGACCAGGCGTAAAAGTCTGCTCCCGCCTGGGGGTTGGGGGCGGGGGGGTGGATGGTGGCGCGGGCGCGGGCGCGGGCGCCGACGGAGTCGCTGCCGACGGGGTCGCTGCCGACGGAGTCGCTGCCGACGGGGTCGCTGGAACCGGTCCGCTCGCTTCAGCCACGGGCGCCGGGGTCGGGCGCTCCGGCTCAGCGAGCGGTTTGGGTTTTTTCGGCGAAAGATCCACCCGACGATCCATCGGGCCGGGCATCGGTGGGGCTTCTTCGCCGACGGGCTCGGAAGCCACCAGAGGCTTCTGGGCGGCCTCTTCCGGCTCGGGCTCCACTTCCGTGGTCTCATCCTCTTCGCCGATGGCGGAGAGCTGGGCGAGCGCGGCAGCGGCGGCAGCGGCTTCTTGCGCTTGCTCCTCTTCCGCGATCTTCTGCGCGGCTTCTTCGGCCTCGCGACGCTCGCGCTCTTCTTTCTCCCGTTTCGCGCGCTCAACCTTTTCCTTTTCGGCGCGCTCTTCCTCGTCCATTTCCTCGAGCAGGGCGAGACGAGCTTTCTCGGCCCGGGCTTTACTCGCCAATTTTGCGCGGTCGGCGCCGTCTTCGGCGGGAGGCGCCACGGCCTTTGCCACCCTTGCAGCTTTTGTCCGGCTCGCGCTCGCGCCTTCCAGGCGCAAGAGCCGCTTCAGCCTGGTCGAGGTATCTTCCGGGACCGTGCTCGACGCGGACTTCACCCGAATCTTGAGCTTCTCTTTGAGAAGCGCAATCGTTTCCGGGCTCGTGATGCCGAGGTCACGTGCGAGCTCATAGACTCTGACTTTGTCCATTACCGCTCACCCTCCCGACGCATCGTCCAACCCGGCTCCGTCCGAGGTCGGCTCGACCGTTGCTGCTATCTCCGTCGTACCTTCTGCCTCCGACAGGGCCAAGACTTCTTTTCCTTTCTCGGGGCTCGAAGGTGAAACCTTTTCTAGATAAGCCCGCGCCTTCGCGATCAGCTTCTCCGCTGTCTTCTCGCCAACGCCTGGAACGTCCGTGACTCTCTCGGGCGATTCCAAGATTTTCTCGAGCGACGTGATCCCATGAGTGGCGACCTTTTGGAGAGTCTTTTGCGGGATCCCCTCGAGAACCGTTACATCCGTGCCGGTTGCGATCATCGCGGCATCCATCTGAGACTGCACTTCGAGTTTTTTCTCCTCTGCACTCTTGATGTCGATCCGCCACCCGAGCAATCTCGCCGCTAGCCGAACATTCTGACCACGCTTGCCGATCGCGAGCGACAGCTGATTGTCCGCCACGATCACTTCCATGATGCGATCTTTGTCGTCGACGATGGAGACTCGGCTAACCTTGGCCGGGTTGAGCGCATTGGTCGCGAACGAGCAAGCGTCATCGTTCCACTCGACGATATCTATTTTTTCGCCGCGCAGCTCGCGGATGATGTTCTGTACCCGAGCGCCCTTGATACCGACACAAGCGCCGACGGGGTCGACGTCCTTTTCTCTCGAATACACTGCCACTTTGGCCCGGTCGCCGGGCTCCCGCACGGCGTTCTTGACGATGACGGTACCCTCGTAGATCTCGGGCACTTCCATCTCGAAAAGCCCGGCGAGCAACGCCGGGTCGGTACGCGAAACGATGACTTGGGGCCCACGCGCCGGACGCGACACGCGCGTGATGACAACGCGAATCCGCTCGCCGGGGTTGAAGATCTCGGCGCGCGACTGCTCGCGACGCGGCAAGAGCGCTTCGGTCTTGCCTAAATCCACGACGAGGTCACCGGCCTCGGCGCGCTTCACGATGCCGGTGACGAGTTGACCGACTTTGTCCCGATACTCGTTGAAGATGTGATCGCGCTCGGCTTCGCGCACTTTTTGAAAGATGACTTGTTTGGCCGTCTGCGCGGCGATGCGCCCCAGCACGTCCGTCGGTTTGTGGAGCTCTACATCACTTCCGAGCTTCGCCGACTTTACGACACGCTTCGCGTCTTGTAGGGTGATCTCGGTCTCGGGAGTGGTGACGCGTTCGACGACTCTCTTTACGAGAAAGACCTCGACCTGGCCGGACTCCTCATTGAAGCGAGCCTGATAAGGCTCCTCCGTCCCATAATATTTCTTGGCTGCCGTGAGGATGGCGTCTTCCACCGCCTCTAGAATGATCGCGGCGGCAACGCCTTTGTCCCGGCTCATTTGCTCGATGTGTTGGTAGAGCAGACTCATACGCGGTTCCTCGCTTTGCGGGGGGGGGGCTGATTGAGCTCCACCTCGAGCCGAGCGCTCTCAATGGCAGAATACGGGATACGGATCGGACCGGACTCTCCGTCGAGCAGAATCGTGGGTCCGTTTCGTTGCTCTTGCTCGGTGACCCCAGTGGGCTCGACACCCAAAAGACGCCCGACGAACCGTCTACGGCCTTCCATCGGTTGTTTCGTTTTGACCCGCGCGAGCGCGCCCACGAATCGCTCGTAATCCTTGGGCTCGTGAAGCGGCCGATCGAGGCCCGGGGAGCTCACCTCGAGCGTGTAAGACGACTCAATCGGGTCTTCCACGTCGAGCAAAAGCGACAAGC
Organism: Acidobacteriota bacterium; assembly: GCA_004356105.1. Classification (GTDB taxonomy): domain Bacteria; phylum Acidobacteriota; class Vicinamibacteria; order Marinacidobacterales; family SMYC01; genus SMYC01. Next base: position 62,718 of record SMYC01000016.1, on the reverse strand, counting down.
GCTCACCGACACGCTGGCAATCTTCGAGGCCAACGCCTCCGCCGACGTCCCCACTGTTTTTAACGCGCTCGATGAAGACCCGGAAGACGAAGCCTCGCCCCAGCGGCTTGAGCTCGACCCAGGCGACCTCCACACCCTGAGGCTCGGCTGCACGGCGTGCGATCAGCTCGAGCTGTGGCAGCAGATTTTTCGCGAATATCACCTTTTGGGTCCCATCCATGCGTATCGACAACGCGGTTTTCACCAAGGCCTTGGCCGGTGAAGACGCTTCTAGTGTTCCAATCACCTCGAACAATTTACCTCAACTTGTCTACGGGGTCGCGCGAAAGAGGCTTACAGCGTTTGAATCAGAAAAAAAGGCGGGCAAACCGACGCCCACCTGGTGGTTATCGCCAAATCAGAACACCAACTATAAACTAGGGGGATTTCGAATTCAAGCTGTCATCCCGAAGGGCCGAAGGGTGAGGCCGAGGCTCACGAAAGCTCCGTCTCCAAGACGCGGCCCACGAGGTCGTAGGGGTGCGCCTCAGAGATCTCGACCGTCGCGAAAGAGCCCGCCTCTGCTTCGCCCTCGTTAATCAATATCACGCCGTCGATACCTGGGGCTTGATGCTCCGCCCTCCCTTGCAAGAGGAGGTCCGATTCATCGGAGAGGCCTTCCACTAGGACCCGGAGCTTCGAACCGACACGTTCCTCGTTTTTCTGACGGGAGATATCTGACTGCTGCTCCATCAAGAAGTCCCGGCGGCGCGCTTTCTCCTCGTCCGAAACGGTCTCGATCGGGACGAAAGCATCCGTGCCTTCCTCGTTCGAATAGGTAAAGACACCGAGGTGATCCAAGCGCACATCCGCACAAAAATCGAGAAGTAACTCGAAGTCGTCTTCCGTTTCCCCCGGAAAGCCCACGATGAAGGAGCTCCGGATAGCAACGCCAGGCACGGCATCGCGGATGCGCTGAATGAGCGCCTTGTTGCTCTCGCCCGTCCCCGGACGCTTCATGGCTTTGAGAACGCGATTGCTCGCGTGCTGCAGCGGGATATCCACGTAACGGCAGAGGGCGGGCTCATCCGCCATCGCCTGAAGAACCGCGTCATCCACTGTCGTGGGATAGGCATAGAGAAAACGTACCCACTCGATGCCATCGACGTGGGCGAGCTGGCGCAGAAGCCCGGCGAGCCCATGTCGCATCCCGAGCTCGTCTCCATAGCGGGTCGTGTCCTGCGCAATGAGGACGAGCTCGCGAACATTCTGAGCCGCGAGCGTTTCCGCCTCGGCCAAAATCGACTCCGGTGTGCGACTCCGATAAGCCCCGCGAATCTTCGGAATGATGCAAAAGGTACAGGGATAGTCGCAGCCTTCAGAAATCTTGAGGTAGGCGTAGTGCGCGGGGGTCGTTCGGACCCGAGGTGCTAAATGATCGTAGAGATAGGCGGCCGAGCCGTCCGCTCGAAGAGATTCGACGCGCCGCGCAACACCTTCGGACGCCTCTACCACCATGTGGAGCTGATCGAGTCCAATAACGGCGTCAACCTCGGGAAGCTCCTTCGCGATCTTCTCGGAGTAACGTTGCGCCAGACAGCCGGTCACAACGAGGCGGCGGCAGTTCCCCGTCTCCTTGTATCGCGCCATCTCCAAGATGGTGTCGATGCTTTCCTGCTTCGCTCTATCAATGAAGCCGCAAGTATTGATCACGAGCACGTCGGCTTCTTCCGGGGCATTGGTAAGGCTGTATCCCGCTCGCTCGAGATGCCCGAGCATGACCTCGCTATCGAGGAGATTCTTGGGGCAACCGAGGCTGACGAATCCGACTTTCTTAGTCATTAGGAAACTAGATTAGCGTAACTCGCCACTCGCCGCGAGCCGGCCGGACCGAACGCTTGTGAAAACCAAAAAAAAGGGGAGTTTTCGGCAGTCGGCTACCGTGATAGGCGGTAGAGCATTTCTCCGGAACGGGATGGCCTCCATCGAGTGCTCGAGCTCGAAAAGCAAAAGAAAGGGGATGGGGGATAGGAGGGGATGGGGAGATGAGAACTTGCGGTTTTTCTATCCCCACATCTCCTCCTATCCCCACCTCTCCTTGCTTTTAACATCAAAAGCTAGCTTTCAGTCGTCCGCTACGGGGATAGGCGGTAGAGCATTCTCGGGAAAGGGATGGCCTCCCTCAAGTGCTCGAGCTTACATATCCAAGAGATGAAGCGTTCGATCCCCATCCCGAAGCCGGCATGCGGGACGCTGCCGTAGCGGCGCAGATCTAAATACCACTGGAACGCATCGCGCGGCAGATCGTGGTCTTTCAGTCTCTGCTCGAGGAGCTCGGGGTCGTGTATGCGCTGCCCTCCGCCCACGATCTCGCCATAGCCCTCAGGCGCGAGGATGTCGACGCACAGCGCGCGATCCGGGCGCTCGGCATCCGGCTGCATGTAAAACGCCTTGATGTCAGTCGGGTAATGGGTGACAACGAGCGGCCGGTCGAGCTCTTCGGCGAGCACGGTTTCGTCCTGCGCGCCGAAATCGCTGCCAGGAACGAAGTCCGTCCCCTTCTCTTCGAGCTTTTCCGCGGCTTCGTCGTAAGTCGTCCGGTGAAATGGCTTTTTAACCGATTCGAGCTTCGAGACATCACGCTCTAGCACGTCGAGCTCCGGCCGGCGTCGCTCGAGAACAGACTCGATGATGGCGCAAATCAAGTTCTCCGCCAAAGCGATGGTGTCGTCGAGCTCGTGATAAGCGACCTCTGGCTCGATCATCCAGAATTCGATGAGATGCCGGCGAGTCTTGGACTTCTCCGCGCGAAACGTTGGTCCGAAGCTGTACGTTTTCCCCACTGCCATCGCGATGGCTTCGTTATAGAGCTGTCCGCTTTGCGTCAAAAAGGCTCTCTGGTCGAAATATTTCGTTTCGAAGAGGGTCGTCGTGCCCTCGCAGGCATTCGGCGTAAAAATTGGCGTGTCGCAGCCAATGAATCCCTGGTCATCCAGATAGCGGCGGGCCGACATGATCACTTCGTTCCGAATACGGAGGATGGCATGCTGGCGTTTCGAACGGAGCCAGAGGTGCCGGTTGTCCAAGAGGAAGTTCACGCCGTGCTCCTTCGGCGTGATGGGATAGTCCTCCGCAATCTGGAACACCTTCACATCGCTCACCGTCAGCTCGAAGCCCCCCGGAGCCCGCGCGTCCTTGCGAACGGTCCCTTCGAGCTCGATGGAGCTTTCCTGGGTGAGGGCGCGCGTTCGCTCCCACGCCTCTTCCGGTAGGTCTGCTTTCGATACTACCGCCTGCATGAATCCCGAACCGTCACGAAAGACGAGAAATTGGAGCTTCCCGCTCGAGCGCCGATTGTGAAGCCAGCCGCGCATGGTGACCGTCTCGCCTTCGTGCTGAGACAAATCCGAGACGTAGACTTGTGCTTCGCTAGTCATCCCTAACCCTCAGCCAAGCCCCTTTTCATATCGCGCCAGTATACGCCGCAGGGCATCCCATCGCGGATTGCGCTCGAAATTCTCCCGTACCATCGCAACCGTGTGCTCGAGATAGCGCTCATAGACGTCGTTGCCGCGCCGCGAGATTTGATAGCCGAAGGTGCCGAGAGCTTTGAGGTTGCGCTGTAGGGCGGCGATGTCATAGTCCTCGAGAACGGTGGCGCCGACGCGGTCTTCGAAAAGCGCCGTCATCTCGCCGACGAAATCTGGTTCGTGGGTAACGTAGGAATCGTTCAAGAGAGAAACGAGGTCGTAGGCCATTGGGCCGCGCCGCGCATCCTGGAAGTCGATTAGAACGAGCTCGCCGGAGAAAAGCATCAAATTGCGCGCGTGGTAGTCACGATGGCACAGTGCTTCGGGCTTGGTCGTCAACTCTTTGGCGATTACCCTAAAAAAGCACTCGAGCTCCTCGAGCTCGATGCTCGGAAGGAGCGCCTCCCGGAGACCTTCGATAAAGTGCTCGCGAAAGAACTCGAGCTCTTGAAAGAACTTCGCTTCGTCGAGGACGATGCGAAACGGCAGATAGCGCTCGTTCTCGAGCTCTTTTCCGCGGAGCTGTAGGGTGGCGAGCATTTCGATCGCTTTTCGGTAGAGTTCTCTCTTGCAAGTATCCGAGCTCTCCTCCGCGGCATCCTGCAGCAAGCGGTCGCCCAGATCTTCGAGGAGCAAAATCCCTTCGGAGCCCGAGACCTCCATCACTTCCGGCACGCGAATCGGCATCGCCCGTAATAGCTCGGCGACGTTCAGAAACGGCAGCTCTCGTTGTGTGAAAGCTTCCGGCAAAAGGGCGAGCACGCGCGTCTCGCCGCTTTCGAGCTCCACACGGAAATAAGCGCGATTCGACGCGTCCCCGACCATCGGTGTCGTCGCTCTAATCGCGTGACGGTGAGCGAAGCGCGCGACGCGCTCGGCGAGCGGCTCGTCCGTGAGACTCACAGGCCTCGTGCCCGTTCACGTCTGATTTTACTGATCACGAGATTCCCGTGAATCTCGCGGCGCCTGAGCCCAGAGCTATTTTCACCAACGTGCATGACAAGCTTGTCCTCGAGCTCCATGTTCGGCGAAAGCTCGACGGCTTCCGCGATGATGCATCGGGATATCTTTGCGCCCTTCGGAATCACCACGCCATCCCAACAAATCGAGCTCTCGATTCGAGCGCTTCGTGCCACACGACAATCCGCGCCGAGAATGACGTCCCCCCGAAACGAAGCCCGACGATCGATGCGTGTGCCACCGCCCGCGAGGACTCGCGCCCGATCGTGATTCGGCACGACGCTCACGTTCCAATCGTCCTCGAAGAACCGCGCGCGCGCCATCGTAAGACAGGCTGTCCAATAACGTTCAAGGGTATCGATGGTAATCCACGTCGTATCCTGAACACAGGCAACCGCGGATCTTTGTTCGATCAGTCGCGGCAAGAGCTCTTTCTCGAGCCCCGCAGGCTCGCCCGAGAGGTAATCGAGTACGTTCGGCGAGAGGACCCAGACGCCGGCGAACATGAGCTCTCCTTCCTCACTTCCGGTGAGAACGGCGTCGATCCTCCCATCGGCATTGACGGATATCGTGGAGTAGGTACTCCCCGATGGTCTCGATCGTAAGAGCAAGGTCGCCATCGCGCCGGTCTCGTGATGGGTGCGTACAAGGTTCTCGACGTCGAAATCGACGAGGGTGTCGGCGTTCACGAGCAGAAACGCGGCCTCATCCTCGAAGTGATGCGAGGCGTGCTTCAACCCGCCCGCCGTTCCCAGGAGCTCGGACTCGACGGACAACTCTATGGCGAGCTCCGGGGGGCCGCCCTCGAGCGCAGCCTCCACCATCTTCGCCTCGTGGTGAAGGTTCACGACGGCTTCCCGCACACCGGCCCGAGCGAGCCTCCGCAGGACATATTCAATAATGGGTCTACCGAGAACCGGTAGCGCCGATTTGGCTCGATTCACCGTCAGCGGCCTCAGCCGTTTGCCAAAGCCCGCCGCGAGGACCATGGCTTTTCGAAGCGGAGGCGTCATGAGGGTGTCAACGGGTCCTCTGAGAACACCATGAACTCGGGCGCTCCGGGCGTCGTGTCGCGATACAGCTCATAGAGGTGGGGATAGCTGAGATTGATGGCATCCTCCATGTCGAGGCCGAGCCGGCCCGCCATCTCCGTGATGATCGCGGGCGTCGCCTCGATCTCTAGAAAAACACCCATAGGGGTCTCGTCGACCGTTAGGATGGCTGACCCGACGCGGTAGATCGCTCGGTATTTCTCGTAGCGGAAACACTCGACGAGTCCGATTGCTTCGAAAATCGCCTCCACTGCGTCCGCGTCGCTGAGAAAGGTCTCGAACTCACGACGCTGCTTGATCCGGCCGCTCCCATGATGAGGCCCCTTCCACGTGAGCCAGGCCTGGTCCCCCCCCACGCGGCGCAGGCGGAGCGCTTCGTCTCGCTTGCGGAGCCGCCTATCCGAGTAGTCGTAGAGCACATTCTGCTCGAAATGACGCGGTTTCTCGATATGGGCGCCGATCGCCTCGAGCTTGGCCGCACCATCTCGCGCCTCCTGCAGGCGAAACTTGACTTCTTGTTCGAGCAGTATGGTCAATAGAGCCCTCAACTAGAGACCCGCAGTGTATGCCGCGCCTCCGGGACGACGCAATCGTCGCGCCGCCGAACCTCGAAAAGATCAATATTAAGGAAAGCGTAACGCAAAGGCGCAAAGCCGCAGAGGCGCAAAGAAAGAAAAGGAAGAAGATTCGAAGGCCCTCTTTGGATCGGTACGTAATCTTTAGGGTGGGATACGGACCTTTGGTATACGGACCTTTGCGGCTTGGCGCCTTTGCGTTACGCCTTTTTATTATTGATCTTTTCCAGCCTGCAGTTTCGGATAGCCCGCTACGGTGTCGAGGCCAACGCTTCGGCTGGAGCCTCGTCTCCTTCGACGAAGTTGACCGAAACGAGCTTCGAGATTCCTGGCTCTTCCATCGTGATGCCGAAGAGGTGGTCCGCCGTCTCCATCGTTTTTCGGTGATGGGTGATGATGATGAATTGCGTCGTATCTCGAAGCTCGCTCAGCATGTTGACGAAGCGGCCGACATTGGCGTCGTCGAGCGGTGCATCCACCTCGTCGAGGAGACAGAAAGGCGATGGCCGATAGCGAAAGATCGCGAACAAAAGCGCAATGGCGGTCATTGCTTTCTCGCCGCCCGACAATAGCAGCACGTTTTGGAGGGTCTTTCCGGGCGGCTGAGCGATGATGTCGATGCCGCTCTCGAGAGCATTCTGCTCGTCCACGAGCCGCAAGCCGGCGCTACCACCGCCAAAGAGCTGGCGAAACGTTATGGCGAATTCTCGATTGATAATATCGAAGGCTTCCTGAAAACGCTGGCGGGATGTGCGATCGATACGGCCAATCGCCGTCTCGGTGCTCTCGATGGAGTCGAGGAGATCTTGTCGCTGCTTCGTGATGAACTCGTGGCGTGTCTCGAGCTCGCGATATTCTTCGTCCGCCATCGGATTGACGGTGCCGATAGCATCGATCTTCGTCTTGAGCTCTTTGAGCTCCACCTGGATTTCCTCATCGTCGCGCAGAAGCTCCACGGGGGTGAGGAGACCGGCCGTGTCCTGAAGCGACATGGCAAAAGCACTCTCGCAGCTCTCCTTCAAGTGTTTGAGCTCCGACTCTTCCTTGGCGACCTCGACGGCCTCGTGCGAGCGTCGCTCGCGCACTTCCTCGAGCTCGCCGCGCCGCGCCTTGAGAGCGGTTTGTGTCGTCTCGACCCGCTCGCGTAAACCGACCACACCGGTCTCGAGCTTGCGCACGAGGTTTTCTTTGACGCCACGCGATGCGACCGAGGACTTCAGCTCCAACTCCGCCGTAACGACGGCTTCGCCGAGCTGCGCTTTTCGACTCGTCAAGCTTTCTTGCTCTCGGCCGTTCCGCTCGAGGCGCAACCCGAGCTCCGCGGCACCTTCCTCGAGACGCAGCACGTCGACGCGCACCGCGTCGCGGCGTTCCTTCAGCGCGGCGAGCCTCGAGGCTTCTTCGGCGGCACGGACTTGAAGCGCTTCCACACTCGTGCGCCGCTCGGCGAGCTCGCCGCGCGACGTGTCGAGACTGTCCTCCGCGCCCGCTTTCTGCTTCTCCTCGACGTCGAGGGTAGATTCCATCTCGGTCCGTTTGGCCGCGAGCGTTGCCTTTTCAGATTCCGCGCGGGCGCGCTCCCCGGCTAGAACATCTTGCTTACGCTCGAGCCGTTCGTTCTCCTCGAAGAGCTGGTCTCTTTTGTGCTCGAGGCCCACCAGTTTTTTCTCGAGATCGTGCTGCTGATCGCGTACGGCCAGAAGCCGACTCGACACACGTTCGAGCTCGATTTTTCGCCCCCCGCGGCGTCCGGTAGCCGCCTCGAGTTGACCCTTTGCCTCCGCGACCGCCTCGTGGAGCTCACGAATTTCGCGTTTGGTTTGAAGCAGACCTTCGCTCGCTCCGCCGGGACCGATGCCGATGACCCCGAAAGAGGTCACGACTTCACCGCCCAAAGTGACGTAAGAAGCTTGCTCCTCCCGATAACAGCTGAGAGCCTGTTCGAAATTCTCGACGACGATCGCGTCGGGAAGAGGCGCCGCGTCCGACGTCCAGCTCAAGAACTCGCTCAACCGGCCAACGATCCCGGAGAGACCTCGCTTTCGAAGTGTGGAAATTACCGGCGTGAGATCGGGAGGAGGCGAGCATGGCAGGGATTCGACGAGAAGCTCGGAACGCTCCGCATCCTGTTCTTCTTGAAGCAGCTCACGGGCGCGACGGACGTCGTCTTCGTTCTCGACCCGGATTCTCTGGAGCGCCGTGTCGAAAAATGCTTCTGCGGCACGCTCGAAACGCTCTTCGACCTCGAGCGCGTCCGCAACGGAGCCTTTCACCCGAACGCCGTGTGCCGCCCCGCGAGACAAAAGCAGCCTAGCCCCGCTTCCGAAATGGGCCCGCGCCGAAACGAGCTCCTGGAGCGATGTCAGCCGAGCCGAAAGCCCGGACAGCTTTTCCTTGTCAGAAGCCATGCGCGTGTCGAGCGCCTCGAGCTGCTCTCGTGCGGCCGACGCCTTTGCTTCGAGCTCGGTGCGCTCATCGGCGAGCCTTGCCCCCGTTTTTTCTTGCGCGTCGAGCTCACCTTTGGTCTCGCCGAGCATCGATACGAGACGTGACCGCTCGGCCCCGACTTCACGTTCCTCCTCCGAGAGCTTGAGGAGCTCCGCCGAGACTTTGTCTCCATTCGCGAGCACGCCCTGAAGAAAATTATGCAAAGCGGCGATCTTACTGATGCGATGCACGATCTCGGAGCGGCGCTCTTCGATTTTAGACTCGAGCTCCGCGAGGGACAGGCTCGCCTCTTTTAGAAGCCCCTGTTGCTCCTGCGTCCGCTCTTCCCGCCCTTCGAGATCCCCACAGAGCGCCGTTTCTTCTTTTTGACGTGTTTGGAGCTGCTCGAGCACCGGTCCTCGACGGGCATCGAGCTCTTTCATTTCCGTCTCGAGTTGGGCGCGTCGCTTGTCGAGCTCCACGAGCTGGCCTTTGTGGCGCACGATAGATTGGTCGAGACGCTCGATGGTTAGCTCGAGTTGATGCAAAGCCTCGCGCGCATCTGTCAAAACAACTTCACCATCCGCCTGGGCGAGACGCGTTCGCTCGAGGTAGCCCTCGGCAATGGTGAGACTCGTCGAGCGACGCAGTTCCTCGTCGGAAATTTTGGCGAGGCGCGCGCGGAAGTGTTTGAGCGTTGTCTCCTGTAGCTCCGCGCGCTTGACGAAAAATATTTTCTCGAGACGATCCATCGCCTTTCGGAGACGATTGTAACGGCGAGCTTTGCCGGCCTGGCGCTTCAAAGAGCTCATCTGCCGCGTGATCTCGTACACGATGTCGTTGACGCGCAAAAGATTCTGCTGGGCAGCCGAGAGCTTGAGCTCCGCCGCACGGCGCCGCGATTTGTACTTCGTGATGCCGGCGGCTTCCTCGATGATGGCGCGCCGGTCGGTCGGCTTGCTGGAGAGAATGAGCCCTATCTTTCCTTGCTCGATGATGGCGTAAGCTTTCGAGCCGACGCCCGTCCCCATGAAAAGGTCCTGGACGTCCCGGAGGCGGCTGGCTTTGCCGTCGAGAAGATATTCGCTCTCGCCCGAGCGATGGAGGCGCCGGGTGACGAGCACTTCACCCCGTTTCGAGCTCTTCTTGTTATTCTCGGTCTCGCCCTTTTTCGTGGGCACGGGCACGTTTACGTTCGAGACCCGAAGATTCACTTCCGCGAGCGACAGCGCCGGCCGTGTCTCGCTACCGTTGAAGATGAGCTCCTCCATCTTCTGGCCGCGTAAGTTCTTGGCGCTCTGCTCGCCCAGAACCCAGCCGATAGCGTCAGCGATGTTGCTCTTGCCACAGCCGTTCGGCCCAACGATGGCCGTAACGCCCTTGTGAAACGTCAGCTCGGCCCGTTCGCCGAAACTCTTGAAACCCGTGATGTCGACTCGCTCAAGCCTCATTTTGACCCCAGAAGGTGGAAAGCTTAGCACAGGTTTCGCGCCCAGCCCAGGCAAAACAACAAGATATAGTAGACCGTTCAATGATTTACCCCAAGATGCTGAAGCAGTGGAAGAAAGCTACCCGCCTATGCTACTTTGTAAAAAGATGAGCTCCATGCCGACATCCGGCTAGACTTGAACATGCTGCGGATCCTCGACCGCTACGTCCTGCGTGAAGTGTTCCCGAGCGTTATTTTGGGGATAGGCGTCTTTACCTTCGTCATCCTGCTGAACGAGATCCTGCGCTTCGCCCAGAGGATCGTGAGCCAATCGGCGTCATTGGCGGACACGCTCAGCATCCTGTTACACCTGCTCCCGAGCGTCCTCTGTTTGACCATCCCGATGGGCTTCTTGCTCGGGGTACTCATAGCACTAGGACGACTCGCCGCGGATAGCGAGATCATCGCGATGCGGGCGAGCGGCGTGAGTCTGTACCGGCTGCTCATCCCAATATTGGTGGCGGCCACGATCGCCTGGGGAGCGTCATCCTACCTCATTATTAAAGTGCTGCCGGACTCGAATCAGCACGTCCGCCAGCTCTTCTTCAAGATCCTGACGTCCCAAGCGGGCACTGAGGTCCGGCCGCGGGTGTTCTACGACCGGCTTTTCCCGAATCTCATGTTCCTGGTGCTCGACACGCCGACGGGCGTGGGCTACTGGGAGAACGTGATCCTTGCCGACTTGTCGGAGCCCCAATCTCCGCGCGTGACTTTCGCCAGCCAGGGACAGCTCCTCATCGACGCCGAGGCGCGGACGGCGACGTTTTACCTGAAAGACGCTGAGCTGCATCAGGTCTCGCATCGCAAGCCAGCGGAATATCAGAGACAGGTCTCGAAGGAGATCTTTCTTCCGCTACCGACGCACACCTTCTTCCCACCGGAAGACATCAACGTGCCGCGGGGAGCACGCGAGCTCAGCCTGAGCCAGCTGCGTCAGTCTTATGCCGAAACGAAGCTCCCTATCTATCTGACCGAGATCCACAAGAAATTCTCGATTCCCTTTGCCTGTTTCGTTTTCGGGGTGCTCGGCCTCGCGCTCGGCATCAGCAATCGACGAGACGGTCGTTCATGGGGCTTCATCGTGAGCCTGGCCGTCATTTTTACTTACTACATCATCATCGATGTTGGCGAGAACATGGCGGTAACGGGCCGCTTGTCACCTTTTCTCGGGATGTGGACGCCCAACATCCTTCTCGGCGGTATGGCAATAGCGCTCCTGATACGTGCGGCGCGGGAATCTCAAGGAGCCGGTTTTTTCGGGATCGACAGGCTTTGGCCAAGCCTGGCAGTAAAGCTCCACGCTCTCCGCAAGAGACGAGCGAGCACACCCGACCGCACCATCGTCGTGGTCCGCGTCCCACGGATAAGCTTGCGCTTCCCGAACACGCTCGATCGCTATATCGGTCGCGAGTTCGCGCGTTTCTTTCTACTGATACTAGTAGCACTCGTGAGCGTCTACATCCTCGGTCTGCTCATCGATGTGATCGCCGATGCATTCGAGCACAACATAAAGGGAACGCTCGTTCTTCAATATCTCGCTTTTGCCCAGCCGCAGATTCTCTTTCACATGTTGCCTCTCGCAACCCTCATGGCGACCCTTGTCTGTTTCGCCATCTTGACAAAGACGAGCGAGATCACGGCGGCGAAAGCCGGGGGAATAAGCCTCTACCGGATATCCGTGCCCGTTATCTTGATAGGAATCATGGTGAGCGCGGGCTGTTTCGCGCTCCAAGAATATTGGCTCCCCTACGCCAATCGCCGCGCGGCGGAGCTTCGCGACGAGATCAAGAACCGCCCGGTCCAGACCCACAATGTCTTGAACCGTCAATGGATGATGGGAGAGGGGCAAGAGCTCTACAACTACGCCTATTACGATTCGAATCTGCAGAAGTTTAGCGGCCTCGCGGTCTACAAGTTTCAGACCGACCCATTCACCATCACCGAACGTCTCTATACGCAAGAAGCTCAATGGGCGTCGGAGCAGGGCGCATGGATTTTCTCCCGGGGATGGAGGCGCAATTTCGTCGAAGGCGGGAAGCATGAGAGCTTCGAGACCCTCCTCATCCACGACATGGAGCCACCGTCTTACTTCGTCAAGGAGGTCAAGCGCTCCGATCAGATGACCTACATGGAGCTGACCCGCTACGTCGACGATTTGCAGCAGGCAGGCTATGACGTCGTCCCCCTTCGCGTGGCCCAACATGCAAAGTTCTCCTTCCCGCTAGCCGCGATGGTAATGGCGCTCATCGCGATACCCTTCTCGTTTAGCCCGGGAAAAAAAGGCGCACTCTACGGCATCGGAATTGCCATCGCGATCGGCTTGGCCTATTACGTGACGACCCGCGTGTTCGCTTTCATGGGCGAGATGGCGTTCCTTCCACCCGTCTTGGCTGCCTGGGCCCCCAACGTGCTCTTCAGCATCGCGGCGCTATATGGGCTCTTCAACGTGCGCACGTAGATCCCCGGACAATATTGATAAAAACGATCAATGTTAAAAAAGGCGTAACGCAAAGGCGCAAAGAAAAAAAGAAAGAAAAGAAGTCTCTTCCGGAATAATAGGGGGTCTCGGGCGGCTTGGGGCGAATGGCCTTCTCGTGCTTCGTCGGCGTGAGGGTTGTTGGGGTGGTGGAGATCCTATATTGTTCGATTCGAAAATGTCCCAAGTGAGGCCGACTACTTGGACAATTTCGCTGAGCAAAGTGAGATATGAGTGCGAACAAACTTCGACTGCTACTTGTAACGATTATCTGGATCGCGACGATCGCCGGCGGCTGTGGCGTGAATTCGGGCAATGACGAGCGGGAAGGTGCAGCCGGCAGTGATGCGCCGACATTGCGTCCGATTTACCGATCGACAATGACCGTTACCTCGGATTGTGGTGTTGAGAATATGCCGAGCTCAAACGGTGGCATGGCAGGTCCGGTTGGGACCGAAATCAGTGAAATGCCTGAAAATAACGTCAAGAGACTCGCCATAGGTGCGGACCGGGATCTGGTCGACACAGATTGGGATCGTGTTTCACCTGGCTACGTGCTCATTGAGCCAAGCGCCGTCAAAGAGTCTTTTCTGATCAACGACGCCAAAGAGATCGTGGCTACGTTTGAAGGCGATTACTACCCCTCCTACTCCCAATTGCTACCGAATGGCCACCGCTTGGTGTCTAGCAATGGCCGTCCGAAAGGCTTCACCCAGGGCGGTAGGACAGGTTGTATCGAAGAATATACGGCGTCGGGTGAACTGGTATGGCGCATCAACCTGAACACCGACAATTACATAAATCATCATGATGTCGTCAAGTTGGATAACGGCAATGTTCTGACGCTCGTGTGGGAAAAAGTGACCTCGGACGAGGCTGTCTCTCAGGGGCGTGATCCTGAACATGTCGCGGAAAACGGTGAGTTCTGGTACGAGGGCGTCATCGAGGTCAATCCGTACACTCTGGATGTCGTCTGGGAGTGGAGTATCCGGCATCACTTGATTCAAGATTTCGACCCAGGGAAATCCAACTACGGTGTTGTGGCTGACCATCCCGAGCATCTCAATATCAATGTGTTTCGGCAGAACTCCGATGATGGAACCGTGTCGGCCGACTGGACCCATGCCAACGCCCTTGATTACAACCCGGAGCTGGATCAAATCGCTATGTCTTTCCGATCGATGAGTGAAATCCTGATCATCGATCACAGCACCTCGCCACAGCAATCCGCTGGGCACTCTGGTGGTCGCTATGGCAAGGGCGGTGACTTGTTGTATCGATGGGGTAACCCAGCGAATTACGACCGCGGCAGCGAAAACGATCGCACTCTTTTCCTTCAGCACGACGTGCAGTGGATCCACCCGGGCCTTCCGGGCGCTGGGAACATATTGATATTCAACAATGGCGATGATGATTCGCGGCCGTATTCGACCGTCGTCGAGTTCACACCAGACGTGAATCCAGACGGCAGCTACGAGGCACTAGACGGCATGCCGTATGGCCCCAAAGATCTGGTCTGGGCATACAACCCCGAGCCGCCAGAACGGTTCTTCTCATGGTACATCTCGGGCGCTCAGCGCCTGCCGAACGGAAATACGCTGATCAATCAAGGCGCCGGCGCCAAATTGCGTGAAGTCACGCCATCCGGCGATATCGTTTGGGAATACGTCTACAAGAACGAAGTCGACGCTCCGCATACCCTGTATCGTGCGAACAAATACCCAATCGACTACCCCGGACTCGCAGACCTGATTTCAAACAGTGAGTAACGTGAATGGCCCTCCCATCGGGAACCCGACTCGGAGCTTACGAGATCCTCGCGCCCATCGGAGCAGTGGTATGGGCGAGGTGTATCGCGCTCGCGACACGAAGCTCAAGCTATCAAGCGAAGAGAAGAAGGTCCTCGTCTCCGGCGGCAGCAGCCCACGCTACCCGCCTAACGGGCACATCGTCTATGGCGTCGCAAGTACGCTTTGGGCAGTGGGCTTCGATCCCGAACGCCTCGAAACGATGAACGAACCCAGTCCCCGTCGTCGACGGCGTCACCACAAAAAGCCTCGGCGGAGCGAATTTTAGCCTCGCGGACAATGGCTCGAACGAGCGAGCGCCCTTTTAGAATCCAACTTTGCTCTTCTTTGCGCCTTTGCGTTACGCTTTTTAATATTGATCGCTATTACTAATATTTCCCAGATTGCTCACAATGTGGCTGCTGCTTTACGGAGATCGTCAACCTTGTCCGTTTTTTCCCACGTGAATTCGGGCTCGTCGCGGCCGAAATGCCCGTAGGCAGCGGTCTTCTTGAAGATAGGTCGCCTCAGGTCGAGATGCGCGATGATTTCCTTCGGCGTGAGCGGGAAGTGCTCGCGAATCAACGCAGCGATCTTGGACTCGTCAATATTGCTGGTGCCGAAGGTATCCACCATGATCGAGACGGGCTCGGGAACACCGATGGCATAGGCGAGCTGGATTTCCACTCGCTTGGCAATATCGGAGGCCACGATGTTCTTTGCGATGTAGCGCGCCATATAGGATGCCGAGCGGTCGACCTTCGTCGGGTCCTTGCCGGAGAAGGCACCGCCTCCGTGGCGGCCGACGCCGCCATAGGTATCGACGATGATCTTGCGGCCGGTCAACCCACAATCTCCTTGGGGTCCGCCGACGACGAAACGGCCCGTCGGATTGATGTAATACTTGGTATCGTCGTCGAGGAGGTCGCCAGGAATGACATGCTGGATGACTTGTTCCTTCACCTCTTCACGAAGGGTCTCCATCTTGACGAGGTTGCTGTGCTGGCTCGAGATGACGACGGCCTCGACCCGTGCCGGCTTGTTCCCGTCATATTCGATCGTCACCTGGCTCTTGCCGTCGGGCCGAAGATAGTCGAGCACCTCGGTCTTGCGCACTTCTGACAAGCGGCGCACGAGCTTGTGCGCAAGCATGATCGGCATGGGCATGAGCTCTTCGGTCTCGTCGCAGGCAAAGCCGAACATGAGCCCCTGATCGCCGGCGCCGCCCGGGTCGACACCCATCGCGATATCCGGTGATTGCTCGTTGATCGTCGAGAGAACGGCGCAAGTCTCGTGGTCGAACCCGAACTTAGCGCGCGTGTAGCCGACATCACGGATCGTGTCGCGCACGATTTGCGGCAAGTCGGCGTAACATTTGCTCGTCACCTCGCCAGCGATGATCGCGATGCCGGTGGTGACCAAAGTCTCGCAAGCGACGCGCGAGCTAGGGTCCCCAGCAATAAGGGCGTCGAGAATCGCATCTGAGATTTGGTCAGCGATTTTGTCGGGATGTCCTTCCGTAACCGACTCCGAAGTAAAGAGGTGCTTACCGTCGCGGCTCATCCATTTCCTCCTGTCGAGATCCTTATCGCGGGCGACAAAAGCGGCATTTTACGCATAACCTCCTGAAGAACGCAATTGTTGCGAAAAAAGACACAGAAAACTTGCTTCTGCCTTCCCTTTTGCGATTGAATCGTCCGTGCCCCTGAAATCTCGCAAAGGCGTCATCGAGCCGGAGCCCCGGCTCGCGCCTCTAGCCGACTCGGGACCAACCGGGCGAGAGGTTGCTTGGGCCGCGCTCGTCTTCGCCGTGGCCACCGTGCTCCTTAGCTACCCGCTCGCGTTTCACCCGGCCACATTCTCCCGGCTCGATAACGGCGACGCCCGGCTGAACGCATGGGCCATCTCTTGGGTGGCGCATCAGCTTCTCGAGGATCCGCTCGCGCTGTTCGAAGCCAACACCTTCTACCCGCTGCCGCACACGCTGGCCTATTCCGAACATCTGACATTACAGGGGATTCTCGCGATCCCGCTTCTCGCGCTGACGGACGATCTCGTATTGACAAACAACTTTATCCTTCTCTTCTCGATGTTCGCCTCGGGACTCGGGATGTATTTCCTGGCCTATGCGCTCACGCGCGACCATCTCGCCGCGATTCTCGCGGGCATCTTCTTTTCGTTCGCTCCTTTCCGCTTCAATCGCCTCCCTCACCTCCAAATGCAGCTCTATGCGTTCATCCCTCTGTTTCTCGCCGGGCTGCACCGATATGCCGAGACGCATCGGCCTCGCTGGCTCGTCCTCGCAGCCGCGGCGTTCGTGTTGCAAGCGCTGTCAGGTACCTATCTCGGGGCCATCGCCGCGGTCGCCCTCGGCGTGGCGCTCATAACACTCTTTCCCTACGCTGGTTTGTCGCGCCGCGAATGGGGCTACCTGCTCGCAGCGCTCATCGCCATGGCAGCCGTGCTCGTACCGTTCGCGCTTCCCTATCTCTGGGTGAATCGCGAGCTCGGCGTCGAGTGGGACCTGTCCGGTCTCGGCTCGCTCTCCGCGACGCCCCAAGCCTATCTAGCCTCTTCCAGTCATCTCTACCGATCGATCACCGAAGCCTTGACGAGCCCGGAGGGGCGCACCGATTTTCTCTTTCCTGGCTTTACCTTGATTACCCTCGGCGGCACGGGCCTCGCGACGCTCGTCAAGAAAAACGGGGGGCGCACCATCGGCGTTTGCTACGCGGCCATCTTTCTAACGGGTATCATTTTGTCGCTCGGGCCTGCGACTCCCATCCATCCGTTTCTCTATGAGCATGTCGTCTTTTTTCGAGGGTTGCGCGCGCTTACGCGCTTCAGCCTTCTGCCGTTATTGAGCTTGTCTGTATTCTCCGCCTACGGCCTCGCATGGCTTCTCGAAGGCGTCGGCCGTCGCAAAACCATATTCGGGGCCATCCTTGTCTTCTTCGTGGTCGAGTCCACCGCGCTCCCTTACCGGCTCGAGCCTCATCGCGATGCGCCGCCGGAAGTCTATAGATGGCTGCGCGATGCCGAGCCGGGGCCGATCGTCGAACTTCCGTTCAAAGTAGTGGACACGCGCTATATGTTCTGGGCTCGTCATCACAACTTTCGGCCCATGCTGAACGGAGATAGCGGCTTCATCCCGATGTCTCATCAATGGCTGAAAGTCGCGCTCGGACGATTTCCCTCCCCCGACGCCATCGCCGTGCTGAGGCACCTCGAAGTGCGCTACGTCGTGCTGCATCTAGGCGCCTTTCGCAAACCGGCGCTCTTGAGGCTTCTGAGCGGTATAGAAACGCAACGGGAAGCTCTCCTCCCGGTCCGAGATTTCGGAACCGACATCGTTTTCGAGGTCCTTCCCGATCCCACTCGATCGAAGCTTGGTGCAAAGGCACCCGCTCTCGAGAGCGTCCCCGTCTCGGGAAGTATCGAGGCGCTCTTCGACGGCGTCACGGCCGAGCCCTTCGAAGCCAAAGAGACGGTCCTCGAGCTCGAGGTGGAGCTCGAAGAGCTCACCGAAGTGGCAGGACTCCGCTTTCACTATGGGCCGGTGCCGCGCACGCCCGTCGTCGCGTTCGAATTGTTCTTTGATGACGCTAGTGCCGCAAGTGGACGACCGGGGACCCGCGGCGCCGGGCCACCGGACTGGCCCGCGGTGGCCGCGCTCATCGAAGGCTTGATAGAGACGCCTTTGAACGGAACCCAGACGATCTCTCTAGCACCTTTCGAGACAGCGCGGCTGAGACTAAAACTTCGTGGGATCGACGGGAGACCGCCCGCGCTCTCGGAAATCGAAGTGCTCACCCGGTGAGCGGGCGCATGGCGTTTGGCTTTTTTTTAGCGCTCGAGGCTGAAGACCGGAAAGCGATAGATCGATTCGAAGCCCAGACTACGATAGAGGTGTAGGGCGCGATCGTTGTCGCGACTGACCATGAGTGACAAGGTTCGGATCCCGATGGCCGCGAGTCGATCGAGAGTATTGGTAACAAGCAAACGCCCAACGCCTTGCCGCTGAAAGATCGGGTCCACGGCCACTTGAGCAAGATGGCCATGCCCCTTGGCGATCTCGGTTACGATCGCAAAGCCCGCGGCGGCATCGGTCGACGGCTCGCGTGCCACGGTGGAGACTTCGGTTAGAGCTTTCCCGCAGCCGCGCTGGCGCACGATATTGTTGAGCAGAAGACGGCAACCGGAGCTCGAACGATAGAGCTCGTTCATCTCGGCGTCGGCGCCACCTCGATGGGCGCGCTCCATCAACGCCGCCATCTCGGACAAGTTCCACGCCGTCCACCGCAGCAGCACCACGCGGTTCGAGGAGCCAGCATCGGGGTGGACCCGCGACACTGTTCTTCGAAGGAAATCACGCCAAAAGGTTTGAAAGCCTTCGGCTTCGAAGCATTCGGCGAGCCACGGAGCATCGAAGCAAACGAATTGGGTCTCGATGCGACGCACTCCGCGGCGGTACAAGTCTTCGAGAATCGCTTGGAGCATCATGCGCCCGATCTCGGAATCCCGAAAGGCCGGAGAGACGACGAGCCCTGAGATCACGCCACGATCACCTTCGACGACGTAGTAGGCATAGGCGGCTGTCACGCCATCGCATCGGATAGCTTTGCCGACGAGCCCGCCACGATCGACGGCTCGCTCGAGGGCGGACATAGCGGTCGTCACATCCCAGTCGAAACGCTGGCGCCAAAGCCGCGCCTCTCGCTCCCATAGGCGACGAAGCTCGTGAGGCCGAACGCGACACAAGTCCACGACTTGCAGATTCGCGGCAGCGCGTTCGGCGATCAGGCTGCTCATGCTCGTCTCGATCTCAGGTTTAGTGTACCGCGGATCCACGTTGTCTATCTAACCTACCGCGGCGGAGCGTGGTACGATCGTCTCTCGAGACTATGCAAGCCGTGCTCCTCGCCGCGGGCCGATCGACCCGCACCTATCCGCTCACCCGCACACGCCCAAAGCCCCTGATCCCCATTTGGGACCGGCCGCTTCTCGAGCATCAGCTCGGTCAACTGGCCGGTCTGGTCGACGAAGCCATACTCGTGGTGGGTTACCGGCATGAGCAAATCGAGTCTCATTTCGGAAGCGAGTATCGCGGTATCCGTTTGCGCTATGCCGAGCAACGGACTCAACGCGGAACCGCCGATGCGGTGCTCACCGCGCGTCCCTATATCTCCGAGAGAAGCCTCGTGCTCAATGGAGACGATTTTTATCATCACGCCGACCTGAAAGCGCTGCTCGAGGGCGGACGCGGACTCCTTGTGACGCAGGCGCCGGACCCTCAAAACCGTGCGGTGGTCCGTTGCGAGCTCGACGCGGTCATTGATATCGTGGAAAAGCCGCCAAATCCCGAGCCCGGCGCGCTCTGCAGCGTCGGAGGCTATTGCATCGAATATGACGACTTGAATCTACTGGACGATCTCCCTTTGAGCCCGCGCGGCGAGCTGGAGCTTCCCGATTTCATCCTGAGACTCGTGCGCGACTCGAAGGTTCGGCCGCAGGCTATCACCCAGTGGTGGTTGCCCTTGACCTATGGATGGGACGTGCTGACGGCCATACGTCACATCTGGGCGGACCCGCAACGAGCGAAGGACCTGGGCATCGCGGAGACGAGACACGAGGCCTCGAGAGCACGTACTGATGATTTCGATTTCGATTTCGTGAGCTTCGGAAAGGACGTACGCCTAGAAGGTCCGATCAGGCTCGGAAACGGCGTACGGCTCGGCGACGGGGTGCTCCTCGTGGGCCCGACCACGATCGGGGCCGGATGCTCGGTCGGTGACGGCGCTCGCGTCGAAGGCAGCGCTCTTTTCGACAACGTCCATATCGGCGAGGGCGCGACCGTGCTCGACTCGGTGCTCGGCGAGGGCGTGGAGATCGGCAAGGGGGCGAAGCTCTCGAGCGCTTCGGGACGCGAGCTCACGATCGACGTCAAAGGAAAGCGCGTGCACCCGGAGCTCGACCGGCTCGGCGCGGTGGTGGGCGATGGAGCGCGGGTTTCGAACGGAAGCGTGGTCGAGGCTGGAAGCTTGATCGACGCTGGGTCTGGCTAACGTAGCCACCCTTTTGGATAGTTCTGCCGATGCGCCTCTTCTTCGAGCGCCTTCACGGTCTCTGCTGCAGCCTGCCGCTCCTGTTCGGCCTCCCGAATGAGGCGGCGCAAATGATCGAGAGATTCGATGACCGTATTCCCTTTTTCGTCGACATACCGGACTCCCTCGACGACGTAAATACCATCGAGGTTTTGCTTGCGCTTTTGCGCGGCGGCCTCACGTTGTTTTGCAGTTTGATAGCGCGCTCGGAAATCGGCTTCGCGTCGACTACGGTCCCGGCTCTCGTTTTCCCGGTTGGCAGATTCGGGATCGTCCAAGGCGGCGTCGAGGCCTATCGAGCTGCGCCTTCTAGCCCCTTCTGGATCGCCGGCGATGTCGGTGCTGTTGTCGGGATCGCTTTCGTTGGCGTCGGCACCGTCTTCACCTTCCTCGGCATCGAAGTCCTCCTCCTGTTCGAAGATCTCCGCCTCCGCGAACTCTCGGGCGGCGACGCCTTGGGCTTTGTTCTCATCACGGCGCTCACGCTCCTTGCGCGCAAGCTCGCCGAGCGACTGCCCAGCAGGTGAGGCAGAGGCAGACCAGGTAAGCAAGAGCACGGCGGCGAAAAGAAACGACGCAATTCTCGGCATGGGAAACCCCGATTTTCTTGGAAGATGCTTGAAACTAGCGTAGCATCTCGGCTCGGTTACCGCCAGGGCGGCTCATTGCTCTCGCGAAAGCGCCCGAAAATACTCCTCGACGAGATTCCGGTACCCCGCGGGAACTTGGTCCGAGCCCGCGACGTAGAGCTCGCCCTCCGTGAGGCCCTCGAGCTCGCGCCGTAACCAGTACTCGAACTGCTTGAGATCTGTCAACACCTCTTCTTCGAGCTGCTCGAGACCGAGGGGATTCAAGTAGATCTGCTTTTTATCGAACTCTTTCATCCGGCGGATGATCTCACCGAGGTCGGGCACGTTGAGCTTCTGGCGCGCGAGGTCCTGCCGTAGGGCCTCGGCATCCGACACGCGCTCGTGGAACTCACGGCGCAGCTGCCGGAGCTCTTCCGTGGAGAATTGTCCAGGCTGGTAGCCGCCGCCACCGGTCTGGTCGCCTGGCCCAATCGAGCTCGGCCCAGAGGCGCCTCCCTGGCTGCGTTGGCCCTGTTGACCCTCTTGGCCGTGCTGAGCTTGGCCCTGTTGGCCCTCTTGACCTTCTCGTCCTTGTTGCTGTCCTTCCTGACCCTGCCGCCCCTGGCCGCGCCGATCCAGTTCGGCCCGTTCGCCCTGCTCGGCCTCACGGCGCTCCCGGATGCGCTCCGAAAGCGACTCGAGGTTCCGCACGAGGTCGCGCGTCTGGTTGATCGCCTCGGCGACTTTGTCTTGCTCGGACTTGCCGATTGCACCCCGCGCTTCACCGAGGCGATCGCGTAGCGATTCGATGTCCTCGCCGATGACGGTCTCGAAATTATCGGCATATTGTCCCGAGCGTCCCTGAACGACACCCTTGCTATAGCGGATCTTCTCCTTGAGCTTCGTATCGCGAATCGAGTTGGCCGCCTCTTGGATCTTACGCGAGGCTTCTTTTTGTTCGCTACGCGAGTCCCGCGCCATTCGATCTAGCTGGGATTCCAGATTGGCAACCTGCTCGGCAAGCTCGTCCTTGCGCTCGAAGATACGCTTCAGTCGCTCACCGCTTCCCTGGCCTTGTGCACTGAGCTTAGACACCTCGGACTGGATGCGCTCTTGTTGCGCCTTCAGGCGCTCCACCTGTTCTATCACATCATCCATATCGCGCTCGAGCCGCACCGACCGGTTCTTGTCGAGCAAACGGCGTGCGTCTTTGAGCTTGTCGAGCGCGGCCAGCCCTTCGGCGAGCGCGCCGTCGTCGCCCCTGGCTCCCGCTCGCATCATGTCGTTGGCCGCCTGCTCGAGGCGGCGCGCCGTGTCCTTGAGATCGGGAGAAGAATGATCGCGCGAGAGACGCTCGAGCTCGCGCGCGAGCTCTTTGGTCTGCTCAGCGAGCTCGCGCTGGCTCATGCCAGAGCCGCCACCCATTTGGTTGCGTAGGCGGCTAGCCCGGCGGCGCATCCGTTCGTTCTCCTGCTGCTGGCGGCGCGCAAGCTCTTGCAACCGCTGGAGCGCTTCATCGACTTCGTTGTCGACACTCTGCCGCTGTCCGCGCTGCACCATCTCGTACTGATTCCGGAGCTTGTCGAGCTCGAGCTCGAAGAGATCCGCGAGGTCCTCGGCGCTTGCGGCCTGACCGCCGCCACCGCCGCCACCCTGTTGGAAGGAGACCTGCACTTCGCGAAAAAAGGCATCGGCCCGCTGCAGATGTTGTAGCGCCCGCTGCTCGAACGGCATCGCTTCGTCCGGGTCTTTGACCGTCAAGCTCTCCTCGGCCAAGCCCATCTCATCGATGGCCTTTTTCAAAGACTCGCTGATGGTCACGAAATCACTATCCACAGCGGTAATACCGCGATTGCCCATGCGGCGCAGCAAGTTGGTAACTTGATCCCGAAGCCGGCCCTCCATGAGCGCTATCGTTGTGAGATTTTCTTCCCAGTCCCGCTTTTTGTACTTGGCCTTGTCGCGAATGAGCTTGAACGTCGCTGCCACGATCTCGCGCTGACGGAGGGACAGCGTGCCTTCCATACCGCCGCCACCGCCGCCCTGCATCCCGCCTTGGGCTTGACGATATTGGCGATCGAAGGGCCGCGCTTCGATGAAATAGATGTCCGTCATCGCCACTTGCGTGCCGCCGACATCTTTGGCGCGCGCATAATAGGAAATGAAATCGCCTGGCTGAAGCTCGTAATCTTCGAGGAAGAATGTGTAGCCCGCGATCATTTCTTTCTTCCCGCGTCCGTCATAAAGCACGACGATCTGCTCTTCGCCCCCATTCACCGAAAAGACGAGCTCGAGGCGGCGCAGGCCGTAATCGTCTTCGCCTTTGATCTCGGTGAACACTTCCTCGATCGGATTCACTTTCGAATCCCTGCCGGGTTTCACGATCGTCACCGAAGGAGGCTGATCCGACAGAAGCTCGATGGCGTAGTCGGGAGATGCAGGCTGCAACGTTTCGTCGAAGGATTCGAGATCGATGCGATAGAAACCGTCCTCGACGAGCTCGAGCGTCACCGACAAATTGCCGTCCGGGCCGAGCTGGAGCGGCACCGGATCCTTGTCTTCAACCGCGAGCACGCCACCGGCGACGCGGACCGTCGGATGGATGCTCAGATGGACTTTGGTTCCTCGAAGCGCCGCGATGTCGCCCCCGTCCTCTACACGCTGCGGAGAGAGCCCGGTATAGCTCGGGAACTCGTATTCGAGATCGATACGCCGCACGTAAGGCAGATCCGAGACATCCACGCGAAATAAATCTGACCGGACGCCATGGGCCTCGACGTAATATTCCGTCGGGTCCTCGAGATCGAAGAGCATGAACGAATAGAGTCCCGTCTCGTCGTCGAAGCTCATTGGTAAACGGCGCCACTCGTCCTCGCCTTCGCTCTTGACAGCGATATCCGACTCTTCAGCATCGAATCCCTGAAGCTCCGCCGTCACGAGTTGATCGGCGCCGCGCGCGACGCCGATGTCACCGGGCTCGACAACGATCAAGTAAGGGCTCGCCGCTTGGGCGCTTCTCATCGGGTTGAGAAGAAGCCCCGCACCGTAGCGCAAAAAGCCGGGGCTGAGCAGGACCGCAATCATTCCGGCAACCGCCACGGCAAGGAAAACGGCTGAGCTTTTCTTCAGACCATCTTGATCGATCACGTGCCCGTAATCGATAGACTCACAGCGCTCCACCGTTTGCTCGACGAGCTTCTCGATGAGAGCAGGCGACACGCTCGCATCAGCCTTCTTCGTCCGGCCCTCGCCATTCTCGAAACCGCCCACCTCGAGCGCACTCGAGAGGGCCTCTTTCAAGGACGGATCGTGTTCTTCGATATAGAGTGCGACTTGTTCGTTAGTGACGCGCTTCGCGAGAGGGCGTATGAGGAACCGCAAAGCGACGCCGACGAGCGCAACATAAGTAAAGATGCGGAAGAGCCGGACGGACCACGCGCTATAGCGGAAATACTCCATCCCGTAAGCGGAGATGGCGAAGGCCACGAGCCCGAACAGCAGAAGAAAGGCGATGCCTCTGACCGTGTTCCGGATACGCCAACGGCTTCTTACGTAGCGGATGACTCGAAGTAATTGCGGGTAGCCCGATGTCTCGAAAATCTCCATTGCCTAAGCTCCGAAAAATCATCTAGCTGTTCGTGCCCAAAGCGCTTCACGCTTACTTACTAGTATAGCTTGACTTAGCCGACAGCAGACACCACGGTCCGAGCGCGCGACAAGCGATTCGAAAGGATTGTCTCCATCGCCAGAGCAATGAAAGCGGCGACGAGCAAATACCACCAAAAGCCCTGCCGTCCTTCTCGGTCGGCCACTGTCTCCCCCGCGGCGGGAGCGGCGGCGCTCAAGTCACGAAAGGTGACCGAGGCCACGAGCTCCTCCGGATCGAGCTTGGCGAGATCGGACTCGGTCAAATCCAAGTTCGACGCGAGGGCCATGGCCACGGCCGTCCCAGAACCGCTGCCTGCCTGGCGAATCTCGTAGAATCCTTGCTCCGAAAGCGACAAGAGCGCGCGTTCTTCGCTCGGCGGGATGATCGTGCGCGTTCCGGAAGGCGACGAGACGACGAGATCGACTTTCCGTTCGCCATCGGATGCTGTGTCCTCGCCTGCCACGGCAAGAAATTGCTCGAGATCCGCGACCTCGCCGACGGTATGCCATGCGTTCACCTCCGCGTAGCCAGCGGCGTATTTTATGAGCTGGTGCAGAAAAGGCAAGAACACGGGCTGCAACGCCAAGTCGTTCCAGAAAGTGTCGAGCGTCGACGTCCACACGAGCACTCGACCCTCGCCGATGGTCTTCTCGGCAAGTGCTACAGCCCCATCATCGTAGCGTGCGAGTATGCCGCTTGAAATCGGCCCTTCGAAGGTGCGGTAGCGAAAAAATTTGGCCGCGGAAAAATCGCCACTATGCGGTGCTCCAAAGATTTCGAAGACCGGCGATCCGTAATCCAAATAAGACAATGTCCCACCCCAGTCACGAGCGCGATCGGTGGAACCCCCGAGCGGCGCCGGCAGGAGTCGCGCGGCGTCTCCGGTGAAACTGTTCCGGCCGCTCGCTTCCCCGAGTGCGATGATGAGACCGCCACCTTCTTTGACAAAGCGCTCGAGAAGACGCGCTCTAGCGGCCCCGAACGAAGCGACGTCGTTCAAGAGCACCACATGCCGACCCGCCAGATCGGCGGCGCCCAATTGGCTCATCCGTTTGCTCTCGAGGCGAAATGACGGCCGTTCGCCGATCGCCAAGGCGCGATCTACGTAGAGGCTTCTGCCACGATTTCCGTCCAGTGACAGCACGTTCAACGATTGCCCTGGCCAGAGCACGAAGTGATAGGCGTTGTCGATCTCGAGTTTGTCGGCGTCGAGCTGAACCGTCCCGCGCGAGACGCCACCCGGAAGCGTCAGAGGATCGAAGCTCACCGTGGTCGAGCTGTTCGGGGCGAGCTGAAGCTTTTTCGACTGGAGCGAACGGCCGTTGAGCAGAAGTCGGATATTGGTCTCGACCGGCGGGTCACCATCGGGCGCCTTGTAGGTGACACGCGCGGTAGCGATGAGCCGCTCGCGCACTGAGACTGAGGATGATGCGTTCTTACTTCTGTCGGTCTTTTTGCGCTCGAGAATCACACCCGTCACCGCGAGATTGGCAGATTTCGGGCTCCCGACATCAATGGTCGTGAATTTCGTATCCGCGGGAAACCAAACGTCCTCATCGCCTTCCCAGCCGAGACGCTGAAAATCGGTCAGCAGGAAGACTTCCTTCCGCGTCAGCGACGATTCGTCGACGATCTTCTTGGCGAGCTTCAAGGCGGGACCGTAGCGCGTCGTTCGTGCCGAAAGCGTGACGCCGTTTACGATCGCTCTCAGCTGATCTTTGTCGGAGGTCGGTTGATTCGAGATCTCCGCGCGATCCGAGAAGACGACGACCGATGCGCGCTCGTCGGGCGAAAGCATTGCAATCTGCCTGCGTATCTCATCTTTGGCACGCTCGAGCCGGTCCTCGTAGCCCATGCTGTAGGAGTGATCGAGCACGAAAACCACTTCACGAGGTCCCAGAGACAAAGCACTCGCCGCCGTCGTCGATTCGAGGAACGGGCGCGCGAAGGCCAAGATCAAGAGGAGCAGCGCGAGACAGCGCAGCGCAAAAAGTAGCAGATGGCGGAGCCGCTGCCGACGTACTGACCGATACGGAATACGCCGGAGAAACATGAGCGAGGGAAAGTCGACGATTTCCTTCTTCTCACGGTTCGTCAGATGAATGATGACCGGGATCGCCAGCGCCAACGCGCCGAGAAAAAAAGCAGGAGTGAGAAAACTCATGGGCTCACCTCGTCCGCGTCATCCGTTCACGGCTCGAGAGGAAATGAAAAAGTGCGTATTCGAGCGGTGTGGACGTGTCCATGAGCACATAATCGATTTTATTATCACCGAGCGTGTGGGTCAGGCGCGAGATGTGCTCCTGGACGAGCTTGCGATACTCGTCCCGCAAATATTCGGGAATGATCGGCTGAGCCTCGCCCGATTCGAGGTCTCGATAATTCGCGGCTCCGTCATAGGGAAAACTGAGCTCGGCGGGGTCGAGAACGTGGAAGACGATGAGGTCGTTCCCTTTGTACCGCAACCCCTTCACGGCGTCGAGGATGGCCTCCGGCTCGTCATAGAGATCCGAAATGAGCACGACGATGCTCCGCCGCTGGATCGCCCCGGCGATTTTTTGCAAAGGCTTCCGGTACTCGCCCGCCTTGGTGGACTTCACACGATCGATAGTGTGAAGCACGATCTCGAGATGTTTCGCCGAAGGGGGCACGAAATCCACGATGTCCTCGTCGAAGGTGACGAGGCCGATGCGATCGCGCTGTTTTTGCGAGAACACCGCGAGCGACGCCGCGAGGTAGCGCGCATAGTCGAGCTTCGTGATGCCTTCGCTCCCGAAGTTCATCGAGCGCGAGATGTCGAGAAGCACCGTCAGGCTCGTATTCGTATCCGCCTCGAACTGTTTCACGTAGAAGCGGTCGGTCCGCGCGAAGAGCCTCCAATCGATCTGACGAATGTCATCCCCCGGCATATAAGCCCGATGCTCGGCAAAATCGACCGAGCGCCCGAGATAAGTCGAGCGATGAAGCCCACTAATAAACCCCTGCACCACACTACGCGCGAGCAACTTCAAATTCGAGATGCGCCCAAGCACGTGAGGGTCGACAAACTGCCCGAGCCGCTCCTGTGTTTCAGCCATGCCGAGCTAAATCCGAATATCCTGAATGCTGAATGCTGAACATCACATTCTTGATTTCGGAGCATCGACCGTTTCAAGAAGCTGGTCGAGGATCTTCTCCGAGGAAATCTTCTCCGACTGCGCGTGGAAATTGGTCAGGATGCGGTGGCGAAAGACCGGCGGCGCGAGGGCGCGAATGTCCTCATAACTCACGTGATAGCGCCCATCCATGATGGCCCGGGCCTTGCTGCCGAGGATGATGTACTGCGCCGCCCGGACGCTCGCACCGTACTCGACCCACTTCTCGACGAAGTCAGGAGCACCCTCTTCGCCTGGCCGCGACGTCCGTGAGAGGCGCACCGCGTAGCGCATGATCGACTCCGCGACCGGCACGCGCCGCACGAGCCTTTGGAACGCCAGGATGTCTTCACCGGTGATAACGTTGTTGAAGCTAATTTCCTGTATCGCCGTCGTCTGCCGCACCACCTCCATCTCGTCCTCTTCCGGCATGTAATCAATGATGATGTTGAACATGAAGCGGTCGAGCTGTGCTTCAGGAAGCGGATAGGTGCCTTCGAGCTCGATCGGGTTCTGGGTCGCGAAGACGAAAAAAGGCTCTTCGAGCGGATAGGTGCGTCCTTGAATCGTGACCTGGTGCTCCTGCATGGCTTCGAGAAGCGCCGATTGTGTCTTGGGCGGCGTCCGGTTGATCTCGTCGGCGAGCACGATGTTGTTGAAGATGGGCCCGGGCATGAAGACGAGCTCGCGCTTACCCGTTTGCGGGTCTTCTTGCACGAGGTCGGTGCCCGTGATGTCGGACGGCATCAGATCCGGCGTAAACTGGATCCGAGCGAATTTGAGATCCAGGACCTGGGCAACGGTGTGCACGATCATCGTCTTCGCAAGGCCGGGAACGCCCGTGATGATGGAATTGCCGCCGACGAACAGAGATATGAGCACCTGTTCGATCGGGCCTTCCTGGCCCACGATTTGCTTTTTGATCTCGCTCGTAACATTCGCATAAGCGTCTTTGAGCTTGTCCGCGAGGGCGATGTCATCTTCGGATTCGAGGGCGACTTTTTCTTCTTCAGCCAAGACTAGCTTTCCTTTCTTTCGGTGTGCCCCGCATCCCGTCAGCAATCATCAGTAAGCACGCCTTCAATGCGTCATCCCGTAAACGACGTAGTTGACACCGAGCTTGAAAGCCTCGTTCGAGATATCGATGGGTACCCAGCCACTTCCCGACCATTCCCAATAGTCGCCGATATCGTGGTTGTAATTCGCGATCACCATGAGCCGTTTCTTGGGATCGTTGTCTTCAAAGATGCCGTAGTAAACGGGCTGATAGCCGGGCAAGGTGGGGTGCTCGAAATCGAGCGTTTCGATGTAGAAGAAGGAATTGAAAATCGGATGCGAGACATCCAGCTCTACGAGCTGGTAATCGGGCATCACTTTGCGCATCTGCTCGACATAGTTGAACCACTGCCATTCCGTGATGAAATCGTCGACGACGAGAAACCCGCCTTTGAGCAAATAGGTGCGCAAGCTTTCGGCTTCGGCCTTCGTCGGATTCCAGAACCCGACCTCGCAGAGATAGGCCCAGGGATACCTGAACAGCTCGGGATCGTCGAGCGCGTAAATGTTGCTCTTCCCCATATTGGGGGATATCGACGTGTGATGCTTCAGGATCGTCATCAAATTCCGCTCGGCCTGGGGGTAGTCATGGTTCCATTTGAGATCCAGCCCCCACTGATACGGACCTCGTCCCCATTGCGTCGGTTCGAACTTGACCCGAACGAAGGTGAACCGCCCGTTATAGGCGTGATTCTCATAGGGAACGTCGAACCCTTGCAAGAAGCTTGCCCCGATCGGGACCGCGAGGCTCATGACGACAACGGCCGCGAGAGCGAGAAACAATCTCTTTTTCAATGTCGGGCTCACGCTCCGTCGCCTTTCTTGGAACGTGAGAGCTTCAGCAAGAGTGCGAGGCCGTCTTTGAAAGCGGGGGCGAGCTCGAGCGCTCTCAAAAGCTCCAGGCGCGCGCGGCTATCGTCCCCCGCCTCATGGTAGGCGAGCGCGAGCTCATAGAGTGCCTGGGCGCGGTCCGTCGTGAGCGCGAGTAGCGCGCGGCGCTCGACGATAACCTCATCCTTCCGCCCCGTTGCGCGGTAGAGCTCCGCGAGTTTTCTATGGTCCTCGAGCTCGAACGGGTAGATATAGAGTGCGCGCTTCAGAATCTCCGCGGCCTTCGCTTTCTCGTCCAGATCCACGTAGAGCCCGGCTAGCATGACGTGCGCATCGTAGTGGTTCTCGTTGATGTCGACGAAGGTCGCGAGCTCTTGGGCGGCACGGCGGATGTCGCCCCGATCCTCGTGGATTTTCGCGAGTGCTAAATAGGCGTTGCCTTCGCCGGCATATTGGGGGAAGAGCTTCTTGGCACGCTCGAGAAGCTTCTCGGCCTTTTCGATGTCGCCCTCTTCGAGGGCGCGGCGTCCGGTCTCGAGCTGAGCGATGAAATCGAACGCGTCTTCTTCGGCGCGGGTCGCGAGCTCCTCGACCGAGTCGGGCGCCCTGTCATCTTCGGGCGGGAGCCGAAGGGTCGCGGCAATCGCGTCGAAGCGCTCGGCCAAATATTCATCGAAGCGCGTGTCGAACGCGTCGAGCGTCAGGCCGAGCACTTTCTCAAAAACTTCCGGCGTCGAGAGATCATCACGATAGGCCGCCAACATGTCGCGGATCGCTTGAAACTCGAAGTCGCGCTCGATGAGCTCCGCGACGAGCGATGCCTGATAGTAAGAGATCCCGATTTGCTGCGGGTAGGTGG
The DNA here is from genome assembly GCA_004356105.1 of Acidobacteriota bacterium. Classification (GTDB taxonomy): domain Bacteria; phylum Acidobacteriota; class Vicinamibacteria; order Marinacidobacterales; family SMYC01; genus SMYC01. Next base: position 32,241 of record SMYC01000016.1, on the reverse strand, counting down.
GACGCATGAAGCCGTTATTCAGCTCCGCTATCTTCAGTAGCCGCTCGCGCTGATAGGCCGCGAGAAAGCCGAGATTCACGTCGTCACCCCAGCCCGGGCGGGCGCGCCGCTCTTCGAGCACAGAGAGACCCTCCGAGAACCAGCGCGGCACTTTGTGATCGGTCATGCCGAGGGTCACCGAGTGGGCGAGCTCGTGCCAGAGGGTCGACGCCCAGTTGAACTGACCCTTCTGGCGCGCGGAAGGTGAATCGACCGCAATCACCCGGCCGAAACAAACGCCGAGAGCACCGAGCCCGGGGAGCCCGAGCGTCCGCACCGAGAAGTCGCCATGCGACCGGAAGACCTCGATCCGTATCGGAGTGGGCGGTTCGTATTGGTAGAGCTCCGAGAGTTTCTGGTAGGCCTCTTCCGCGACGTTTGCGTAGTGGACCGAGAGCAGATCGGATTCTTGACGTTCAATGAATATCTCGAACCGCTCGGTCAGCGTCGTTTCGTAGTCGACGAAGGTGTCGAGAAGATCGAGCGTGTTCTTGTTCCAGATGTGGTAGGGGTCACCTTTGAAGGAGAGCTCGAGATTCTTGGTCCCTTCTTCGATATTACCGAGCCGGAGCTGATTGACGCCGAGAAGCCCGTAGCCCCACCACGAGCGCTCGTCGAGCTCCACTGCCTTTTTGGCGAAATCCGCGGCACGCTCGTAGAGACGATTATTGACGGCGATCTCGGAGAGCTTGTTGTAAAAATCCGCGTCGCGCGGGTTCCTCTCGAGGGCGCGCGCCTCGACCACGCGGAAGCCGGCTTCGTTGCCGCTCAAAAGCTCCGCCGCGGCCAAAATCGGGAGCGCATCGGGCGACAGCGGGTTCACTTCGAGCGCTTTTTCCGCTTCCGACCGCGCGCTGCCGTAATCTTCGAGTCCGAGATGCTGCTCCGCGACGAACGCGCGGGCCGCGACGTGATTCGGGTTCACTTCGAGCACTTTCTCGGCCAAAGTAAGCGCTTCGGGCGAGCCGTCGAAGGCCTTCACTTGGGCCATGCCGAAAAGAGCTTCGGGATGGTTCGGGTTCATGGAGAGCGCTTCGTCAAAGCTCGAGCTGGCGTCGGGGCTGTTATATTTCTCGAGAAACAAGGAGCCCGCGAAAATCGTCGGCTCGATCGACGAGGGGTCAGCTGCTTTCGCCTCGTCGAGGGCTTTCAAAGCGTCCTTGAAGAGCTGCGGGTTCGTCGCGCCGAGATACCAGCACGCAACACCTACCGCGAGGAGCTCGTCGGCGCGCAGCGACGAGTTGCCGTTGTAGACGTCGATGAAGGCATCGAACCGGCTGAGGGCCTCGTCTAAGTCGCCCTGCTCCCGGTAAAGGATTGCAAGGTTGAGCTCCGCCGTAAGATGATCGCGGGCGCCCGCGGCAATCGCTTTTTCGAAAGCGGTACGCGCTTCATCGATATGTCCTGTCTCGTAAAGAACCTCGCCACGCACGTTCTCGAGCTCTACAGAAGCCGGCTCTTTTGCGACAAAGGCATCGACGCATGCAAGCGCGTCATCGTTCTTACCCGTAAGCCGAAGCGCTTCGATCCATCCGTGATAGAGCCGCGGCGTCGGCATGCTGACCGATGCTGCCTCGAACGCCGCGATGGCCTCGTCATAACGCCCCTCGGAAAGCGCCAACTCCGCATCCTGGAGGCTAGCCCCCGCCGCCCCAACGAAAACCAAACTTAGCAAGAGAACAACACCAAAAACACGCAGATAGCCGGCAGCCGGTAGCGAGAAGCGGGCGGACCCAATCACTGCCGCTTCTCCTCGATACTGGCCGTAACTCGGGCGAGCTCCAGAAGCACCTGCTCGAGCTCTTGCATATACAAATCTTCCGGCATCGAGTCTTTCTGTTGGCGAAGCGCTACGACGCGCCCTTCGAGCTCACGCCGTTTCTCGACGAGCGCCGCAAGCTCGGGATCCGCCGCGATGTCGGCTTCTCCGAACCCTTCGGCCACCGCGGCGTCACCCATGAGATAAGCCGTGCTCGCCAGGTTGCCCTCGTTCTCCGAAGGCTCGTGAGAACCCTCACCGTCTCCGTTATCGTCGAGCATGGAATGCTCGGTTTGAAGCAGGTTCTCTTCGTCGTAGTAGCCCTTCACGCGAATCCGGGCATAGGTGTAAGCTTCCAGTACCGATACACGCTCGTTCTTGTCCGTGTCCGCCCCGTCTCCAGAATAGGCCTCTACGAAATACTTTCCAAACTGCGATTCATTCCGCTCGTAGCCGCTCTTCGTCGCGGTCGCCACGATGCGATTGGGCCCCGAGAGAATGCGAACAAAATTTCCGCTCGCGCTCGACGTATTGACGAACACGATTTGTTGTTCGCCAAAAGGCGCCAAGATTGCGTCGAAATCCTCGGCGGTCAAATCCGGCCCCGGTAAATTGAACCGCGACTGCTCCGAGCGAAAGCTGCCGTGACCGATGAGCAACACATAGAGCTGATCGCCCGGGCGCACTTTTTTCTGTATTTTCTCGAAAAGCGCGATGACGTTGTCCTTGGTCGACTTCGCGTGCACGAGCTCGGGAGAAAGCTCGACTTTCTCGGCGAGGTAGAAAATGTTGTCTTCGGGGACGGCCGCGTCCGTTAGCGCCGCTTCACGCATCGCGAGCGACCATTGGTGGAACCTCTCGCGGTACCGGTCCTCGCCGCCGAGGCCCGAAATGATGACGAGGTAGGTCTGGTTCGCCGTCGCGACGGCGGCCAATGTCGAGATGAGGACGACCGCGAACGCCCTCGCGATCATGCGAGGCCTCGGAGCTTCCGGTAGCCCCACTCCGAGCCGACGAGGCCGACGAGCATCAAGAAGATGAATGGCATGTCCCAGAGGTCATGCTGCTCGCGCACGGTCATCCCGCCTTCGGCGTAAGTCATGTCCTCGGGGAGACGGGCGACGGTATCCGGCGTGTAAAACCGGCCACCGGTCTCGTGCGCGACGCGCTCCAAGAGAGCCATGCGCATCTCGGCTTGAAAGTACTCGTCATCGAGGTCTTGGGACTCGGTGAAGGCGCGGGCGGTCCCGAGCTCGACACCGTCGCGCATCGCCGAGACGGTGATTTCATAGATACCCTTTTCCCTGGGCAAGAAATTTCCGCGATATTCGCCGTCTTTGTCTACGGTCCATTCCATTGGGACGTCGAAACGCTCTCCCGAGGGTGTTCGAACGGTGGCCGTGACTTGGGCATTATTTACTTTCAAGAAACGGTCGTCATCCGTTTCGGCGAGCAGCGAGACACTCTCGCCGGGCGCGTAGCGATGTTTTTCAGCGCTTATCGATACTTGTTGGGGAACGTAGCTCACGAGCCACCGCAGAAGTTTTCGCCAGAGCAGCTCGTGCGTCATGTCCTCGAGCGGCATGTCATGATGCATCTGCCATAGCCACGAATCGTTGACCGTGAAGGCGATGGATTTTCCCCGACCGTAGCGCTGGAAGACGAGTACAGGCTGCTCGTCTACACCCGGCCCCGAGCCTGTCAGAAGCGTGGTCGCGCCCGGCTTCACGGCAGTCACATCGTTCAGGGTCGATAGCGGCGGCAGTGTCGCCCAACGTTCGCTGCTCGCATCGAGATCCGGGCCGAACTGCGTGACAGGATGGGTCGCCCCGAACGGCGTCGGCTTCACCGTGAGCGTGCTGAAGAAAGCCGGGCCCGCGAGCTCCTCAGCTTCGGAGCGCTCTTTGGCTGGAGAGAGCACGACGGGAAGCACGTCCGCGACCGGTGTTCCGGCATAGCCGCCCTCGGAGAGCGCGAGACGGCCGCCGAGCACGAGCAAGCCGCCGCCGCGCTGGCTAACGAAGTCCGCGATCATTCGGAGCTGGTCATGCGTGAAATGGCTCGCTTCGATGCTCCCTAGAATGAGGCCCCGATATTTGAAGAGCTCTTCGCGCGTTTTCGGAAAGCCGCTCGCAAGCTCTTCGGGATCGTCGATGTCGATACGATAATATTTGTTCTCCGCGGTGCGCAGTAGACAAACGACCTGCAAGTTCTCATCATCCGCAACCGCGCGCCGGATGAACTTGACCTCGTAGCGCGGCTCGCCTTCGAAGTACAAAATCTTGGGGCGTTCGTCCTCGACATAGATGAGCTGGTCGCGCTGATTGTTCTGCGAGACCATCTCACCCTCCTTGGTCGCAACCCGAAAACGGAAAATGCGCGCTCCGGGATCCGCGGCGGTGAAATGAATCCGCACCGTTGTTGCCTCGGAAGAAAGCTCGACCTCGCGCGAGCTCACGATTCGACCGTCATCCTCGACGTCGAGGCGGACGGTCTCGCCGTTGAAGCCCCGCTGCGAGATCGTGACGTCCACAATGAGCGACGAGCCAACGAGTACGCTCCTTGGAGCTTCAACCCGAGAGATTTCGATGTCCTTCGTAAAGCGCTCACGTCCGAGGCCAACGGTATAGACCGGTACTTTCCGCGCTTGAAGCTCGAGCAACGTATCGCTGATCGCCGCGTTCGAGTTATCGGCGCCGTCGCTCATGACGATGAGGCCCGCGAGAGGAACGTTCGAAAGCTCTTCGGCGCTTCGTATGAGAGAGCGCGCGAGGTGCGTCCGTGCCCCTGCAAAGGTGAGCGCCGCGGGATCGTTCAAACGTTGCGCTGTCTCCGAGAAGCGGAAAAACCGAACTATGAACTTGTCGGAGAGCGCTTTCGCGAGTGCGCTCCCCTCGGGACCAAAGGTGTCCTGAATGAAACGGCCGCGAGGCTCGTTCTCGACATCCGCGATCTGCATGCTGCGCGAGTCGTCGAGCAGGATGCCGACAAAGCTCCTCTGCGGAACGACCGTCGACAAGCTGAGCGAAGGACGAAACAGGCAGAACAAGACGAGCAGCAATGCGGCCGTCCTCAAACCAGTGAGCACGAGACGATCGCGGGCGGAGCTCTTGCCGCGCACGTCTCGATAACACAGGACCGTGGGTACTGCTAGAACCACCGCCACGACGCCTGCCAAAATGAGCGGCCAGGACACACCGAGACTGAACTCGCCTCGCTCGTAGAGCAACGGGCGGTACTTGAATAGAAACTCAAAAACGCTTTCGACCCAAGATGCCATCAATGACTCATTGCGTAGATAATGAAGTTTACTCCCATTTGGTAAGCATAAGTCGAGAATTTGAGCGGGTAATAGGGATTTTCAGCCCACTCCCAGGCATCTCCGAGGTCCGTGTTCCAATTGATCACGACCATGAGCCGCCCATGCTCATCGTAGACACCCTTCAGGGCCGGATAATACCCATCCGACTCCCACGTCGGACCACCTTGCATGCCTTGTCCGACGTTGGGAACTTGAATGATCTCTTCCACGTGGTAGAAGCAGCTGAAAATCGGATGATCGAGCGGGATGTCCACGATCGGGTATCCGGGAAGAATGCGCTGGAACTGGTCCTGGAAGTTCTCGAACTCGTAGGTACCCCAAAAATCATCGACGACGAGAAAGCCTCCCGCCAGGAGATAGCGCCTCAGCCCCTCGACCTCGGGCTGGGTGAGCGCCATGTAGCCGACCTCGACCGTATACAGGAACGGAAAGCGTCCGAGGTTTGGATCCGTGAGCCGCAGCGGATTCTCGGCCTCGAAAGCATCGAGATTCGTGAGGCGGCGGAGCCCTATCAAGAACTGCCGATCCGCCTTCGGAAAATCGACGCTCCACGTGCGATAGTTGCGAAAACGGGAACGACCGGTATAGGCCGCGCGAGAGAAATAAAACTCACGCGGAACACGTGGGTCGCTAATCTCGGGGCTCCGGTACTGCTGAAGCGCCTGCGGCAGCATGAAAAGGTCTTCCGGGGAACCAGATGTTTGTGGCGGTTCGTTCTTGATCGGCTGAACTGGCGCTGCCGGTACTAAGGGCGATACGGGCTTGCCGAGCATTCCCGAAAGTGCGACCAGGCGATGAAGCGGCCCGTACGGCGGGGACGCTCCCAAACACGCGAGCAGCACTACAAGCAGCACTACAACAGTGACAGCGCCGACCAAGACCGCTCGGCGACGTCGCCAACGCGTTGCTACGTACTGGCCTTCGTGCGGGGGCACAGCCATCCTTTTTTTAACCGCCCCGGGAGTGTTCTTTTTACCCGAGGGCGCCGGCCCAGCGGTTTCGAAGTGGTAGCTTCCTGAGCCTTGGTTTGCGTACTTCTCTATTATACGCCACGGCGCGCGCTCGATCATGAGGATTTTACCGCAGGCCTCCCGCAACACTGCTAGGTTCAATGATTTGAACTACGCGGCTGGGCGGAAGCTCAGTCGAGCCAGCGATGGTCGACCACGAAAGAGAAATCCGGCTCGAGCTTTCGAATCACGAGCTCCGACGCGAGCGACTTTCCACAAGCTCGAGCGAGGAGCTCGCCCGAGGAAGCGCCTTCAGAGCGGGTGCGCTCCTCCGCAAGCCTCAGAGCGTCGTCGGTAATCCGGCAGGTACCCGAGACGTTTCCGCTCGGCTGCCCGGAGACCGTGGCACCGTAGGGGTTGAACTTGTCGCCTTCGCCGCGCTCTTTCTTCTCGAGCACGACTTCATATTGCGTATCTTGCACCGTGAACTTGGATTTCATGACACCCGCATCGTAGCAGTCACCGGTCGTCGATCGCCAGTCTCTCTATCCTCATGTATCAGCTATTGCTTCGTGGGTTCTCGCTCCGGGCCGAAATAGCCACGGCGATGGCGAATCTTGATATCGTCCACATCGACCTCGACTTTGATCTTCCGGTACTTCCCGTTGGTCTCCGTATTCGAGGATAGGTAGGCGATGTTGTATTGGCTGAAGAGCTCGTCGAGGATCTTGTCGAAGAGCTTGTCGATTACCTCCAACGAATGGCCCTGTGCGTAGGTGCCCCCCGTCTCGCGCGCAAGTTGACGCAGAAAACGGCTCTCTTGGAAACGGCGGCTCATGCTGGAGCTCCCCGCGAAATGGATGGAGTGGATCGTGACGTTGGAAAGCTTCACCATTTCGAAGACCTCGCTGACGCCCAGGGTGCTTCGCGAGTCGACGCCGTCGCTGAAAATGACGAGCGTCTTGCGACCATCAAGGTCGTAAACTCGCTCGAGAAAAGTCGCAGCCGCATCATAGAGTGCCGTCCAGCCCTCGGACTTGATCCCGTATATACGCTCGGCAATGACCCGTTGATCGTCGGACGAGTACCGCGACAGACGTATGTTCTCGTCGAAATCCATGACGAACAAATTCTCGGTCTTCGGGATATTCATCAGGAACTTGATCGCGGCGGTTCGCAAAAGGGGCATGTCGTCTTCCATGCTCCCGCTCGCGTCCATGATGAGCCCAATGACTTGCCGGCCCGAGAGCTCGTCTTTGATCTCGGGCGGCAGATCGACCCAGGACTCGTCGAGTCCCGCGGCAAAGAGCTCGATCCTCTGCTCGACGCCGTCCTCGTACACTTTGAACTGATCGGCGGTAAGGCCCCTCACGAAGTTGCCGTCGCGGTCGTGAACCGCGATTGCGACCGACACCATGTCGACATCCGTCGTGAAAACGGGAATTCGTTGGACTTCTTCTTGCGCAAACGCTAACACCGACGAAAGTAGGAGGAGACCAACGAGACTCAGCGAGAGCATATCTCCGTTGTAACACACCGCGGGTCGAGCTTAAAGCGGTACAGCTCCCGCGAGAGTGGTGTCGCAAAGAGCAAAAGCAAGGGGATGTCGTTTCGTCAGCTTGCTAGATAATATCTGCGATGACCTGGACGGCGAGCTCGAATCGATTGAACGGCGGCAACACATAAGCACCGTCGGCGAGGTCTCGCGCGGCCCGTAAAGCATCGCGCGCGACATCCACGCCGACTTGCTGGGCGGCTTCTTTGGTCAAAGCGCTCCTTAGCCGGTCACGAATCTCCTGCGGGACGGCCATGCCGGGCACCTCGTTGTGGAGAAACTCGGCGTTGCGCGAGCTCACGAGAGGCAGGATGCCGACGAGCACGGGGATCCGGTAGCTCTCGATCGCTTCAAGAAACCTTTCGAGATAGCGCGCCTCGTAGACGGGTTGCGTCAAGCAATATTCTGCCCCCGCTTCCACCTTGTCCTGGAACCTCTGAATCTCCTCGTCGAAGTCGGTCGCTCCAGGGTTGACGCCGACACCAATGTGGAACGGGAGCGCAAGACCGAGAGGATTTCCAGAAAGATCGAGACCACGATTCAACCGGCCGAGGATTTTCGTGAGGCCGACGGAGTCGACGTCGAAGACCGCGGTCGCATATGGATAATCTCCGAGCTTGGGAGGATCGCCTGTTACCGCGAGGATGTTGCGCAAGCCCAGGGACTGCGCCCCCAGCAGATCCGACTGGATGCCGATGAGGTTCCGGTCGCGGCATTGATAGTGAAGGATCGTCTCCAAGCCGACACGCTGCTCGAGAAGAACGGCGAAGCTCAAAGCACTCATCCTCGCGCTCGCGCGCGGCCCGTCGCCGACATTGATGTAGTCGACCTCGTTCTCCTTGAGCCACTGCGCTTTTTCGAGAAAGAGTCCTGGGTCCGCGCCCTTGGGCGGATCCATCTCGACGGAGACGACGAATTTGCGCCCCAGGGCTCTCGCGAGGCGCGATTTCTTCTCGCGTGGCACGGGCTCACGCTCGATGTAGTCTTGTGCGGGGGTGGCGACCTCGATTTGCGTTCGCGCGGGGCCGAGCGCTCGAACAACGCCGACCATGGCACCGATATGATCGGGCGTCGTGCCACAGCAGCCGCCGAGCATCGCGGCGCCAGCCTTCAAGAAACGCTTCGCGTAATGCGCCATATATTCAGGTGAGCTCAGATAAATGACCCGTCCTTCGACGAGCTCGGGGAGACCGGCATTGGGCAGCACGGAGATCGGAAGATTCGTCGCGGTCGCAAGCCGCTCGACGACGCGCAGCATGAGCTCGGGGCCCACGCTACAATTCGCGCCGATGGCGTCGATGTCGAGGGCCGAGAGCTTGCGGGCAACGTGCTCTGGCTTGGCGCCGAGCGGCGTCGATCCGTCATCGCCGTAAGTCATCTGCGCGACGATCGGCAAATCCGGCGCCACCTCGCGCAGCGCGCGGATGCCGAGACTGAGCTCCCGAAGATCCGAGAACGTTTCGAGAATCACGAAATCGACGGCGCCGGCGACCAATCCCTCGCATTGCTCGCCAAAGCTCGCGAGCGCCTCCTCTTCGGAAATCGTGCCGATCGGCGCGATCGGTTTCCCGAGCGGACCAATAGAACCCGCAACGAGAACGGGCCCATCCATGGCTCCGATGGCCCCTCTCGCGACGGCCGCGCCGGCCTCGTTGATCTCGCGGACGCGGTCTTTGAATCCGTGAGGCTCGAGCTTGAAACGGTTGGCGCCATAAGTGTTCGTCTCGAGGACGTCGACACCGACGGCGAGGTAGTCGCGATGCACCGACAGGACGAGCTCACGATTCGAGAGGTTGAGCTCGTCGAAACAGCGGTGGACCATCACGCCCTTGCCGTAGAGCAACGTCCCCATGGCACCGTCACACACGAGCGGCGCGGACGATAGTCGTTTCGAGAAGGCGTCTCGTCCAAGCGACGTCATACGCGATCCTGCGCCGCGTCGCTGTCGGCGAGCCTCGGAGTTTCCTCGGCACCCCCCGCGGTTTCCTCGGCGAGACCTAGAATGCCCGCTTCGACCGAGAGACTCCGATCATCTATATGGCTCGCCAGAATACCCCGCGCTTCACCGTAGCGCTCCCTTGGAACTTGAAGTCGCGCGTAGTCCTGCCCCGTCAGATCTGCTTCCTTCGTGACGACAAGAACGACGTCCGGTTGTTCGCGCCACGCCAAACGTCGCACTTTCGTATAGGGCACGAACGAGCGGTCGAACCAGATGCCCGACTTGTAGAAACCACGTTGAATCTGAAACGAGAGAGGAAAGGCGATCGTGTAGTAGATGGCCATCAGGCCCTGGGCCACGATCGAGAGGACCGGCCGATCCAAAACGAAGAGGCTCAACGACGTCATGCTCACCATAAAAAACCCGATGCCGATACACATGTTGTAAAACCATGGCCTGCTGGCCCGCCACGTGAGCTCGGCGGTGGGCATGAGGCGCCGATATCGCGCGTAGCGAGCAAGAAAAAAGACGTTCCACACCGTAAAGAGCCCCGCGAGTCCGATAAAGGTCAAATCGAGAACGCTAGACATAACTGAACCCATTGTACAGCGCTGAAGGCCTGAACCTCCCCGTCTTTGAACCTTGGCGCCCAAATCGTCCGCATGAAGCGCCTCAAAAATGGCCACAGAGACACAGAGACACTGAGTCTCGAAAACACTTAGCTCTTCGCTTCTCTCTTTTCTCTGTGCCTCTGTGGCCAATCCCCTTCTGTCGCGTCGCTACGTTACGCTTTTCGCTATTGCTACAGCTCGCGGGGCCCCGCTTGCGGCACTTTCATCGAGCTCCGGTCCTGCTCGGAAGCATCGTCACCTAGTACGGGCTCTACGAACAGGCGCAGCGCGTCGCGGCGTCCATGCGCGACCAGCGCGTTCAAGTTGAACCGCTCGTTTCCAATTTGCGCGCGGCCTGTCACTTCAAACGGGTTCAGTCGCTGCTTGTCCGGACGGATCAGAAAAACGGGGAGGTCGTTTTGTCTCGTCGCTTCGGCGAGATCGTCGCTCAAAGTTCGCCGCAACGACGCCTCCATGAGCCGCTCGATCGCATTGCCGCCCGGGCGGTCGCTGGGAGCGCACCCGGCCACATAGATGATTTGTTCGGCGCCCGCCGCCACAGCGTCCTGAACCGCGCTCGAGCCGGAGAGGAGGCTCCCGGCGAAGCGGTGAACCTCGCCCCCGAAAGTGGTGTCGAGCGGAAGCTTGATCGGCACGGTCGGCACGAGCCCAACCGGGCTCAACGCCGCCATCAAAGCATCGAACAATAGAGGCCCGCCGTCTTTGGCGAGATCGATGGTCTCCCGGCGCGGCGCTCGCCCCGCGCCGTTCGATGAAAATTTTCTAAAAAAACGATCCTTCAGGAGCGCAAAAGAGACCTCGCGACCGCTATCGGTATCGAGAGCGTAGAAAACGATTTCGCGAAAACCGAGCTGCCCGAGGCTTCCCGACAGAAGCTCTTGATACGCAGCGCCAATATCCCTTCGCTCCTTCGGCCGATCGCTGGTCAAAGCACCCCGTACAGCTTGCCATAGCTTGGTCTCGACGAGTGCCGCGAGCGGCTCGAGGTCGTAGAGCTCGGGAAGCGAAGGTGCACTACGTTGCCGCGCGAAACTCGATAGCCACCACACGACCCATATCGCGCAAAGCGCAACGAGCGGGAGCACCATCGCGCGAAGATAAACCGGCTCGGCAGCATCTAACAGCGCGGGCAGCCATAACACGCCGACCCTTGGGAGCACCGTCTCCGCCCCCCCAAACAGAACGTGGCCCAAGGCTTGAAGCGGAAGCGCGAGCCCGAACAAAACCGGCGAGAGAAAGACGGCCATTGCAACGAGAAGACAGGCAAACGTCAACTTGTACAAGGGGCGCAAGCGCCATGGGCGCTCAACACTCGCCCCGGCCAGCAGTCCCGCGTCTCCATGAAGCCGCTCCTCGGCGTCGATAGCGCTAAAAACCGCTACGAGCGCCCCGGCACCTTTTCCGAGGATTATGTCGATACGCACGCCGGCATTTTTGAGCGCGCTCATGACGCCCGCGAGATAGGCAGCCGACGTGCCTTCACCGAGAAGGATCGCGGCCGTGCGTCGATGGGTGCTGAACTCAGAGAAGCTCGTCATGCGCGCCCATGATAAAACAGCGCGGCGCTCGTAGCATCTGCCATTCCGCCGATGTGTATAATTCGCAGATGCGCCAAGGAGAAGTTCATCAAAGGCTGCGCCGAGCGCTCCGCGACTCGGTGCAAGAGAATTATGGCGTTGCCATCGACGACATCGTGCAAGAGCGACCGCCAAAATCGAGCTTGGGAGATGCAGCTTTTCCAGTTGCTTTCGATCTCGCTCGAATCGCGAAAATGGCCCCGCGAAAGATCGCCGAGACCTTGGCCCCCGCTCTCGAAAGCGTCCAAGGTGTAGCACGCGTCGACGTCGCGGGTGCGGGCTATCTCAACGTTTTCGTCGACAGAGCGAGCTACGTCGAGGACTTCCTCGCGCCGAGAAAAAATGACGCGCCAAAAACGCACTCAAAGACGATCGTCGAGCACACGAACATCAACCCGAATAAAGCCGCCCATATCGGCCATCTAAGAAACGCGGCGCTCGGCGACACCTTCGTGCGCGTGCTGCGCTACCGCGGTCACGACGTCGAAGTACAGAATTACATTGACGATACGGGCGTTCAGGTCGCGGACGTCGTGGTTGGTTTTCTCCACATCGAGAAGAAAACGCTCGACGAGGTACGCGCCATCATCAATGAAGGGCGTTTCGACTACGTTTGCTGGGATCTGTATGCGCGTGTCTCCGGCTTCTACGCGGAGGATCGTGAGCGTCTAAAGCTTCGTGAGAACACGCTCAAGGCAATCGAAGAAGGCACTGGCCCGGAAGGACCCCTCGGCGAGCTGATCGCCGAGACGATCGTTCGCTACCACCTCACGACGATGGAGCGCATCGACGTCCGCTACGACCTTCTGCCATGGGAGAGCGATATTCTTCGATTGCATTTCTGGGAACGCGCTTACGAGCTCCTCAAAGAAAAAAAAGCCATCCGGCTCGCGACGAAAGGCAAAAACGTAGGCTGCTGGATCATGGACCTGGGCACCGAAGGCGAGGAGCCGAGCGAGCAAGACGAAAAAGTCATCGTGCGCTCGAACGGAACCGTGACTTACGTGGGAAAGGACATCGCCTATCAAATGTGGAAGTTGGGGCTCCTCGACCGCCACTTCCAATATGAGGCCTTTCACCGCTACCCCGACGGGCATACGGTGTGGTCGACGACGTCAGACGGCACGACGGCGTCGACGACGTCAGACGGCACGACGGCGTCGACGACGCCAAGCGGTGCTTCGGACGCGCCGAGCTTCGGTGACGGCGAGACTGTCTTCAACGTCATCGACGTCCGGCAAGCCTACCTTCAAGACATCGTGCAGCGCGGCGTCGCCTTGCTCGCTTCGGAAAGCGCGCGAGACCGCTCCCACCACTTTTCTTACGAAATGGTCGCACTCACGCCGGCGACTTGTCGCGAGCTCGGCTTCTCCGTGAGCGCCGAGGAGGCGAAGAAACCTTACCTCGAAGTGTCGGGACGCCGAGGTCGCGGCGTGAAAGCCGACGATCTGCTCGGCGCACTCGAGACCAAGGCGCGCGCCGAGGTCGACAAGAGAAATCCCGAGATGACCGGAGACGAGCAACGCGACATCGCCAAGGCGATAGCCCGAGGATCGCTTCGCTACTTCATGGTCAAGTACACGAAGAACAGGGTCATAGCCTTCGATTTCGATGAAGCCTTGAGCTTCGACGGCGACAGCGGGCCTTATCTGCAATACGCCGCGGTGCGTGCCGCCAAGATACTTCAGAAGATGAGCACTTCGTCCGTGGACATCACTTTTCCAGAAACGTTGGCCGAGAGTTTCGAGACCCTCGGTGACGCGGAAGCGGACGAGATTTGGAGTGTCATGTACGAAGCGATGGAGCTCGGGGCGATGACGGAGACCGTCTTGCGCACCGAAGAGCCCGCCCATTTGGCACGTTTCGCCTTGGGCCTCGCGCAAAAGTTCAACGGGTTCTACCACCGCTTCAAAATCGCCACCGAGCCGAACGAAGCGAAGCGCGCGCTGCTGCTTCTAGTGGTCCAACTCTTTCATCGTCAGCACAAAACGGCCCTCGAGCTGATGGGAATCCCGGTGCCAGACCGTATGTAGTGTAGCTACTGAACGAGGCCGACGTCGCTCGGTGGCCAGATTCGGACGAAAGCTCGACCGTAGATGTAGCGCTCGGGCACCAGGCCCCAGCTTCGACTGTCATTGCTGCCGCGCCGATTGTCTCCCAAGACAAAATAATGTCCAGGGCGAATTTCCTGGCTCGGGTGAGACCTGCGGTCGGCATGCGCGCTCGTCACGTAGGATTCGTGGATCAAAACTCCATCGACGAAAACATCCCCGCTTTTGATCTCGACGGTTTCACCAGGTAGCGCGATGATCCGCTTGATGAAAGAGAGCTCCGGGTCTTCCGGATACCAAAAGACGACAACATCTCCGCGTGCGATATCGCTGAAGTGGTACATGAATTTGTTGACTAGAATCCGCTCGCCGTCTTTAAGCTCCGGGGACATACTCGTACCCTGAACTTTGAACGCCTGAACAACATAGGTAATCAGCAGCACGCAGATCACGACGGCGATGGCCAAGTCGTGAACCAATTCGACGATAGAGCGAAACGTGCCTGGTTTTGGCGGTACATCCTCTCCCGCTTCAGGCGGCATGTCGCGAGGGCTCTCGACCGACTTCGACTCGAGCGACAGCGCAGGGTCAGGCTCGACAACAGCGGCGGATTGGGATGGGACCACGGCTTCGCCTTGGGCTTCGTCTCCGAGGGCAGTTCTCGGCATCTCGGTATTCGGGACTTCGAGCTCCGAAGTCTCGGTTTTCGGCTCGTTCGGTGGAAAGCGGGTCGGGGTGGTCAAAGGTTCCTCATCACGCCGTGTCCGGTATCGTCAAGGGTTCCTTATCACGCGTGTGCCGGCGATGCGATCGTGGAGTCCGCGTTTGTCGTCGGAAAAGGCGATTAGGACGAACCCCAATCCCATCATGAGCAAGCTCGCGACGTAGCCTAGCGCTCTGAGCGCGGCGCGTTGAAAGCCGATTGGGCTCTCTCCCTCTTCCGACTCAACGACGATAGCAAGGAGGCTCTTGCCGGGTGTCGCTCCACGATACCCCCAGAAGAAAACGAAATAGAAGAGACAGAGCATCGGAAACGCGATGGCAAGGAGTGGGAAGCTGAAGGAAGGTAACGAGCGAGGCCCGGTACCCGTGGCGCTCAACGCAAAAGTCCCCCAAACCAAGGTCGTCAAAAAGAGTGGAATCCCCAAGATCATGCCGTCTACGACCGCGGCGACGAGGCGAACACCGAATCCAGCAGGCTCTTCGTTCTTCCTTTTGCGCATACCCGGCTTCCGGCGTTCGAGCGGCGCCGGTTGCCTATCGGGACGGTCCGGATCGGTGTTCTTGAGATCGAGATCCGCTGCATTGGCTTGCGTCGACGCCACCTTGTCGCTAGCGGGTAGCTCGTGGCCACAATGACCGCAAAACTCCGCGGGGAGCTGCACGCGGCGACCGCAAGCGGTGCAAACAGCGACCTGCTTTCTCACTAGCTCCGCGCCGCACTTCCGGCAAAAACGATCGTTTTTGAGCGATGGCGCCTCACAGGAAGGGCAGCGCGACTTCCCGCTCGGGCTACCCTTGTCCGCTTCGGCGTCGCGCATATCGGAAGCGGCCTCGCCGTCCGCCACCGGCGGATCGGACGCGGCAGGCTCCAAATCGTGCGCGTTGTCGAGTTGAAAGAGCAGACGAGCCGAGCCGATCGCAACGAGATCGCCGTCTCGCAACGTGTGCTCCCTTTCGAGCTTGTCGCCGTTCACCAGCGTGCCGTTAGCGCTGCCGTTGTCGCGCAGAACGAAAACATCGTCGCGCTGCTCTAGAATCGCGTGACGCCGCGAGACCATCGAGTCCGACAAGACGAGATCATTTGATGGATCACGGCCAATCGAGATCACTCGCGAAGCAATCGAGACCTCTTTCTTGTTGCTGGAGTTCGGGTTGACGACGAGCTTGGGCAAAGTATCTACCTACCTCGTCGAAATCGAAAGCGCTGAACCCAGCGCATCCTTACCGGAGCCCCGTTCTTGGTCGCCGGTTCATAGCGCCATTCTTGGACTGCCCGGGTCACGGAGTCGTCGAAAATCTCGCCAGCCGACTCTCGAACCGTGACATCGCGGACCGCGCCGGTCTCGTCGATGACGTAGCTCAACTCGACCAAGCCTTCCATTCCTCGTCGCCGCGCCGCTTCGGGATAGGGGGCCGCCGGACACTCGATACATTTGGGATCGACGACGCCAGGGTCGCCGCGCTCGACGAGCGTCCCTGAGACGGGTGCACCCGCGGGCGCTGGTGTCGCTCTTGTCTTTGCTGACGGGGCGGGGCGACGCTCAGCGCGACCGTCCCGCGTCAACATCACGTCGATATCTATCGTCTCGCCCGAGCGCGCGGACACCGTGTCCTCCCACGGCAAATAGCCTGTACGTAATATGCGCACGACCCGACTCCCCGGAGCGACCCCGTACCTTTCTGTAGGCGTCGTCCCAACCCTCTGCCCGTCGATGACGACCCGCGCGCCGGCTGGCGAGCTACGAACGAGCAAGTAAGCCGGGGCCGGTATCAAAACCAGCTTGAAATTCGCGAGAGGCAAGTCTCCTGTCAACGAAGCGCTCAGCTCTTCCGGAAGGTAGCCCGATCGTTCGACTCTCAGCGCGTAGTCGCCAAGCGGGAGCGCGTCGAGCGAGAAGGGCGTCGTGCCGCGCTTCTCACCGTCGAGAAAGACAAGAGCACCCTCCGGTTCCGTCGTCACCCTCAGCGTACCGGATTCGACGACCAGAGTATCGGTTACGGCATCCGGACTCGGCTCTGCGCCCGAAAAAATGAGGAACAAAGCGACAATCATCGCGACGAAGATCCCCGCTCCGAGAGCCAACCACTTGGGTGGCAAAGCACGCAGCTTGGGCGCCAAAGCACGCAACGATGCAATGGCCGTCCGGGTGGCCGGGGCTTGGATGACGGTTTCGTCCGCGGCGTCGAAGGCCCGGATTGTTTCGTCCAGCTCGTTTTGCGTGTACAAAGTCGCTTCCACGTCACCGGGCGGAGCCATGAGCACCGTGTCCTCGCCCATTTCTTCCTCGCTCGGTCGCGCCTCCCGATTCGTATCCGCCGATAGGTCGACGAGCGCGTGTTCTAGGGTCATCGTCGCGCCATCGAGTGATGCGTCTCGGCCGCGCGCGGCGGGCGCCCCGTCGGCGGACAGGACCACGGTATCGCTCAGGGCATCCCCTGTTGGCTCGACAACCTCAACGGGCTCAACGGGCTCAACCGACTCAACCGGCGTCGACAGCGAGCGAGCGGGGGGGGCGTCGAAGCGCGCCCCGACATCTTTCATGACGATGGTCTCGCCCTCGAGGGCGCCAAACCAGGAGCCGAGGCAATGTTCGAGGTTCTCGACAAACTCCGCTGCCGTGGCAAAACGCTCGTTTGCCTCTTTCGCGAGCACTCTCGAGAACACTTCGTGCCATTTGTCGGGCAGAAGACCCAACACTTCTAGATCGTCCGGACGGACGGGATCCGCATGTACGAGCTTGTACAAGATCGACGTAACGTTGTTGCCTGGAAACGGTTGCTGTCCGGACAGCATCTCGAAAGCGACGACACCGAGCGAAAAAATGTCGGTCCGACCGTCGAGATCCTCTCCCATCGCTTGCTCCGGTGACATGTAGCTCGGCGTGCCAAGCATGAGGCCGGAATTCGTCATCTCCGCATCCATGAGCTTCGCGATCCCGAAATCCGCGACTTTCACTTTTTCGCCGCCAAACACAATAACATTGGACGGTTTGATGTCACGGTGGATGACACCTTCGCCATGGGCATAGTCGAGCGCACTCGCGATCTGGGAGACGAGACCAACGACGAGCTCGGGGCGGAGCTTTTCACCTTCGAGCAACTCGGCAACGGTCTCACCATCGATGAACTCCATCGCGAGCCAGGGAAGCTGGCCGTCCGCATGACCGACATCGTAGAGAGTGATGATGTTCGGGTGTGACAAACGGCCCGCGGTGCGCGCCTCCGTCTGAAAGCGTTCGAGAAAAGCTTTGTAATCCGGACTCTGCGGCGCCACATCGACGCGCAACGTTTTGACCGCGACGGGCCGCTTGATCAGCGGGTCGAAGGCTTTGTACACCGCTCCCATAGCACCGAAGCCAACCACCTCGATGATCTCGTAGCGATCGATCTTCTTCGGGATTTGGGCACCACCCTGAGTCAACGTGGTTCTCCTGTCCTACGGCTCGAATCTCTGGTTGACGCCGCCGCGCACGGCTATCCAAGATACAGTTAAGTTACTCTAGCATAACCTTTTAACAGGTGTCAACGCGCCCAGCCTGGCCTCACATCAATGAGAACGCTATGATAGGCGGGCTTACGCAAACTTGGAGCCGCCGGGAATTTCCATGCCGCACATTTCCACTCTCGATTACCGCAAGTTGCCTTCTTACAAGCCCCTTTTCCTTGACTACCTGAACAAGTTCGACGCTCTTTCACCTTTCTTTGCCGCCGATCCGTTCGATGCGGCCGCGTGGGGTGATGTGGCAGCGAAACTCGAAGGTAAGGGCGCCACCGCGGGCCCGCTACGAAAGCTCAATGTCTCGCTGGGGGCGGACGAAGCAGCCCTCGCATCGCTTCATGCACTCGGCGATGGCGCGCTCGTGGTCGTGAGCGGGCAACAAGTAGGGATTTTCGGAGGGCCGCTCTACACGATCGCGAAAGCCCTTACTGCCGTGCAGCTCGCCCGCCTCGCAGAGCAACGGCTCGGAAGACGGGTCGTGCCGCTGTTTTGGATGGACGCGGATGATCACGATTTCGCCGAGGTTCAAAAGACCTCCATACTCACGCGCGGGAACGAGCTCTTGGACCTCCGCTACGAGCCGCCTCGAGCGCCCGGTCGCCAGCCGGTTGGGCCGCTGGCGCTCGCGCCCGAGATCAGCGCCGTAATCGACAAGGCCGGCGAGGCGCTCGGCGACAGCGAGTTCAAAGAAGACGTGCTCACGTCTCTCCGCTCGAGCTACGCCCCGGGGCGGTCAATGGCCGACGCTTTCGGCGCATGGCTGCTCCGCATGACGCGCGGGACGGGGCTCGCCGTCATCGACCCGACACTCCCCGAGCTCAAGGCCATCGGCGCCTCGCTCTTTGCGCGCGAGCTAGAGGAAGCGTCCGAAAGCAGCGCGATCATCAACAGGACGAGCGAAGAGCTCGTCGCGCGCGGCTATCACGTGCAGGCGAGCCCTACAGATGGGCAGCTAAATCTTTTCTACGCGGACCCCGACAGAACCGCGATCGGTGTGTCGGAAGGGGGCATGCGTCTCACCCCGGACGGAACCACAGTGTCCAAAAAGGACGTTCTGAAGCGGCTCCAAGACGAGCCAAGCCAATTCAGCCCCAACGTATTGTTGCGGCCGATCTATCAGGACACGCTGTTTCCGACGCTCGCCTACGTCGCCGGGCCCAGCGAGCTCGCCTATTTCGCACAGCTCCGTGGCCTTTACGAGCATTTCGGCGTCGTCATGCCGCTCATCGCGTCGCGTGCGAGCTTCACGGTGGTCGAGCGTGCGCCTGCCCGCTTCCTCGAGCGCTACGACGTCTCGTTCGTTGAGCTCAAATCGAACGACGAATCGATTCTGAACAACATCTTGCGTCAACACACACCACCGGGGCTCGACGAAGATCTCGCGCGGGCTCGAAATTGTATCGAAGACATCACGAGTGCGCTCGAGCGCGATCTCGCCCCCGTCGACGCGAGCCTCGTGCCGACGGTCAAATCGACGCGCGGCAAGCTGCTGCACCACCTCAAGGAGCTCGAGTCGAAGGCGCTTCGCGCGGTGAAGCGCAAGAATGAGACCGTGCGCCAGCAGTTTTTCGCTTCACGGACGGCTTTGTTCCCGGGCTTCACGTTCCAGGAGCGCCGCCTATCCCCTCTCGGATTTCTCGCAAAATATGGCTGGCACTTCGCTACGATGATCGAAGAGAGTGTCGAGCCGCAGTCCAAGGCCCACACACTGTTCTACCCGTAAGCGCGGGAGCTCAATCAGCAAAGGTAGTCGTAGACCTGTTTGTCGTCCTGAATCGGACCAACGATCTCCTTGACGAATCGCTGGTGCTCGGGATGGACCTGGTACGCCTCTAGAGCCGCCTCGTCCTCGAAATCCATGATAAGTGCGATGGGATAGGATCGTTCAGACTTTACTCCCAAGCCGAATCCCACCCGCAAATTCTGAACGCCTTGTATCGGTCCGAGAACTTCACGCGCCTCGTTGATGAAGGCGTCGGTTTGCTGCGGAGTGATGTCCGCCTTGAGCCGCAGGAGTACGAAATGGTGGAGCATTCTGGCCCTCCAGAGGGCCATCTTATCAGGCTCTTATGGGGCTTGCGGCGCGAGCTCGGCCGTTCGTACGAGCCCCGTGAGGCCCGCAAGCGAGACCCGACCGCCGAGACGCTTCCGCAACGTACGCACCGCTTTCTTGTGAATCTGTGAGACCCGAGACTCGTTCACGCCGAGTACCTCGCCTACCGCTTTCATGGTGAGCTCTTCGTAGTAGTAAAGCGTCATAACGAGCCGCTCATTCTTGGTGAGAGTCTCGATAGCTTCGACGAGAATCCGAAATAACTCGCGACGCGCCAAAGCCTCGTGGGGATCGATCGCGTTCGGATCGCGGACGAGATCGTCGGTGGTCTCCACCATCTCAACCGTTGGCTCGATACGACCGAGGTCGCTAACAGCAATGTCGAGCTCGGCGGCGAGCTCCGTTTCATTCGGCGAACGTCCCAGGCGCGCCTCGAGCCTCCCGGACGCCGCGTCGAGCTCGCGCCCGCGACGCCTCACGGAGCGCGGCACCCAGTCGAGCTCACGCAGGCCGTCGAGGATGGAGCCTCGAATACGGAGCTCAGCATAGGTCGAGAAACGAACGCCTCTCGCCCCGTCATATCTCGACGCGGCATCGAGTAGCCCGAGACACCCCGCCTGGGTCAGATCGGAGAGCTCCACTTGCGTGGGCAGGCGGCGCGCGACTTGGAGCGCGACACGGCGTACAAGCAGCAAGGATTCATGAACGAGCGTATCGCGCGCTGTACGCATGGCGGCTTCGATGATGCAAGAAGACTGCCAGCGAAAAGCGTATGGAAATGAGGATTTTCTTGTAACCGGTGGGGGGAAAAACCCTCAGATGGATTTAAATCCGTGATGTTCTTCTCACGCCACGACCTCGACGTCATCCTTCGCGGTCACGTCGATCTCGCCTTCCGCGGCCGCGACATAGCTCGCGTTCACGAGGTGCCCGATGAGATTAGTCGACGTTCGCGCCATATCGAGCGGCCGCTCTACACCGAGAATGAGGGCGGCGCCTTCGAGAGGCAAACCGAGCGCGGCAAGAATTATCGTCAAGTTCACGAAGCTCGCGGCCGGTACGGGAGCAACGGCAAGCGCCGAGAGCATCGCGATAAAGATGAGCGTCCCCAAATCCTGGGCGCCAAGCGTGACGCCGTAGACCTGCGCGATAAACATCACCGAGATCGCCTGATACATGGCGCTTCCGTCACGACCGATCGAGGCACCGAGCGGCAGAACGAAGCTCGCGACGCGCGCGGAGATCCCCATCCCTTTCTGCATCGTCGACAGGGAAACGGGAAGTGCCGCGGCCGTCGAGCACGTGGCGAAGGCGATGAGAAGAGGAGGTTTGGCGGCGGCAACCAAGCGCTTCGGGCTCTGGCGCGCCACGACGCGAAGCATCACCCCGTAGACGAGGACGATATGCAATACAAGGGCGAGCAAGACGACGCCGACATAGGCCGAGAGGCTGAGGAGCACCGACAGTCCCGAGCGCCCCACGACTGCCGCCATGAGTCCAAAGATGCCGAACGGCGCAAGCTCGAGGATCCAGCCCGTCACCTTGAAGAGCGTCTCGGCGACGCTTCTCGCAAGCTCGACCAACGGCTTGCGGCGATCTTCCGGAAGCGCGCTCGCAGCGAGACCGACCAAAATCGACACGAGCAGAATCTGCAGCACGTTGCCTTCTGCCGCTGCACGGATCGGGTTGTTCGGCACAATAGAAAGAATCGTTTCGACGATCGTATCGACGACCGATGGCTTCGGCGCATTGGGATCCACGACCGGGATCTCTTTGCCATCGATAAGCGCGCTCCGCGCTTCCGAGGAGAGCATCTTCCCAGGCTGGATCACTTGGCCCACCGCAATGGCGATACATAGGGCCACAAAGAGGCTGATCATGATGAACCCGACGGCACGCACACCCATGCGCCCGAGCGAGCCCCGGCCCGGGAGACCCGCGATGGCCATGATGAGCGAAGAGGCAATGAGCGGAACGATGACCATGCGGATGAGCTTGATGAACAGCGTCCCTAGCGGCTCGAGGACCGAGGCGCTCGGGCCGGCCACGACACCGACGAGGACGCCGGCGAGAAGCCCGATCGCGACGCGGTTGTGGATCTTCAAAGCGGTCCGGAACTTATCACAATCACGGCCGTTCGACCCAATGCGAGGCGTCCGTTGGCCCTGACGGAGGGGCTATCGGATGGTCCAACCAAACCGTTGCGCGCACAGAGCTTGCGTCTCGAGGGTGAAGTTGCTATCAACTTAGAACGACAGGTATGAAAGAGAAAAAGGTCTCGGCCGCACTCGTAAAGCTTCGGGCGCTCGCCCAGGAGCGGATCCTCGTTTTCGACGGCGCCATGGGAACGATGATCCAGAGCTACGGCCTCGACGAAGACGCTTTTCGCGGCGAGAGCTTTCGCGATCACCCGAAATCTCTCAAAGGCGCCAACGATCTCTTGTCGCTCACCAAGCCCGCGCTCATCGAAGAGATCCACCGCCGCTTTCTCGACGTGGGCGCTGACATCATCGAGACCAATAGCTTCAACAGCACGTCCATCGCCATGGCCGATTACGACCTCGAGCCTCACGTCTACGAGATCAACCGCCAAGCCGCGAGGATCGCCCGCCGCGCCGCGGACGCGGTTTCCGAGAAGACTCCCGATAAACCGCGTTTCGTCGCCGGGTCCATGGGCCCCACCAACCGCACCGCTTCGATCTCACCCGACGTCTCCGACCCAGCCTTTCGCGCGATTACGTACGAGCAGCTGAAAGAGGCCTATTACGAGCAAGCGCGCGGGCTCGTCGATGGCGGCGCAGACCTCTTGCTTGCGGAGACGGCCTTCGACACGCTGAACATCAAAGCCGCCCTCGCGGGAATACAGCAGCTGTTCGACGAGCGCGCCATTCTGCTCCCGGTCGTAGCGTCAGTCACCATCGTGGACGAGAGCGGCAGAAACCTCTCGGGCCAGACGCCCGAAGCCTTCTGGATCTCGGTCTCACACGCGCCGCTCTTGGCTGTAGGGATCAACTGCGCGCTAGGACCGTCCGCGATGCGCCCCTATGTCGAGGAGCTCGCGACGGTCTCCGATCGTTTCGTTGCCTGCGTCCCGAATGCCGGCCTTCCCAACGCCTTCGGCGGCTACGATGAGAGTCCCGAGCAAATGGCGGCAACGCTCTCGGAGTTCGCGAGCGAAGGCTGGCTCAATTTCGCCGGTGGCTGTTGCGGCACTACCCCCGAGCACATCGCCGCCATCGCCGAAGGGGTCGCCCGATACGCGCCGCATAGACGATCCGAGCGGTCGAGCTTTACCCAGCTATCGGGCTTCGAGCCCTTGACCATCCGGCCCGATTCGAACTTCATTCTCATCGGCGAGAGAACCAACGTGACCGGCTCACGAAAATTTGCCCGCCTCGTCAAGAGCGGCGCGCTCGAAGAAGCTCTCGAAGTCGCCCGCCATCAAGTCGAAGGCGGCGCCAACATCCTCGACGTCAACATGGATGAGGGGCTCCTCGATTCTGAAAAAGAGATGACGACGTTTCTCAACCTCATCGCCTCGGAGCCCGATATCGCGCGGCTACCGATCATGGTGGACAGCTCGAAGTTCTCGGTGATCGAGGCCGGACTCCGTTGCCTCCAGGGGAAAGGGATCGTCAACTCGCTGAGCCTCAAAGAAGGCGAGGAGGTCTTTACGGAGCAGGCGCGGACCGTTCGCCGATACGGCGCCGCCGTCGTCGTGATGGCGTTCGACGAACAAGGGCAAGCGACGGAGACGGATCGTAAAGTCGCGATTTGCGAGCGCGCCTATCGCATCCTGACCGAAGAGGTCGGTTTCCCGCCTCAGGACATCGTGTTCGACCCCAACGTCCTCACCGTCGCGACCGGGATGGAGGAGCACAACGGCTACGCGCTCGCCTTCATCGAGGCCGCGAGCAAAATTCACGAAAAATGTCCCGGGGCCAAGATTTCGGGCGGCATCAGCAATCTCTCGTTCTCGTTTCGCGGCAACGACTTTGTGCGTGAAGCAATGAACTCCGCGTTTCTCTACCACGCGATCCGCGCCGGGCTCGATATGGGTATCGTCAACGCGGGACAGCTCACGGTCTATGACGAGATCAAGCCCGACTTTCGCGAGCTCATCGAGGACGTGCTCTTCAACCGCCATCCCGACGCTACCGAAAAGCTCATAACCTTCGCTCAAGACCATGCGGGCCCGGGCAAGAAACAGGAAAAAGACGAAGCGTGGCGCGAGGGCACGATCGAAGAGCGGCTGAAACATGCGCTCGTCCGCGGGGTCGTGGACCACATCGAAGCCGACGCCGAGGAGGCGCGGCAAAAATACGACCGCCCGTTGAAGGTCATCGAAGGCCCCTTGATGGACGGCATGAACGTCGTCGGAGATCTGTTCGGCGCCGGGAAGATGTTCTTGCCCCAAGTCGTGAAGAGCGCGCGGGTAATGAAAAAAGCTGTCGCCTATCTCGAGCCGTTCATGGAAGAAGAAAAAAAGCGGACCGGCCAGACGAAGAGCAAAGCAAAGCTCGTCATGGCCACGGTCAAGGGCGACGTTCACGACATCGGCAAAAACATCGTCGGCGTCGTGCTCGCTTGCAACGGCTATGAGATCATCGATCTCGGCGTCATGGTGCCGGCGGAGAAAATCCTCGACTGCGCGGAGAAAGAAAAGGTCGATTTCGTCGGGCTCTCAGGGCTCATCACGCCGTCGCTCGACGAGATGGTGCACGTCGCCAGCGAGCTCGAGCGGCGTGATCTCAAAGTACCTCTCCTCATAGGTGGCGCCACCACGTCGCGCATGCACACCGCCGTAAAAATCGCGCCGCGCTACAGCCGGGATACGCTGCACGTGCTCGACGCGTCTCGAGCCGTAACCGCGGTGAGCAGACTCTTGAGCGCTGACGCGCGTGCTGCGTTCATCGCCGATAATCGCAGCGAGCAGGAACGTCTCCGGAAAAGCTTCGAGGAACGTGACCTGAAGCTTCTCGCCTACGAGACGGTCCGCGATCGAAGGCTCGATCTCGCGTGGAACTCGGAGACGATCGCAGAACCCGATTTTCTCGGCACCCGCGTCCTCGACCCCGTGCCGCTCGCGGACATTGTCGACTATATCGACTGGACGCCTTTTTTCAATGCTTGGGAGCTCCGTGGAGTCTATCCGGACATTCTCGATAAACCTGATGTCGGCGAGGCGGCCCGCGAGCTATTCGAGAATGCCCAGACGTTGCTGGGCGAGATTGTCGACGGCAAAAAACTCACGGCGCGCGCGGTCTACGGCTTTTTCCCCGCAAACCGGGACGGCGACGACATTATTGTTTATGTAGACGAGACGCGCAGCATCGAGAAAGCGCGCTTCCACACGTTGAGGCAGCAGCAGGAAAAAAAGAGCAACAAACCCTATCTCGCCCTCACAGATTTTCTCGCCCCTTTGGGCCATCCGGATTATTTGGGCGGTTTCGTCGTGACCGCGGGCATCGGCACGGAGACGCTCGCCAAGAAATACGAGAGCGACAACGACGACTACAACGCCATCATGGTCAAAGCACTCGCCGACCGGCTCGCCGAAGCACTCGCCGAAAAAGTACACGAGCAGGCGCGGCAGAACTGCGGCTTCGGTCGCGACGAGAACCTCACGAAACAGGAGCTCGTCCGCGAACGCTATCGCGGCATCCGTCCCGCGCCCGGCTATCCCGCGTCGCCCGATCACAGCGAAAAAGGACTCTTGTTCGAGCTCCTCTGCGCCGAGAGCGCCACCGGCGTGAGCTTGACCGAGACCTATGCGATGCTCCCGGCAGCTTCCGTGAGCGGTCTGTACTTCAATCACCCCGAAGCCCGCTATTTCAGCGTCGGCAAGATCGGACGCGACCAAGTCGAGGACTATGCCCAGCGCAAGGGTGAGACCGTAGACGCCGTCGAGCGCTTCATAGGCCCAAACCTCGGCTACTAGATCTAGAGAATCACGCAGCGCCGCAGCATCAAATCGCTGTATCGCTTGCCAACCACCTCGACGATGAGGTGTATAGGCTCCCAATCTCGCACCGGTTGAACGGACGGCTCGGCGAGGCTGCATTCCACAAATGAGAGCTCGTAGTCGATGGAAAGGAGGAGCGGGTCGTGGACATAGGGGTCTTGGTCGACGAGCTTGAAACCGTCCGCGAAGTCTCTCATGTTGGCCGGGGCGACGGTCGCCTCTAGAAGCACGAGCTTGCCTTTGTACTTGGCATCTACCTCAGCCGTGACATTCGGGAACAGGTACTCGGCGTAGAGCACCTCGATGTCCCGGTACGGAAGCTCGCCGTCCCGCGCGAGCTCGGTTGCGCGCTCCCGGATGCGAGCCGCGGCGTCGGGATCGGGGCGTTTTTCGAAAGCCTTCACGAGAACGTCTAGCTCGCGCTGCGCCGCGAGGAAAGCCTCGGGGCCGAGTGCCTCGGCACGGGCGGCGGCCGTGGTGACCTCCGCCTCATCCAGAAGCGGCGCTATCTGCGGTGGGAGACCGGGCGTATCTGGCGACGGCCTGTGCGTGAATCCCTGTTTCAGAGGCCGGCTCTCGGTAACATCTGGGGCGGGCTCCCGTGGGGAACGTTGCGGGGGCTCCGGAGCCTGGCAACCACCAAACAAAGCCACGAGCACGAGAAGCCAACGGTTCATCTCGTCGCGAGGCTAACACAGCACGCCAAGCCGCAGCAAAATCTCGCTGTAGCTGTAGAGCAAAGCGCCGCTCTCGCCGAGAGCCGAGAGCCTCTTTGACGTCAGTCCCGCCTTTGTGCGATCTTGGGAGAACAAAAAGTACAAGAGGAGACCCTTCGGAACGTCGCGACCATGAAGCACACCGCGGGAGCCGTCTCGAAGAGCGCGGAGCTCGCAAAGGACGCCGCCGAGGCGCTTCAGATCATCCGCGAGAGCGCCACCGAAAGTGCGCAGCTCGTCACGAGCATCGCTTCGGCTTCCGAGGAACAATCGGCGACGCTCGAAAGCGTGAGCCGTACGACCAACGAAGTGAACACCATCGTGGGCCGCACCGACGGTCACTTGAAAGCAGCGAACCAATGCATGCAGGAGCTCAAGCGCCGCGTTACGTAGCGACGAGGACATAGAAACAGGTAACCTTGTCGCGTGAAGAAGCTGCTCTGGTTGTTCATTATCTTTGCCTCCGCAACCGCTGTGCGGGAAGTGGTCGACTATTTCGGACCGATGGCCGAGGCGTTTCGGGCTTATCGAGACGAGGCACATAAACAAGCGCTCGAGCTCGGCAAGAAGAAGTCTTTTCGCCACATCGAGGGGAACATCGTCGCCGTCAGTCACAAGCTCGAATCGTCGGAGCGAGCCGCTGAGGACAAAGTGAATCTCGTCGTGCTCGAGGCGGTTCATTTCCAGAAGAGCAGCGAGAGGGGGGCGTTCGGCAACCGCCGTGTCGCCCAAACCCGGCAATATGTGCTCATGATCCGCATCGATGGTAAGTGGCTCCTCTCTCGACTCGAGGAAGACGCGACCGAGGTCGTCGAGCTCTCGGACGTCGCCGAGAGCCTGCTCGAGTAGCGTGTAAGGGCGAGGAAGCTCTGCTGACGCCTGGTATGCTATCCTTCGCGCGGTGAATCTGTCGGAGCAAAGAATGAAGCGACTTTTCTGTTTCCTATCTGTTCTAGCCGTCATCGTTGCCGCGGCCCAAGTGCTCACGGCCCAGGACGGCCCGACCTCGGTACAAGCCGGCGTCTATACCGACGCCCAAGCCGAACGAGGCGAGAAATTTTTCGGCGAAGCGTGCATGGTGTGTCACCAGCCCGAGGAGTTCAGCGATGGCGGTTACTTGGAGGGCTGGTCCGGACAAAACGTCAACGACTTCGTGGAGTTCGTACGCTCGACGATGCCCGAGGACAATCCCGGCCGGCTCAAGCGTCGCGAGTATATCGATATCATCGCTTATTTCTTCAAATTGAACGGACTGCCTACCGGAGAGACCGAGTTGGACCGCAAATCACTTCGGCAAATTAAGATCGAGGGTCCCTACGTCGACGCGAGCCAAAACTGACACCGCAGCGACTGTTAGAAGCGATGGCGCCGGACCGACGCCGACACGGCAAGGACCGCGATGATTACCAAAGGCATCATCCTCGCCGGAGGCTCGGGGAGCCGTCTCTATCCCATGACGACGGTGGTGAGCAAACAGCTCCTCCCCGTCTACGACAAGCCCATGATCTATTTCCCGCTGAGCACATTGATGCTCGCGGGGATTCGGGACATCCTCGTCATCACGACCCCGCACGATCAGCCCCTGTTCGAGAACCTGTTGGCCGATGGAAGCCAGCTCGGCATCGGGATCCGCTATGCCGTACAGCCGCGCCCCGAAGGGTTGGCCCAAGCCTTCATCATCGGCGCCGACTTCATCGACGGCCAGGGCGCGGCACTCGTCCTGGGAGACAACCTCTTCTATGGCCATGAGCTCACACGGTACTTGCGCTCCGCGGCGGAGCGCAGCTCGGGGGCTACCATCTTCGCCTATTGGGTGCGCGATCCGGAGCGCTACGGTGTGGTCACGTTCGATGGTGACGGCCAAGCCATAGGCCTCGAAGAAAAACCCGAAAATCCCACGTCGAACTACGCCGTCACCGGTCTCTATTTCTACGACGAGCGGGTGGTGGATTATGCCTCGGCGCTGAAACCGTCCGCGCGCGGCGAGCTCGAGATCACGGACTTGAATCAGCTTTATCTGGACGAAGGCGAGCTACATGTCGAGACTCTCGGCCGCGGTTACGCGTGGCTCGATACCGGAACCAAGGAGTCGCTCCTTCAGGCCGCGACGTTCATCGAGGCCATCGAGCAGCGCCAGGGACTCAAAATCTGTTGCCCTGAAGAAATCGCTTATCGTATGGGATTCATCGACGCCCAAGCGCTACGCGAGCTCGGCGAGGCCCACGCCGAAAGCGAGTACGGACAATATTTGATTTCCATTGTCGAACCGGACGGCTCGCCGTGAAGGTCACGACGACGTCTCTACCAGAGGTTCTGCTCTTCGAGCCCAAAAGTTATGACGACGCGCGCGGGTTCTTCCTCGAAACCTTTCGAGAAGGCCCATATCGCGACGCCGGGATCAACGCGCGCTTCGTCCAGGACAACCTTTCCCACTCGACGAAACACGTGCTGCGCGGGCTGCACTTCCAGCGGCACCAGGGAAAGCTCATCAGTGTGGTTCGAGGGGAGGTCTTCGATGTCGCGGTGGACATTCGCCCCGACTCGTTACGCTTCGGCCAATGGGTTTCTAGCCAACTGAGCGCAAGCAACCATCGACAGCTCTACGTTCCACCGGGGTTTGCGCACGGATTTTGTGTTCTCTCTGACGAAGCGGATGTCTGGTACAAGACGACCGACATCTATCGGCCGGAGGAAGAAGGCGGCATTCTCTGGAACGACACAGGGCTCGCGATCGATTGGCCTGGTTCGGATCCTCTCTTGTCCGATCGCGACCGCGACAATCCCCGACTCGATGACCTCGACCACTCGGCGCTCATCACTTGCGCCGAGCTCGCTTAGCGATCTGTCTTGGCCTCGGTGAAGTCCCCGAGGCAGTTGCTGCATCACCCCACGCCGACGTCGGATGGAACGTGGCGTTGAAGTGAACGATGTGGCGCCGGCGCTCGTGATAGCGGAAGCACCCATGGTTGGGCCGCGCGAATCACGAGCTCAGCTTTCGTTCGTTTGAAATGTCACATAAATATGTGCTACACATAAATATGTGAAAGGAGGCTTCATGGAACGTCAGAATGTGACCCTGTCGCTGCCGAAGCCTTTGCTGAAGAAGGCCAAGGTCGCGGCAGCCCAACAGGACAAATCCTTGAGTGAATTGATGCGGGAAGCCCTCGAATACCGAATAAACCAAGGCGCCGAGTACGAAAGGGCCAAAAAACGACATCTGAAGCTCCTAGAACGTGGTTTCGATTTGGGTTCGCGAGGTAAGCTAGCCGTTTCTCGAGAAGAGCTTCATGGCCGACGCTAAAGTCTTCCTCGATGCCAACATTCTGGTTTATGCACACGATATCTCGGCCGGGAGCAAGCACGACGTGGCACGTGACATGATGGCTGGGTTATGGAAACGCGGCGGCGGCGTGCTCAGCACCCAAGTACTACAGGAATTCTACGTGAATGTAACGCAGAAGTTGCCCAAACCGATTGACGTGTCCGTAGCTCAAAAGGTAGTAGGCGACCTTCTCAGCTGGGAAGTTGTCGTCACCGACGGAAAATCTATCCTCAACGCTATCGATTTGCAGAAGCGCTACAAATATTCCTTTTGGGATTCATTGATCATTCACGCGGCGCTGCAAGTGGGCGCAACCGTGCTCATGACCGAAGACTTGTCGACAGGACAAAAAATCAAGGGGATGACGATCGAAAATCCCTTTCATTGAGCTTCTCCGCGTGGAAAGTAAGGACCGGAAAATTCATACGTGTCCGGCCCCGGTCCGCACGAAATTTCCCCACTGGCGAAAGGCAAGCTCGGCGTTTGTGTGCAGTAAACGAACATCGACCTCGACGCGCCGCGACTTTTTCACGATCTCCGACAAGCGTCGAAGTAGATCGTCATCTGAAATCGAACTGAGCTTGAATTCGTTTGCCATGCCCCTTTGATGGCGCACCTGTCAAGACAGCTAGTCATTCGTGGGCACCAACCGTTTTAGCTCTTCGGTCCAGTTGAGGACGACATGGATTTCGCGAGCCTCCACGTCCCGGATCTCGCGAATTAGGAGGAAACGCTCGCCGTCCGGAGTGATGTCCCACTGGTTGCCACCTCCTCGTACATAGTCACCGCCAAACAATTTATGGGGCGCCCCCACTCGGAACGCCGGCTCCATCTGAATCGGTACGGCAAAAAAAGCGTTCTCCGCAATCGAGAAATAGAACAGCTCCGAACCATCAGGTGCCCAAAAAGGCCAGTTGCCCCCACGCGGCGTCAACTCGTAAAGGCCACCGTTCACGTCGGGGAAGGGGCGGACGTAAATATGGAAGCGACCCCGCTTCATCGGCAGCAGCATAGGCGATGAATCGGCCGTCGGGGGACAGCGCCGGCCAGCGCTCTTCGAACGGCTCGTTCAAAAGCGGCTCATAAACCGGCTCTTCCAATAGCGTCAATTTTCCGAGGTCTGTGCCACCAGCGCTCCGTTCGACTGTCAGAAGGGTCAATCCATCAGCGGTGAACGCCTCAGGTCGAAGGTCGAGCAACTCATCAGACCGTCGAAACTCGATAGGCTCGGCTTTCCCGCTCCCGTCACTCGCCTTCGAGAACAAATCTGGCCTGCCAGCCCGTCGAGACGCAAAAAATACACGGGTGCCGTCTGGCGCCCAAAGCGGATTGCTGTCCAAAGCCGGATCGAAGGTGAGTCGAGATGAGGTTTGTCGTTCGACATCATGAACCCATCGGCGAAGTAGCTCGCGCATGCGCCAAGGTGTCTGCGAGGGAAGCTTGTCCCAGTCCGGCTCTAGGTTGATCACCGAAGCCAGCACCTCCGGGATATCCTCGCCGGGAAACGCCTTCTTCCC
Organism: Acidobacteriota bacterium; assembly: GCA_004356105.1. GTDB lineage: Bacteria > Acidobacteriota > Vicinamibacteria > Marinacidobacterales > SMYC01 > SMYC01. Next base: position 622 of record SMYC01000016.1, on the reverse strand, counting down.
CGCGAGCATTTCGTAGAGCAGCGCGCCGAAGGCAAAGATGTCAGTGCACTTGTCGACCTTCTTGCCCTTCGCTTGCTCGGGGCTCATGTAAGCCGCGGTCCCCAGGATCACGCCGACGCGCGTGGCGTCTCTCGTGATGGTCGGGGACATCGAGCTGTCGGCGTCGGGGGCGTCCTCCGTAAATGCCTTGGCGAGGCCGAAGTCGAGGATTTTGACTTTGTTGTCTGGCGTCAGCATGACGTTGGCCGGCTTCAGATCCCGATGAATGATCCCTTGCTCATGCGCGGCCTCGAGCGCGTCCGCGATCTGGGTGGCGATCGCGCGGGCCTCTTCGATGGAAAGAGGGCCACGTGTCAGCCGCTTTGCGAGCGTCTCACCGGGAACGAGCTCGAGAACCAGGTAGTGCGTGTTGTCCGATTGCTCCAGGCAGGCTGTAGATCGACGCGATGTTCGGATGGTTCAGAGAGGCGAGGAGCTTCGCCTCTCGCTTGAATCGAGCGAGTCGTTCGGCGTCCCGGGAAAATTCTTCGGGGAGAACTTTGATCGCGACGTCGCGCCCGAGCTTGGTGTCGGTCGCACGATAGACCTCACCCATTCCGTCTTTTCCGATGGACTCTCGGAT
>SMYC01000247.1 GCA_004356105.1 Acidobacteriota bacterium | reverse complement strand
TTCATAAGGGCATGCACACACAGCCTGTTCGCATCTCCTATCGCAGTCCTTGGCAAAACGGAACCGCTGAACGCTGGATCGGGTAGCTGCCGCCGAGAGCTCCTCGAACACGTCGTCGTCCTCAGCGAACGGCATCTCGTCCGGCTCGTGCCGAGGTGGGTGGACGGCACCATCGGTACGAATGGCGCGAGGCTGCGTAGCGCCGATCCGGTGGCGAACGTCGCTTGGCCCGAAGCCCTGAACGTTCTTGATTTCCGATCATCAAGCAGCACACTCGACGTGACGGCGGCACTGTCTCGCGGGCGTCGACCTTGCTTCCTTCGTCGTCGCCAGGGCGCACGAGCCCGCAGTTCCCGCGCCGATTAATAATGACGAACGACAGGTTGACAGCGCCATGCCTGGCGCACAAAAAAAGGGGAGCTCGCAAGAGCTCCCCTGGTGAACGATTGGGACGAAGGCTTAGAAGACTACCTTGATCCCGAATCTAAAGACTCTAGGCGCTAGGAAGTTCAACACCTGATCAAAGGCGCTTCCGCTCGAAGTGATGGTGCTAGTGACCTCGTTGGAGTTGAGAAGGTTGAAGATGCTCAACGATGGTTCCAAGCGAACCCCCCTGCCGAATATGAAGTCCTTGGCCACTGTCAAGTCGACCGTGGCGACGCTCAGAAGCCTGGAATCGCCGTTTCTCTCGGACAGGATTGTGACCGTGCCTTGAGTCAAACCGCCGACGTTGAAGGTTCTCGCGATCGGTTGGCCGGTCTGGGCGAGGACGGTTCCCGAAACACGAACGCCGCGCGGCGCCATGAAGGTCCCGGCGGCCTTTATCTGGTTGGTTCGGTCGTAGAAGGACTTGCCTCTGGCGTTGATCAAGTTGTTGGGATTCTCGTGAAAGCCGTTGGCGTCGCCGTCGAACGTGCCGCCCCGTGTGATCATATCGGTGTCGTTGTAGGAGTAGGAAACAAGCGCCTGCCAGTTGTCGCTCATTCTCTTGGACATCGTGATCTCGAAGCCATTGAACGTCGAGTTGTTTCCGTCCGGGTTGGTGAGCATGCGCTGGTTTTTTCCCAAGAAGGCCGGATCAAGGTCGAAGACCGTAAACGCACCGCCGTCATCCCCCGTGCCCAGGATGTTGTCTGGGCCGGGGTCGATGACATCGACCGGGGAGTAGGCGCTAAACGGTACCCCGATGTCGACAGAGTCGGGCAGCCTCCGGCCCCTGCGGTAGGAGTAAGTCGCGCTGACTGCGAGATCTCTACTCAGCTCCCGCTCGACTCCAATCGTGAACTCATCCGTGTAGGGATGCTGGAAGTCCGGATCGACGAACTGGCCGGAGCCGATCTGCGAAGAGAGTAATTGACCCCTCTCGCCCTGCTGGAATTGCGCGTCGCCGTTCAAATCGTTCCAGTCGTAAGTATCGGTGAGGCTGCCATTCGGGTTCTGAAAGTTGGCGAAGCCCGTGGTGAACTGGTGATAGTAGCGACCCCAGCTCGTTTTGAGGAGGGTGCGACCAACGTCGTCCAAAGAGACGATCAAACCCAGACGCGGCGCGAAGCTAGCGACGTCGAGCACGTTTCGCTGCTCGGGAAACGTCTGTGCCGAGACAAAGTTTCCTCCAGGGGTCACCTGCTCTGGGAGAAAGCCCTCGTATCTGTCGAAGCGGAGCCCGAGCTTCAGGGTCACTCGACTTCCGATGTTGATGATGTCATCCACGAAGAAGGAGAGCTGGTGAAGATTTTGACGATCGAGCCGAGTGGTGTTCCTCGTTTGCACCCGATCGGCAACTCCATCCTCGAAGAGCAGGAAGACGTCGTCGATGGCGGTCGTGATGTTGAAAATGGGATTGGCGCTGAACTCGAACCCGAACTTGAATTCGTGGTTGGCGTTGGCCCACTGCTCTTTGAAGTAAGTCAGGTCCGCTTTGTAAGAGAAGCGTTTTCGGAGCCTTTCCGTGTCGAAATCGCGTGCGTTGAGGAACTGGCCGGTCACCGTGTCCTGTCCTGCCTGCCCCAAGACGTCCGGCTGCTGGAAGGTGGGGAAGAACACTCTCAGGTGGCTGAAGCGCACGTCGAGAAGTGCCACGTCGCTGATGGTGCTGGTCCAATCGGCCTGGATGATGTCGAAGTCGTCGTCTTCGATCCAGGTGGCCTCCGCCGGCCGGTTGCCGGCGGCGCCACGATTGGGCTTCAAGTAGGACATGTGATGCCATTCGACGCCAATCTTGTTGTTCGCGTTCAACTGGGTCTGGCTCTTGATGACGTACTGCCACATGTCCGTGTCTTCGGTAAGATCCGTGTTGCCAGCAGCGTCCGTGAATCCGGGAACGAAGCGGTGCACGCGCTGGTCTCGCCCGGAGAAATAGAAAGTAGATCGGTCCCGAACGACGGGTCCACCGAGCTGCGCGTTGAAATCGGACAGGAAGTCGAACTCCGCGCTCGAGGCTCCACGATCCTCGAGCTCCTGATCCAGGTTGCTGCTCTGCGTCCCACCTGACTGCCAGGTGAAACCGGACTGCCCCCTGAACTCGTTGCTGCCACTCTTGGTGATCATGTTCATGTACACGCCGGGTGCGTTGACCGAGGCTGGGTGGCTTCCGGTCTCGACCTGGACTTCCTCGAAGCTTTCGTAGTCGTAGTAGTAGCCGGAAGCCCCGAGAGCGGCCGGACAGGTGACGTTGACGCCATTGAGGTAGTAGCTGTTCTGCTGCCAGGATGTCCCGCGAGCGGAGTAAACGGCCTGAAGTCCTGCTTCACTCCCCCCGACGTCCAACCGGCTGGTGGTGACGCCGGGCGCCTGATTCTGTAAGAGCGACCAGACGTCTTTGGCGCTGGGGACGTCTTGCAGCATCTGATTGTCGAAGCTCGAACTGATGACCGTGCTCTTGGTATCCACCATGGGCGATTCGCCGGTCACGGTGATCGTCTCGGCGACACTAGCCAATTCGAAGGAGACGTTGATGGCCGTGTTCCGTCCGGCCTGTACGATCACGCCTTCGTGGAGGACGCTCCTGAAGCCCGATAGCTCGAGCAGGAGGCTGTAGGTACCGATCTCGACCCCGGGAAATCGGTAGACACCCTGAGCGCTGGATGTACTGACCTGCGGCGTAATGAGCGGGCCCCCGGAAAGGGTAACGGAAACGCCAGGTAGAACCTGGCCCGTGGTGTCGTGTAGCGTCCCGTCGATGCTTCCGGTTCGCGTTTGTGCCAGTGTCATCCCGCCGCTCAATAGCAGAAGAACGAGAATACACATTGTGAAATGAGTTCGCATTTTTTGATTCGCCTCCGATTTTCGTTCCCGTCTCCGGGGTTAGAAATGTCTTGACCTTTGTGCCCCTCTACGTAAGCAAATTCTATGCCGTGGGGAAAACACCCGGCCTTTCTCGATGTTGCTGAGCCAAAAGAACTTGCTATTCCTCCAAAAAAGTGGGAGGACAATTAACTGCAGAATTTTGGATCGTAAATCCAATTGTTCGTATAAATGAAAGGGAAGAGTGTCACCCGGTCCGAGTGTTCGCTAGGGCGCCATCCGGGCCGTCGTGGCTGGGTTCCGAGGTCGGCGCGCTTGGAGAATCGAGGCCACGCGGGTCCGCGCTAACCGGGTATCTCGATCTCGCGCACGACTTGCCCGTTGTTCTCCCACGGCGTAGCTTTGTACATTGAGGCGTCTTCCGCGGTCGGTTGAATGTGAGAAGCGTCCACGGCTCGTGAGACGAGGCGGTGTCGCCCTTTGTCCGGACGCGTCCATTCGCGACGAAACGGGGTCCAGGCGAAACGCGAGCCCGACCGCGCCAGCTCCGCGGGCAAGAGCGGTCCCTCATCGATGCGCACTTCGATAGACTCGAGCTCGGAGCCGTCGTTCCAGCCGAATCCATGAATGACGTAGCGATCGTCCGGACGGCGTGTCACTCGGGTGATGACCGATTTCAGTTTTTGGCGGCCGACCGATGTCGCGCGATGAACGACCTCGCCATCAACGCGCACGCCGCGCAGCGTCACATACTCCTTCGACATGTAGCGGCCCATGAAACGGTGGTCGACGACCTCGATGCGCTCGAGCCACTTCACTTGCGCGACCCCGTACCACCCAGGCACGACGAGCCTAAGAGGAAAGCCGTGCTCGGTTGAGAGAGCTTCACCATTCATCTCGTAAGCCAGCAGCACGTCCTCACCGAGCGCGTCGGCGACGGGGAGGCTTCTCGCGAAGCGCGTAGGGTAGCTGTTGCCGCGGAGCCGCTCCTCAGAAACGTCCGCGCCGTAAAAGACCACGTCGCGCGCTTCCGGTCGGACACCAAGCTCCCGAAGAAGGATGGCGAGCGACGTACCGCCCCAAAGGGCGTTCCCGACCAGGCCGTGGCTTCCCACGCCCGCGTTGCCGGCGCATTCGAAACAAACGGTGAGCTCTTTTTTGGGAAGCGCTTCGATCTCGTCGAAGCTCAGCGCGAGCTCTCGTTCGAGCTCTCCCTCGATGTGCAGCTCGAAGCGTTTCCGATCGAGGCGGGGTACACCCCCGTGGTGCAAGACGAAAAACTGGCGGTTCGGAACCGTGAACTCATTTATCTCAGCGAGGTCGGTGAAGCGCATGCCGACGCCAGAGCTCGACGGTGGCGGCGGGGGCAAGTCGGACCATGGGAGCGTTTGCTCATCTTGAGAGAGCCCGCCGCGCGCCAAGCTCAAAGCGGCCACGTGGAGGAGGACTTCCCGCCGCGTGAGCCCTTGACGCGTCGATAGCATTCAGCGAAGGCAGGCCATGAGGCGATTTTGCGCGTCGCTCCACGAGCCCGAGCCGGTACCATGCTGGATCAGCATCCGACCCGTGTCGTACATGCGCTTTGAGGTCGTGAATGTCTTGTGGTTCGACTGGCGACCCGAATGGTCCCAAGCCTCACCGAGCGCCCCGTCCTCGTAGCGATAGACGGACGTGTCGCCATAAAAGATTCGATTGGACCACACGTCCATCCCCAAGGCGCTCATGAGAGCCGAGCCCGTACGCATTCGCGAGGCGAGCTCCAAAATACCTGGGATCACGACCCGCTTCGAAAAGCGATCGCCGCTCGTCGTGTAGTCGATAGGAACCGTCTTCACGGAGCGATAAACCTGCGGCGCGCCCGGGACCATGCTGGCATAGATATCGAGCACGGCCTGGCGTTGCTCCGGTGTCGAGCGCTCGTCGAAATAAATGGCCGTCCAGGTCTCGGGTCCCACGGTCACATAGGTCATGCCCGAGAGATCCACTTCGCCGTAGTGGCCCCGGGAGAAATGCTGTGCCGTCGTCGCGTGGCACGGAGTATGGGATGGAGCCGCATTCGAGCGGCAAGGGCAAGGCGTCGTGCAAGGGCAAGCGGTAAAGGCTTCCCCTTCGACTTCCCAATCCTCGTAAGACGCCGTCGACGCGCCCGGCGCGGGCGGCCGGAGAAACATGCCGTTGCCGCCCACAACACCGGCCGGAACCGTACGCGGCTTCCGCAAGATGAAGAACACCGTTTCGGAAAAGCGCACCGACACGGCCCTGCCTTCCACAAGGGTCGGCGCGTATTGCCATAGGCGGGCCGCTTCGACGGCCGCCCGCGCCACGATGTCGGCGCCACGGAGCGACGTTACGTTCGAGACATTTCCTATCCCGTCAACGGTCATCTCTAGGATGACGAGCGACTGAACCCCGCCCGCCTCGGCGTCTTCAGGGTAGATCGGCTGCACGAAATGAGTGCGCTCGGGCTTTCTTACGTTGCCACCAACGAGTATGGGCTGCTCTTGTTGTTGCGGCCCTTGCAGGGACAAAGCGACAACCGGACCGAGTACCAGAGCGATCGCACGGGCATGCATTTGCACCATCATATCAGTCGAGCGCACAAGAACGGGAGAGGAGCTCTCCTCCCCCGAGGGAACCTAGTCGTCAACGCGCGGATTCTCGAAGCGCGGCGACGAAGTCTTCGGGCACGGGAAAACGCAAGCGTTCGGCTTCGCGCACATGCGTCCAAGCGCGCTCGAGCTGGCCACGCCGCGCGGACGTGAGAGCCATCAAGAAGTGGGCTCGGCCGTCATCGGGATGCTCCTCGAGCGCGCGTAGAAGGAGCTCGTTGGCATCGCGCAGCCGGTCGGCGGCGGCTCGTATCTGCGATAGGCCCAAAAGCGCGTGAAGATGGCCCGGGTCGCACTCGAGCACGCCTTCGAGAAGCGTGCCAGCCTCCTCCATGACGCCCCCTTTCGCGAGCGCGTTCGAAAGCCCGACGCGAGCGGAAGCTTCCTCGGGCTCGAGCTCGACCGCACGGCGCAACAAGCTTTCCGCCTCCACTAGCTCTCCCCGTTCCGCGAGAAGGTTTCCGAGATTCACGTAGGCCGCGCTGTAGTTTCGATCGAGCTCGAGAACGCGACGATAACGAGGCTCGGCATCCGCGCTCCTCCCGACACGAACGAGAAAGTTGGCAGAGTTGTAGTGGATCTCCGCTTCTCCAGGATGGAGCGCTCGCAGTCGCAGGTGGAGCGCCTCCGCGGCCGCCACGTTCCCGCGCGCTTCGGCGGAGCTCGCCCTTGTCTGAAGACCTCGCGTCGAGACCTCTTCGTCGGCGACCGCCCGCCGCAACGCGTCGTCGAACCGGATGTCGGGATCGAGCTCGCTCGCTCGCGCGGCCGCCGCTCTCGCAGCTTCCATGTCGCCCCGCATCCGGTGAAGCCGCGTGAGCGTCCCATGAATCGCACCGGCGCGAGGCTGGAGCTCGCTCGCGCGCCGCAGATATTTCTCGGCATCGTCGAGCTCTCCCTCGGAAAGCGCTAGGCGTCCGAGCGCGAACTGTACGATGGCCGTTTCGGGAGCGATGCTCAGGAGCTTTTCGTAGGTCGACTTGGCCTCGCCCGCACGCCCGAGCTGCTCTTCGAGTGACGCTTTCCGTACGAGGACAGGCACCGAGCGCGGCTGAAGGCGCGCGGCTTCGCTAGCGAGCCCGAGCGCGGAGATCACATCATCGCTCGCAAGCCAAGCCTCGTAATACGGCCATCGGTAGTCGTCCGGAGCGATCGTCGAAGCCTCCTGATAGCAAAGCCGGGCCTCGTCGCGCAGACCGTGGGCTTCGAAGACGAAGCCGAGCGCCCCCCAGGCCGCCGCGGAGCCTGGATCTTCCATGACGCGAACGCGCGTCTGCTCGATCTTTTGCGCCACTTGAACTTCCATACCTTCGAGACTCGGCTCGGGCACATCGGGCACCTCGCCGCACGCCGAGACGAACGCGAGCGCCGCCGTCAGAAGGCCGAAGGCCGGAACAGGGAACCTCCCCCGCATGAATGTGGGGGATTCTAGCATCGTCATAGCTCTATCCTGCCTCCGTCCTTGCGCTCAGCTTCAAGCGAGCGCCCACTGCCAAGTGGATCATTGGCTCATTAGCTCATTGGGTCATGGCTCATTGCCCCTCGCCCTTTCGTACGACGATGACTCGGTTCAAGCCGTCCACCGAAAACGACTCGGCCTCGCCGTCGGGCCAAACAACCGTCAGCGCCTCCACGACGCCTTCGGCCGGTAGCCCGAAATGAGCGCGCGGATCGCCGCTCGACAAATAGCTCCCTCCCGGTTGGGCGAGGCGTGTGAAAAGCCGGCCGCCAACGCTCACCGTCACGAGCGCGCCGTGCGCATCTCGCTCCGCCCGGTCCGACAAGGCGCGCACGAGAAGCCAGCGACCGATCTTCGAAGCGTCGTTTCGAAACAAACGCGCCGGCCCCGCGTTATTCGTGACGAGCACGTCGAGATCCCCGTCGCCGTCCACATCACCCGTCACGAGTCCCCGACTGATCTCTATCGCGGCATCGAGCTCGCCCGCGACGCGCTCGAATTGCGCGCCGCCCACGTTGCGAAGAAGAACGTTCGGCTCCGCGTAGGGCCCGAAGCTCGGGTTCGAAGGGCTTCCTTCGAGCGGCGGTCCCCAAGCTACCCTGCCATGGGCCACGGCAAGGTCGAGATGGCCGTCATGATCGAAGTCAAGCATCGCAACTCCGAAGCCGGTCCGATCGATCCCCGTCTTTCCGAAGCCCATGTGATGGGTCGCGTCTTCGAAGCCGAGCTCTCCGTCGTTGCGGTAGAGCGTGTTAGTTTCGTTCCGGAGGTGCGTCAAGAACAGATCGATGTCTCCATCGTTGTCGACGTCGCCGGTAGCGATACCCATCCCCGCTTCTTCCTTACCGAACGCGTTCAATGCGGCTCCGAGCATATAGGCGTCGTCGACAAAAGTGCCGTCGTCTTGCTGGATCCAGAGCTGATTGGCCTTCCCGTCATTGGCCACGTAGAAATCGAGGCGTCCATCCGCGTTCAAGTCCAGACAGACCACACCAAGTCCCGGCGCGCGCATGGATGCGATCCGAGACGATCGGGAAACATCGGTGAAGTTGCCGTTTCCGTCGTTTCGATAAAGCCGGTCGGCCTCACCGGGAAATTCCTGCGGCCCACAAAAATCGGCGCTGCCGTCGTGCTTGAAGCACGACTTGCCGGCGTCGTACTTGACGTAGCTCGTGACGTAGAGGTCGAGATAGCCGTCGGCGTCGAAATCGCAAAACACGGCCGAGGTCGACCAGCTCTCGGAAGCCATCTCGGTTTTCTCGAAACGACCCCCGCCGCGGTTGTGGTAGAGCGCGTCGCGGCCGTAATTCGTGACGTAAACATCGAGGCGTCCGTCGTTGTCGACGTCGCCCACCGCAACGCCCATACCGTAGCCGCGGTCGCCTAGGCCGGAAGCTTCCGTCACATCCTCGAAATGCCCGTCTTCCTCTTGACGGTAGAGCCGATTCGGCTTAAGGGGCGTCGCTTGCACGAGATAGATGTCGAGATCTCCATCGCCGTCGAAGTCGAGAAAGGCACCTCCTGAGCCCATGATCTCGGGCAGGCGAAACTTGAAGGCGCCGTCAGCCGGCAACGGATCGTGCTCGAAAACGAGGCCCGCGGAGGCGGTGATGTCCGTAAAAAGCGGGCCGTCTCGAGCTGAAACGTCGACACAGTTAGCGACGAATAACCAGGTCACAGTGAACCATCCTCCGCGCACGCTGCGCTCGATCTTACTAAAAAACGGCCACGCGCTTTGACACAATCGAATAGCAATGCTAACAATCGCGTCTGAGATGCCCCTTGCCTTCATTCTTGGTCTTGCTTTCATTCAGTCGATCGATGCCAAGCAGCAAGAGGCGGCCCGTCTCTATCAAATAGGTAAGCTCGACGAAGCCGCCGCAATCCTCGAATCCGTGCTCGAACAAGCGCCGTCCCACGGGCCCGCCGCTTTCCAGCTCGGCGCCGTCTATCTGAGGCTTGGCCGCAAAAGCGAAGCCGGCTCCCTTCTCGACAAGCTCCTGAAAGATTATCCGGATAGCGCGGATGTCGCTCATCGGATCGGGGTCGTCTACTTTCTCGCGGGCGAGCGGAAGTCGTCGCGCTCGGCGCTCATACGCGCGGTCGAGCTCGACCCGCGCCATGTCGAAGCACTACTGACGCTCGGGCAGCTCGAAGGGCAAGACGGACACCACGATCGCGCCCTCGAGCTCCTCGACGAGGTCACGGCGCTCGCGCCCGAGCTCGAAGCGCCGTACTATTACGGCGCGGCCATCCTCGATCTCGAAGGCGATAGCGTGGGGGCGATCGCCGCTCTCGAAAAGGGAGCGCGACTCGCCCCGAACGATGCGCGCTTTCAACGGATGCTCGGAGCGTCGTATTTGAAACTGGAACAGTGGTCTGCCGCGGAACAGGCTCTCGTGGCCGCAACAAAAAACGGTGCGCGTTCGAGCGACGTCTATCTCGATTTGGGACGCGCCTATCTCGGCCAAGAGCGGCTCGTCCCCGCGGGACAGGCGTTTGACCAAGCCCAAGCGCTCGCGCCGGATTCGGCCGAGCCGCTCTTGCAGCTCGGCTACATCGCCTGGATGCTTTCAGACTACGATCGTGCGGTCGAGCTTCTCGAAGCGTGCCTCGCCAAGGATCCCGAGCTCATGAGAGCTCATCACTTCTTGGGTCTGATTGCTCTACGTAAACTGGACTTCGATCGCGCGGAAGAGCAATTCACGGAGGCGCTCGACTACGAACCGGGTTTTGCCGACGCTCACTTCAATCTGGGGAAGATCCATCTTCGGCGCGGAGATGCGGAGCGCGCGGTCATAAGCTTCCGCCAAGCGATCGACTACCGCTCGGACTACAAAGAGGCTTACTATCAATTGAGTTTTGCGTATCGGCGTCTCGGACGAGAAGAGCTCGCAGCCGAGACACTGGCGCATTTCGAGAAGCTCGACGTAGCTTCTCGTTGAATCCAAGGAGGCAACCATGCATCGATGGATGTTCGCGCTCTTCCTGGCGTTTCCTGTTCCTCTCGCCCAGGCGGGTCCCGCGGGCCCTGATGACATCGTCGCAACGTTCTCCATCGTCGCGCGCGACCCCGCAACAGGCGCTCTCGGATGCGCTGTCCAGTCACGCTATTTCGCCGTCGGTGCGGTCGTGCCCTGGGGCGAAGCCGATGTCGGCATCGTCGCGACGCAAGCCAACGTCAATGTCGGCTACGGTGCGCAAGCCATCGAGCTCCTTCGGCAAGGGCTCTCCGCCGAAGCGGTTCTCGAAAAGATCCAGGCTGCGGACAGCTTCCCGAATAAGGACGGCCGTCAAGTGGCGATCATCGATTCCAAAGGCGCCGTCGCGGTCTATACCGGGCCCGCCGCGAACTATTGGGCCGGCCACAAGAAGGGCAAGAACTACTCGGCTCAAGGCAATATTCTCACCGGGCCGGAAGTCGTTGATGCGATGGCGGCGACGTTCGAAAAGACGGAAGGAAGCCTCGCGGAGCGGCTTGTCGCCGCTCTCGAAGCGGGACAAGAAGCCGGCGGCGACTCGCGTGGACGTCAATCGGCAGCGCTCCTCGTGGTTCAAAAAGGCGCGGGGCGCAACACGAACAATGATGTGCAGACGCGCCTCCACGTCGACGATCACAAAACGCCGATCAAAGAGCTTCGCCGGCTTCTCAACATCCAGCTCGCCATGGAAGCCATGCGTACGAGCCGCGAGCACATGCGTGAGAGCCAAACGAGCGAAGCTCTCGAAGCGGCCAAGCGTGCGACGGAGCTCTGGCCGGATAGCTCGGACACCCATCTCAATTTGGGGCTCATCGCCTACCGCGCGGGCGACAAGGACCGAGCGCTCGTGGCCATGCGCCAGGCGAAAGAGATGAACCCTCTCTTCGAGGGCCAACTCAAAGCGACGATCTCGTGGACCAAGTCGCCGCCGCTCGATGACGCGTTCATGAAGAAACTTTTCCCGGAATCCGACTAGAGTCCGCCCTTGCTCGCCCTGGTCTTTTTGGCGGCGCTCTTACAGAACACGTCTGCGCTCGTGGAGGAAGGTCGAAAGCGGATGAGCGAGCAAGCCTTTGCCGAGGCCGCCGCCTTGTTCGAAAAAGCGGCCGAGCGCGAGCCGTCTTCGTCGCGCATCCATTACTACCTCGGCGTGAGCTTGATGCGTCTCGGGCGCGCCGAGGATGCCGTGCCCTCTCTCGAACGCGCGGCTGCCCTCACGCCACGAGCGAACCCGGCGGTGGCCTACGAGCTCGGCACTGCCTATCTGCAAACGGGCCAGCTCGAAGATGCCGAACGCGTTTTGAGACGGGCTAAGGACAGAGCGCCCGGCGAGACCAGGATCCGACTGCAGCTCGGATGGGCCTACTACCAGCTCGTGGACGGGGAAAAAGCCCAGGCGGAGTTTCGATACGTTCTCGAGCGAGAGCCGGGAAACGCCCTCGCTCATTTCTATCTAGGTATGACAGAGGCCGCGCTGGGCAAGCTCGAAGCCGCCGAGCGCTCCTTCCGCGAAGCGCTCGAGCTCGACAAAACCCTCGTTGGCGCGCGTCTTGGGCTCGCGCGAGTTGTCTCTCAGTCCGGACGTCGCGACGAAGCCAAGTCCGAGCTCGAGAAAATCTTGGACTCTTATCCCGCGGGAAGCGTCTCAGCACATAACGAGCTCGGCCTCATCGCGCTACGCGAAGGCGACGCCGAGACCTCGGCTCGCCACTTCGAAGTCGTCCTCGAAGCGGACGCGGGGCATCGTCAAGCGACCTACAACCTCTCGCTTCTCTATCGGCGCCTCGGCCGCCTCGGCGAGGCCGAAGCGATGCGCACGCGATTCGAATCCATGAAGGATGACGTGATTGAGGACCGTTCTCTATCGCGTGCTTCTTCCAAGGAGCCCGAGCCATGAAGGGGCGGCTCGCCTTCATGGTGGTCGCAATCCCGCTGCTCGTGCACGCCGAGAGCGGGCTGACAGCGTTGCGCTTCGTCGACGCGACAGAGGAGGCCGGCATCGCGTTTACGCACGAGCAAGGTGCGAGCGGGCGACGCTACATGGTCGAGATCGCGGGAGGGGGCATTTTGGTCTTCGACTACGATGGCGACGGGCTACCCGATCTCTATTTCGTGAACGGCGCTCCCCTTCCCGGGGACAGCGATGCGCCGACGCCCAATGTGCTCTACCGAAATGTGGGAAACGGCCGCTTCCTCGATGTGACGAAGTTGGCCGGTCTCGAAAGTCACGGCTACGGGATGGGTGGCTCCGCGGCCGACGTCGACAATGACGGCGACGTCGATCTTATCGTGACCGCTTTCGGCGAGAACCTTTTTTTTCGCAATAACGGCGATGGCTCTTTCCGCGAGGCGGCTGTCGGCGTCGGAGACAAGCGCTGGGGAACGAGCGCGACATTTTTCGACGCGAACGATGACGGGTTTGTTGACCTCTACGTGACGAACTATCTTCGTTTCACAATCGAGACCCATCGAGACTGCGTCAGCCCGCATCGGGGAATCCCGTCATACTGCCACCCGCAAGAATATGACGGTGTCGAGGACGTGCTCTATATCAATCGGGGGGATGGAAGCTTCGACGATAAGACAAAGGCCTCGGGCATCGATGTCTCCAAAGGCGGCAAAGGCCTCGGTGTCGTCGCTACGGACTATGACGATGATGGCGACATCGATCTATACGTCGCCAACGACACGACCGCGAATTTTCTGTTCCAAAACGATGGATCTGGAAGATTCCGTGAGGTCGGCCTGGAAGCGGGTGTCGCTTACAACGAGGAAGGGCTTCCCGAGGCCGGTATGGGCGTCGACTGGGGAGATGTCGATCGCGACGGACGTATGGATCTGGTCGTCACGAATTTCGACTTCGAAACCAACACGCTCTATCAAAATCTCGGCGAAGGATTTTTTTTCGATGCCACCGCCGCTTTCGGCCTCGGCAACGAAAGTCTCACGGAGCTCGGCTTCGGCTGCGAACTCGCAGATTTCGACAATGACGGCTGGCTCGACCTCGTCGTCACCAACGGCCACATTCTCGACAACATCGCCGAAGTGCAGTCGAATCTTTCGTTTGCCCAGCCCGCCCAGCTGTTCCAAAACGTCGAAGGGCGATTTCGAAACGTCTCGTCCACCGCCGGGGAAGCGCTCGCAAGACCACGCGTCGGCCGCGGCCTCGCCGTTCTCGACTTCGATCGGGACGGAGACCTCGACCTCGTGCTCGCGAATAATGGTGGCGCGGCGGAGCTGCTGCGAAACGACAGTAACGCAAATCACTGGTTGGAGCTGCGCTTGATCGGCACGGCCTCGAACCGAGACGGCATCGGCACGCGCATCGTCAGCGGCTCATTCTCCGAGGAGCTTCGTGCCGGCTCGAGCTATCTCGCGCAGAGCGAGCTCACGATACATATCGGGCTCGGCGCAGAGCCAAGGCTCGACAATATCGAAGTTCGTTGGCCATCAGGCACGGTCGAGGTTTTGGAAAGCCTAGAATCGGACCGCCTCTACGTCGTCAAAGAAAACGAAGGCGTCATTGCCGCGCACGCACGCCGACCATGATGTTCTGGACGGCGACCATGATGTTCTGGACGGCGCTTTTTCTGTCGACCATTCGTTTCGAGGACGTCACTGTGAGCGCGGGCATCCGCTTCGAGAATATGTATGGCGGGGTGCGCGCCAAACGCTTCATCTTGGAGACGACGGGGACCGGGGCCGCCTTTTTCGACTACGACGAGGATGGTGACCAAGATCTTTTTCTCGTGAACGGAACCCGTCTCGGATATACGGAGCTTCAAAGCCGTTCGAACGCGCTGTTTCGAAATAACGGCGACGGCACGTTCACCAATGTGACGGCGGCGGCGGGACTCGAAGCCTACGGATGGGGTCAAGGCGCGGCCGCGGCCGACATCGACCACGATGGCGACCTCGACTTGCTCGTGACCTATTACGGCGCCAACCGGTTCTACCGAAATCGCGGAGATGGAACCTTCCGGGAGGAAGCCGCTATAGCTGGCCTCGATGACCCGGGCTGGGGGACGAGCGCCGCCTTTGGCGATTACGACGCGGACGGCATTCCCGATCTGTTCGTCGCCAATTACGTGAGCTTCGATGAGCAGACCACTCCCGGGCCCGGCGAGGCCCCGAATTGCTTCTTCATGGGAATCCCGGTCATGTGCGGCCCGAAGGGACTCGCCCCCGCGAAAAGTCTCTTGTATCGCGGCCATGGCGACGGCCGCTTCGAGCGCATCACGGACACGGAGGTTGGCGCTGAGGCTTATTTTAGTCTGGGCGCGGTTTGGGGTGACCTCGACAACGACGGTGACCTCGACTTGTACGTCGCCAATGATCAGACGCCGAACAATCTATTTCTGAACGACGGCCGGGGCGGCTTCGCCGACATCGCGCTCGAGGCCGGCGTAGCCTACAACGAAGACGGGCGGGCTCAGGCTGGCATGGGCGTCGACCTCGGCGACTACGACAATGACGGCTTTTTGGATATCCACGTCACCAACTTCTCGCATGACTACAACACGCTTTACCACAATACAGGGGATGGCTATTTTCTGGACGACAGCTTCCAAGCGGCCATCGGCAATGAAAGCTACCTCTACCTTGGCTGGGGCACGGGGTTTCAGGATTTCGACAAAGACGGCTTCGTCGATCTGTTCGTCACGAACGGACACGTCTATCCGGAGGTCGACGTGCATGCGACCGACAGCACCTACGCGCAGCGAAACCTCGTCTTCCACAACCAGGGAGACGGAACGTTCGCGGAAGTCGGTGCGAGCCTCGCGATCGAGATCGTTGGCCGCGGCGTCGCCTTTGCGGATTACGACAACGACGGCGATATCGACGTCGTCGTCACAGGCATGAACGCAGCACCCGTGCTTCTTCGAAACGCTTCGGAGACCTCGAAGACCGCCAACTGGATCGGGTTGCGTCTCGTTGGCCGGGCGAGCTCCCGTGACGCGCTTGGCGCGCGTGTCACGGTGGTGACCCGCGACAGTCGACAGATAAGGGAAGTACGGAGCGGTGGGAGCTATCTCTCGCAAAGCGACCTGCGCGTTTTCTTCGGCCTCGGAAATGCTGAAAGCGTCGACCATATCGAGATTCGCTGGCCGTCGGGCGGCGTACAAACGTTACGCGCGCCCACTAGCGGTCGATACCTCACCGTTGTCGAGCCTTGAGCGGCGACGGCGCGTGAATCCGTTCAGGGCGCCACGGTTCTTGAGGCCGTTCGGCGCCAATGCATGTATTGGAAGAGCAAGTAGAAAGCTTCATCCAAGCGAAGCTCGAAGAGGACCCGCAATGATGTTGACGATCTCAATGAAGAGAAGGAGCGTATGGGGCAAGGTTATTGGGAGCGCGGCCCTATGGGCGGTCGCGTGCGCGCCCGAATATCCGGCGCCGCCCGCCACGGCGCGCGGCGATGTCGTGGACACGATCCACGGCGAAGCCATTCCGGATCCTTATCGCTGGCTCGAGGCGCAAGACGACCCCGAAACCCGCGACTGGATCGACCGCCAGAACGCTTACGCCGAACGCATCATCGGAGAACCTGCTCTGCGCGACCAGCTACGCACGCGACTACGCGAGCTCATGGACGTAAACTGGATCGGCCCGACGCGAAAAGGTGGTGACTTCGAGTACTTCACGATGCGACGTGCCGGACAAGAGCTCCCCGTCATCTACCGACGAGCGGCCCCGGAAAACGATGCTCTCATTCGGATCGAGCCAGACGAAGATTACGAGGTCGTTCTCGACCCGCATGAGATGAGTCCGGGCCGAACCACCCGAGTCGATATCCTGTCGGTGCATCGAGACGGCGAGCTTCTTCTCTACTCTATCCGGGATGGCGGCCAAGACGAGATCGAGATCCGCGTGCGAGAGGTCGATAAGGGCGTCGATCTGCCCGAACGGCTACCACGGGGTCTCTACGCGAGCATCGCCTTCGCCAAAGACGGAAGTGGCTTCTACTACACGCGTCGATTCAGAACTCACGGGCCGAGAGTGCTCTTCCACGACCTCGGCACCGATATCGAGGACGACGTCGTGCTCTTCGGCGACGACTACGGCCCGAGGAGCTTTATCAACGTCAGCGAGCTAGACGAGGCTGGAACGCTCCTCTATACCGTGAACCACGGCTGGAGCCGGAGCGAGCTCCATCTCGGGACGCGGACCGGCGACGAGGCGGTGCAGCCGATCGCGATGGACGTGGATGCCCGCTTCTATCCGCGCATCGTCGATGGCGTGTTGTTCGTCAGGACCAATCTCGACGCTCCCAACAACAAGATCGTCGCCATCGACCGGCGTTGTTGCACCGCTCTTGGCTGAGAGCGAAATCCTATGGTGGTGGCCGATGTATGTTCGACCATGAAGTATCCCAAGCGCAGCCAGTACAAGCACGCGAAGCAGAAGAAGTACCACGTTCGCAACTGGGCGGAATACAAC
>SMYC01000246.1 GCA_004356105.1 Acidobacteriota bacterium | reverse complement strand
CCCGCGCCGGATGTTGCGGGAGAGCTGAGAGATGGCACTTCCTGCGGCCGAACTGTGCAAGGATCTCTTCGGAATGGCGAGGGACGAGCTCGAGTCGATCATCGCGTTTCTACGTTCTGGCGAAGCGGGGAAGATGAGCCACAGCGACGTGGAGAGGCTGGTACGCGAAAGGGGCCACAGGACGCGGTCCCCTTCCGGGCGACTCTTCTGGGGGCGGTCACTCCGAAGGAGCACCGCGTTCGAGTTGATAATTATCCACAATTCAACTTACTCTCAGTGTTCAACAGTGAGGAAGGCGGTGCGCTCAGACTAGCAAGGAGGAAAAGCGTCATGCACAAACAGATCTGCTATCGAAAGCTAAAGGATTATAAGTACCAACTCATGGAGCCATACATCCATGAAACGGGATTGAAGATCCCAAAGAGGATCAGCACAACGGCCAACTGGTTAAATATGACGAAGAGTGGCCGCCTCACCGTGAAGAAAGGCTACGCCTGGGACGGTCCGAGCGGTCCTACCATTGATACAAAGAACTTCATGCGAGGTTCACTGGTACACGACGCCCTTTATCAAATGATGCGCGAAAAACTCTTGCCGCAAAGAATGCGAAAAGCTGCTGACATAATGTTGCGCGATCTTTGCCGCCACGATGGCATGTCCCACGCCCGAGCCGATTATGTTTACCATGCAGTGCGAGTCTTTGGCGGGAAAGCTGCGAAGCCTTCGAAGAAGGCAACTCAGGTTATCATCAAGGCACCCTAGCGAGACCCGCCAACCCCTCTCCCTCTCGGAGAGGGCGGAGACGGCCAGAATCATAGCTATCGTCGCAGCCTCTCTTCCCAGCTCAAGGACAAAGTCGAGCTCCGCCATGAATTTCAATGGAAAGATAAGTCGAACGTCCTCGGGCTCGTGCTCCTAAACTCTGCATCTCATTGAGTGCAAGGGATCTCGAAAAAGTTGGTGCCGAAGGGGGGATTCGGTAGGCGACATAGCGCCTAGTGCCAAGTTTTTCGTCGGGTGTTATTTCTCAACGACTTCTGCGGTTTCGAGTGGTGACTTTTGCCGGGCTTTTCGTTTAGTTATGGGAATCCCGTAGTCAGGATGTGGTCAGCGAATCTTACGGCGATTGGGTTATGAGCCCAGCAGCGCCTACTCACCACGACTCAGCGCGGTTCAACTGCTTCCGAGCTGGCGCCTGACTCGGTGTCAGTCGAGCGCCGTTGGAACCGGTTCACGGACAGAAGGCGGACAGCTGGCTAGTTACCCCGATTGTCGAGGTGGTCGGTATTCTTATGTTCTATTAGGAACGTCCTGATGCGCTTGGCTGACGACGGGATGGATGTCTTCTACATCGATGAGTCGGTCTCCACCGGAAGTATCGCGCCCCCTACGCCCGCACCGCCTCCACCACCGAGAGCGGACACTGCGTCGGATGAACGGCCTCGAGTCGAAGCCCCGCCTTCCCGAAGAGCTCGGCGAACTCCGCCTCGGTCCGCTCCCGTCCGCCAGTCAGGACCATCATGTTGATGTCCAGCAGCTTGCCCCACTGGGGCTGGTTGTCCGGCGCCACTACCGTGTCGACCACCAGCACCCGGCCGTCGGGGTTCATCGCCTCCCGGCAGCACGACAAGATCGTCGCGCACTGCTCGTCGTTCCAGTCATGCATGATGTACTTCATCAGGTAACCGTCGCCGCCCGACGGGACCGCCTTGAAAAAGTCGCCCTCCTCGAACGTGACCCGACCGTCGAGCCCGTCGCCCTTGAGGAACGGCGCCTGCCTCGCCTGCTCGATGACGCTGGGCCGGTCGAAGAGCAGCCCCTTCATCCCCGCGTGGCGCCTCAGGATCGTCGCAAGGAGGTGACCCTGCGAGCCGCCGACGTCGACGAGCGTGCCGATCTTCGAGAAGTCGTAGCCCTCCGCGACCGCCGGGTTCTCGGTTCCCGAAAGGCTGGCCATCGAACGGGCGAAGACCTCGCGGTGCTCGGGGTGCTTCTCGAAGTACTCGAAGATGGGCATCCCGTGGACGCGGTCGAAGGCGATCTTCTCGTCCTTCACACTCTCATGCAGATCCTGCCACGACTTCCAGTTGTAGCCCTCGATCATCATGAGCGCGAAGTCGCGCATCGAGTCGGGCCGGTCGCTGTGCAGCGTCTCGGCCAGAGGGGTTAGCGAGAAGACGCCCGGGTCGCCCTCGGCGAAGACGCCGACGCTGGCCAGCGCCCGCATCATCCGGTAGAGGGCGCGCGTGTCCACGTCCACCTGCTTCGCAAGGTCTTCGACTTTCATCGGTCCCTGCTTGAGCGTGTCGGCAAGGCCTAGCCGGGCGGCGACGTAGACGAGCTGCGAGACCCAGTAGCCGATGATGAGGTCCAGCATCTGCAGCGGCAGCGGCTTCTCGGGGGCTTTCTCTTCGGGCATAGCGGGCTCCTTGATTGGGGAGAATCGAACCGGGCACAGTATAGATCACCCGCCCGCAACGTCAACCCACAGGGCGCGTTGGGTTGCGAATCACCGACTACGAACTATCCGTGGAGAATCGATCCTACCGCCGCCGCCGCGTCCTTACCCATGCTCGGCAATACATGAGAATAAAGATCGAGCCTGATGCTCGTCTTCGAATGGCCGAGCCGATGCGAGACTACTTTCACCGGCACTCCAGCAGCGAGTGCGAGCGTCGCCGCGGTATGCCTCAACCCGTGGAACTTGATACGGCGGACCTCGGCTTTCTTCACGATTCGGTCGAACTACGTGGTCCAAGGCTCTACGCTCACGTTCAACCCGACCGTGCCCCAGTCCGTCATCGATAAAGCGTTCGAAGAGGACGAAGCGTCGGCGGCGGCGGAGTGCGGTGCTCAGTTTCGGCGCGACATCGTAACCTTCATCCCGATCGAAGTCGTCGAAGCGTGCACCGTCGATGGCCGCGTGGAGCTGGCACCCGTTCCTGGAACGTAATACTGCGGCTTCGTGGATCCAAGCGGTGGCTCGCAGGATTCCTTCACCGCCGCCACGGCGCACATGGGCAAAGATGGAATGGTGATTCTTGATGCGATTCGAGAGCGGCGTCCCCCTTTCTCACCTGATGGCGTTACGCAGGAATTCGCGCGGTTCTTTGCGTCCTACAACGTGGCCACGATCATGGGTGATAAATATGCTGGTGAGTGGCCACGGGAGCGATTTAAAAAACACGGCATAAGGTATGAGGCGAACGCGCAGCCGAAGAGCGACCTATATCGAGATCTCCTCCCGCTCTTGAACAGCGAACAGGTGGAGCTGCTCGACGTACCCCGTCTCGCGGCTCAGCTCGCAGGGTTGGAACGTCGCACGAGCCGAAGCGGCAAGGACACGATCGATCACGCCCCGCGCGGACATGACGACTTGTTCAACGCGGCGGCGGGCGTGATCGTCGAGGCCTTGGCGTTAGAGTCGCGCGGTGGCGTCGAGACGTTCGACTTTATAACCGGCGAGATCGTTGACGGTTGGGATTCGCACGGGTGCGAATGGCGGAATCGGATGCCGTACAACGGCCTGTTCCCGGGCGAGCGCAACGCAAAAGGCCAACTGACCTCGCACCCGGCGCGGTTTATAAACGGCGTCGTCCAAGCGTCGTCCGAGTAATACAAGTTACTTAAACGAGAGACACGAATGACCATCAAAGATTTGATTCGGCAATATTCAACAGGCAAGCGTGCGCCCACGGAGGACTTCGCCGCCGCTCAGGCAATCGCCGACACGTTCGCAGAGCAGCTCGCCGCGATCAACAGTAACACGCGATTGACTCGACTCGGCAAGAGTGAAGCCGCGACCGAGCTAGCACACGAGACGCTGGCAGCTGTGGACGGTTGGCACGACCCACTCAAGAAACGAATGAGCGAAGCGGGCAAGTTTTTCGAGAACCAATTACACGCTGCCGTGACGCCGAAGCGCTCCGACGACCCCGCCGACCGTATGGACGCGGCGTTGCTTCGAGCTGAGCTACGGAGAGCTGTCGCCGGAATGAACGCTCAGGAGATCGAAGTCCTTTACCGTACAGCCGACTCCGAAGACATCCGCACGGCGCTGGAAGAGCTGCCGCGCATCGAGAAAAAAGTGGGGCCGTCATCGTGCGCCCGTACGTACCCGAGACCCTGCGCGCGGAGGTGTTGCTTGAGGCGGGTCGGCGCGCGCTGCCCGAGGTGGCTGACAAGGTGGACCAAATAAACGCTCAGGCGTCGCAGTTCAACGCAATCGCTGCGACACTTCGTAATGACATCAAGGCCGCCGCGCCTGATGTCGTCGCACCCACTGTCAAGGTCGTGGCGTGATGGCGACCCCTACCGCCTTCCGATTCGACGGCGACAACGCAGCCGCGCAGGCCGTCGCACGTAAGCAAGCCGCGCGCATGATCATGGTCGTATCGGCATGGGCGCACTCAATCGGGGCGTCGGGGAGTCGTGGGTGCAAGCTCGGCAAGAGAAGGTCATCAGCTCCCGGCAGGTCGCCGAAATAATTACCACCGACGACGACAGGCGATGCCTGGTCTGCGAGCCCCTCGACGGCGTGCAGGTTCCTATCGACGACTTTTCGTCTCATCCTAGTTTTCATTCGTCGTGTCGCTGCACCATCGGTATCGTCGATAAGCGATAGTCCGTAGCGCCGATCACCCGCCCCACGCAGGCACCAACGTGGCCGCGCTTAGACGCGGGAGAGGCAACCAGCGTCGCCCCAAGTAGACCCGGCAATGCTAGTATCATCTTCGCGTGGACAAGCAAGAAACGAGACCGAGGTCTGCATGCGGTTCATCACTCCAGCCATCGAACGGGCGGGATGGGATCTGCAGCGACAGGTCCGGCGCGAGGTCTCCTTCACCAACGGGCGGATCATTGTGCACGGCCTTCGTCACACGAGCGCGACCTTGGCACTGAAGGCGGGCGTTCCTGTCGAGGTCGTTGCGCAGCGGCTCGGCCACGCAAAGACCGACATCACGAACGACATCTACGCGCACGCGCTTCCTTCGATGCAGAAGGACGCGGCGGCGAAGCTCAGCTCGTTGTTGAAGTGACAAATCATCGAAACGGGAGTCGGATCAATCGGGGCGCGTCTGTCGACGACCTTTGGAACATCGACCGCCGTGGCTGATGTTCCGCGTGGTGTAGCGACATGAGCCTAGAAGGACTACTCGCGTTCGCGGGAATACTCGCTGCGATCTACGCCATCGTCGATCCCGTGCAGAGAAGGTCCATCCGAATGTTCGTCCCCGCGTGGACGCTTTGGATCGGTGGTTCAGTTTCCTTGCTGTTGATCCTCCTCGCACAAGCAGCTGAGGTTCCTTGCTCAGTTTTCTTGCCCTGCTCAGTGCATTCTTCTGTCGGTTTGCGTTTGGCGAATCTCCGTTGGCGGTGTTCGGCCTCAGTACGGCCTCATTCCTGGTGCCTGTCGTCATGCTCTGGATAGCTGCCGCAAAATGGCGAAGTGCTCGTTTGTCATCGGCGGACTCAGAGGCACTCGCCGACGTTCTAAGTATCGCGGTGCTAGAGGGGCGCTTCGGCGAGGCCGCTCGCCTGCTCGAAAGAAACAGGGAGAGATTGCCTCTCCTCTCGCGGCGCGTTTGTCGGGCACTGTTCGATCCTGCACTAATAGCGCCAATGTTCGGGAGTGGTTCGTTCATTCACCTGGGGTTACTGGCCGACTCGACCGTTCTTGAGGACTCCGAATGTGATCGATTCCAGATCGTGGATTCTGTTGTAAGAGGGCTTGTCCTCTGTGAGCGTTCGCCTTTGCGCTCAGCGGTGATTGACGCTTTCCGCGGGCATGAGTTTCACGAGTATCCGCCAGAGGACGCGGCAATCATTGATGCGACTTTCAAAAATCCCGGGTGGTATCTGAAAACCAACGCTCATTACTCACTACTGATTCCGGCAATCGAAAGGCTTAATTCCGGCGAGTTCGATGCGGACTACAACGGGAACGGACGTCACTACGAGGCCGAGCAAGGCATCAGTACTCGTTCTCGTTGCAGTCTCTACTTAGCTCTTAAGACGCATGTTCTCGCCTTGCGGGAGGCGGTGAATACGGGAATCGATGATGATTTCTACGTTACTGATCTTCTCGATCTGTTCCGCGTGGTTCGCCAAAGATCGCACTTTGATGGAGCCGTTTGGGAGAGCGGGCTTACGAACTTCGAGCATCCGACCCCGTTTGCTTTTCTGCTCTATGAAATTCTTCATGATCTCGAAGACCTCTTCTGTCGGGCATTGCCGTTGGAGGGGCGTCTACCGCACGATATCGCGCTAACGTGGTCCTTCTGCGTTTGGGATCTGGCAACGTCGAAGGACAACGTCAGCGAATCGTTCCGACTTTGCGAATCGGCAAACTATCTGACGTTCGCCTTGCAG
Organism: Acidobacteriota bacterium; assembly: GCA_004356105.1. Taxonomy (GTDB): domain Bacteria; phylum Acidobacteriota; class Vicinamibacteria; order Marinacidobacterales; family SMYC01; genus SMYC01. Next base: position 440 of record SMYC01000246.1, on the reverse strand, counting down.
CTAGCGTACGCTCCGCATGAGGCTTGCCCCGGGAAGCTTCCCGAACCGTCGGTGACAAAGGCGAAGCGGACTTATTGGTGGAGCATCTCAAACAACGCCACCTCCGGACCGTGCTGCCTCCGATCATGGAAAAACTCGATTCGGGTAAGCGGTACGTTCAAGACGAGTACGAATGGTTATCAGCGGAGCTTGGCGTGCAACAAGGACAGTAGACTCGCCTTTGCAGACCAGCAAAGGCTGAAAAGGATGCACAGATCAGACTTCTCACGCGCCGTTCGCGAGTTGCACAGAGGGACGCGGCGGCGAAGCTCAGTTCCTTGTTGAGGTGACAATCATCGAAACGGGAGTCGGTCATAAGGGGCGCGACCGTCGATGACCCTTGGGTTATGAGCCCCGGCAGCCACGCGCCAACTCCCACTTACCCCGATAAACCGTGAGTT
>SMYC01000245.1 GCA_004356105.1 Acidobacteriota bacterium | reverse complement strand
TACTCAATGACTTCGGTTACGGTCCCGGCGCCAACGGTGCGGCCGCCTTCACGGATGGCGAAGCGCAGGCCTTTCTCGAGAGCAATCGGCGTGCCGAGCTCGATATTGAGCGAGGTGTTATCCCCTGGCATCACCATCTCGACGCCTTCGTTCAGCGTCGCCGAGCCCGTTACATCCGTCGTCCGAAAGAAGAACTGCGGACGGTAGCCGTTGAAAAACGGTGTGTGGCGACCGCCTTCTTCCTTCGACAACACATATACCTCGGCCTTGAACTTCATGTGCGGCGTGATCGAGCCCGGCTTCGCCAGTACCATCCCACGCGTGACGTCGCTACGCTCCGTGCCCCGAAGAAGGACGCCCACATTGTCGCCCGCCTGGCCTTGGTCCAGAAGCTTCTTGAACATCTCGACGCCCGTCACCACTTTCTTGCGCGTCTCGCTGAGCCCCACGATCTCGATTTCTTCGCTGACCTTCACTATCCCGCGCTCGATCCGGCCCGTCACCACCGTCCCACGGCCTGAAATCGAGAACACATCTTCAATAGGCATCAGGAACGGCTTGTCCACATCGCGCTCCGGTAGCGGTATGTACTCGTCGAGCGCCTTCATCAGCTCGTGGATCGGCTTCTCGTCCTCTTCCGAATCGCCTTCGAGCGCTTTCAACGCGCTGCCCCGAATGAACGGGATGTCATCCCCTGGAAACTCGTATTGCGACAACAGCTCTTGCACTTCCAGCTCCACCAAATCCAGAAGCTCAGGGTCGTCCACCATGTCAACCTTGTTCAGGAAAACCACGATGTACGGTACCCCCACCTGGCGCGCCAACAATATGTGCTCTCGCGTCTGCGGCATCGGTCCGTCCGCCGCGGATACTACGACTATCGCGCCATCCATCTGCGCCGCTCCCGTGATCATGTTCTTCACATAATCCGCGTGACCAGGGCAGTCCACGTGTGCATAGTGGCGGTTCGCCGTCGAATATTCCACATGCGCCGTCGCGATCGTGATCCCGCGCTCTCTTTCTTCCGGTGCGTTGTCGATCGAATCAAAGCTCCGGAAACTTGTGTCCTTCGCTCCCTTTGCCAAAACCTTCGTGATGGCTGCCGTCAACGTCGTCTTTCCGTGGTCCACGTGACCAATCGTCCCAACGTTCAAATGCGGCTTACTTCGATCGAATTTTTCTTTCGCCATGGCGAATCAGGGCTCCTTCGTTCTTGACGTAGTCAACGCCCCGTAACTTTGGCGACGACTTCTTCGCCGACGCTCTTGGGCGCTTCTTCGTATTGATTAAAATGCATTGTAAAAGTTGCCCGCCCTTGGGTGGCGGAGCGAAGATCGGTGGCGTAACCGAACATCTCCCCGAGAGGCACGAGGGCGCCGATAACTTGTACGTTTCCGCGCGGGTTCATTCCCTGGATGCGGCCGCGGCGCGCATTGAGGTCCGCGATGACCTCGCCCACATAGTCTTCCGGCACAACCACTTCGACGGACATCGTAGGCTCCAAGAGCACCGGGTCCGCTTTCTTGACAGCGGTCTTGAAGGCCATCGAGCCGGCAATCTTGAAAGCCATTTCCGAGCTGTCGACGGCGTGGAACGATCCGTCACAAAGGGACACCCTGATATCCACCATGGGATAACCGGCAAGAGTCCCTTGCTCGGTCGCCTCCTTGATGCCGGCTTCAGTCGGCTTGATGAATTCTTTGGGAATCGCACCACGGACGACCTTGTTGACGAAGTCAAACCCACCGCCAGGGTTGGGCTCGATCTCAATCTGAACATGGCCGTACTGACCGCGGCCACCCGTTTGGCGCACGTAGCGACCTTCAGCTTTCGCAGCTCGCCGGATAGTCTCTTTGTAAGCGACTTGAGGCTTGCCGACGCTGGCCGCCACACCGAACTCGCGCAGCAGACGATCGACGATGATCTCGAGATGAAGCTCGCCCATGCCGCTGATGATCGTTTGTCCCGTATCGGGGTCCGTTGCAACTTTGAATGTCGGGTCTTCTTGGGTGAGCTTGCCTAGCGCCACACCGAGTTTTACCTGGTCGGCCTTGGTCTTGGGCTCGATGACGACGGCAATGACCGGTTCGGGAAATTGCATCGACTCGAGAATCACTGGTGCGTTCTTGTCCGCGATCGTGTCGCCCGTCTGTGCGTTCCGGAGTCCCACGGCGGCAGCGATGTCGCCGGCATAGACTGTCTTGATGTCCTCCCGCTTGTTCGCGTGCATCTTGAGAAGCCGGCCGATGCGGTAGGTTTTGCCGCGTGTGGCGTTGACCACGTGCGAGCCAGATTCGAGAATGCCCGAATAGACACGGAAGAAGGCGAGCTGACCGACATAGGGGTCGGTCATGATCTTGAAGATCAGCGCAGAAAACGGTGCGTCGTCTGATGCAGGGCGCGAAACAGAAGAGCCGTCTTCCGGCGACCGTCCGACAATGGCGCGGATGTCGGTCGGCGCCGGGAGAAAGGCGACGACGGCGTCGAGGAGCGGCTGCACGCCCTTGTTCTTGAAGGCCGCGCCGGCCAAGACCGGAACGAGCCGCAGCGCGAGGGTCGCTTTGCGAATGGCCGCGACGAGCTCATCCTCGGTGAGCGGCTCTCCGTCGAGATATTTCTCCATGAGGGCATCGTCGACTTCGGAGGCCGCCTCGATCAATTTTTCGCGGGCGGTTTGCACGTCCGCGGCGAGCTCGTCCGGGACCTCCATCTCTTCGAACTCGGCGCCAAGGGTCTCGTCTTTGTACAAGAGCGCCTTTTGGCGAATGAGGTCGACGACACCGAGAAAGTTCTCTTCCGAACCGATCGGAAGCTGAATCGGCACGGGGTTGGCTCCGAGGCGCTCGCGAATCATGCTTACCGTATGGAGAAAATCCGCGCCCGCGCGATCCATCTTGTTCACGAAAGCGATACGAGGGACGCCGTATTTATCGGCTTGGTGCCAAACTGTCTCGGACTGCGGCTCGACGCCTCCCACGGCGCAGAACACGGCTACCGCACCATCCAGGACGCGGAGCGAGCGCTCGACCTCCGCGGTGAAATCCACGTGGCCGGGTGTATCAATAATGTTGATACGATGGTCGTGCCAGAAGCAGGTCGTAGCGGCCGAGGTAATGGTAATGCCCCGCTCCTGTTCCTGCTCCATCCAGTCCATGGTCGCAGTACCTTCATGCACTTCACCCAGCTTGTAGGTGATACCGGTGTAATAGAGAATGCGCTCGGTCGTCGTCGTCTTACCGGCATCGATATGCGCCATGATACCGATATTGCGCGTCTTCTCTAGTGGTACTTGTCGAGGCATTGGCTTTTATAGAAATCGGGACGGACCCGGAAATAAGTGCATTCGTACTCTTCTTATCTTTCTTTTTCGGTCTCTCGCCGAGGCGTTTTCCGTCTCTTGCCGAGGCGTTTTCCGTCTCTCGCCGAGGGCTAGCGCCCTCGATACAATAGCTATCCGCTCGTGCCTACCAGGCTGACAAGGTACGGATGCTTGGCTGGAAGCTAGGAGGAACCGTTTACCAGCGGTAATGCGCGAAAGCCTTGTTGGCCTCCGCCATGCGGTGCGTATCCTCCCGCCTCTTGACCGCCCCACCTCGATTAGACGAGGCGTCGAGCAGCTCGCCAGCGAGCTTGTCGACCATCGTCTTCTCCGGTCGGGAGCGGGCGAAGTTAACGAGCCAACGAAGCGAGAGAGACGTCCTTCGCTCCGGGCGCACTTCGATAGGTACTTGGTAGTTACTGCCTCCGACGCGGCGGCTCTTTACCTCGAGACTAGGCTTGACGTTGTCCACAGCCTTCTTGAAAACCTTCAAAGGGTCATCCGAAGTGCGCTCTTCGATCTTCTTGAACGCGCCATAGACAATCCTCTCGGCCGTGGACTTCTTGCCTTCTTTCATCACGACATTAATAAAGGTCGAGACCAGTCCGCTGTTATAAATCGGGTCCGGCTGAGGTATGCGCTTCGGTACTTCGCGTCGTCTGGGCATAGGGTCTTACACCTTCGGCCGCTTCGTTCCGTACTTGGAACGGCCGTTCTTGCGTCCCTCGACGCCGACAGCATCGAGACACCCACGCACCACATGGTAACGCACACCCGGCAAATCCTTCACGCGGCCGCCCCGGATGAGGACGATCGAATGCTCTTGAAGGTTGTGGCCGACGCCGGGGATATAGGTCGTCACCTCGATGCCGTTAGTGAGCCGGACACGGGCGACTTTTCTAAGCGCAGAGTTTGGTTTCTTTGGTGTGGAGATAAACACCCGGATGCAAACACCGCGCTTCTGCGGGCACGCCGAAAGAGCGGGACTATCGGTCTTGGAAACGGCCCGTTTCCGTCCCTTTCGAACCAGTTGACTAAAAGTCGGCAACGCCTTCGTCTTCCTTTCTAAGGCCCTTCTAAAGTCTTCAGCTGCTGAAAAAGAAATCCTGAACCCCAAGGCAGCCGGAGTTCAGGACAACCTGCCGAGTCTAGCAAAATCGGTGCCACGGGTCAAGCTTGTCCAGCATCCAGCAGCATTCAGCATACTCAGGATCAGCATCCAGCATTCAGGACCGCACTTAGTGATAAAGCTCTCCGGTATGAGGGGACGAGCTCGTATCGGAGAGCTTTATCACTGTATGCGGGCCTGAATGCTGAATGCTGAATCCTGATCATTTAGCGGCCTTCTGGGGCTTCGCCTTCTTGCTGGCCTTCTACTAAATATTGGACTTCGCGGTCCAGCTCGTCACCCGGGAGCTCGGGGTAGCGATCCATGGGCTGGGCGTCGGGGATTGCAACCTGCAGGTGGACCTCGAGCCCAGTGCCCGCCGGGATGAGCCGGCCCATGATCACGTTCTCTTTGAGGCCGCGTAGATAATCCACACGGCCGCTGATGCTCGCCTCGGTCAGCACCCGCGTCGTCTCTTGGAACGAAGCTGCCGAGATGAAGCTGTCCGTCGAGAGCGAAGCCTTGGTGATTCCAAGGAGGAGCGGGCGTCCCTTCGCGGGCCGGCCGCCTCCCGCCTGGATCTTTTCATTGGCCTCGGCGAACTTGAAGCTGTCGATGGTCTCGTCGATGAGGAGCTCGGTGTCACCGACTTCTTCGACCTTCACCCAGCGCATCATCTGACGGGAGATGACCTCGATATGCTTGTCGTTGATGAGCACGCCCTGCAAACGATAGACCTCCTGGATTTCGTTGACGAGATACTCCTGGAGTGCCCCTTCACCGAGAACGTTCAGGATATCGTGCGGGTTGATCGCCCCGTCCATCAGAGGCTCACCAGCCTTGACATGCTCGCCTTCCTGCACGTTGATGTGAACACCGCGGGGCACGGCATATTCACGCTCTTCGCCTGTCTCTATGATCACGGAGATCTTGCGCATGCCTTTGACGATACCGCCATATTTGATGACGCCGTCGACCTCGGTAATGACCGCCGGGTCCTTGGGTTTTCTCGCCTCGAAGAGCTCGACAACACGAGGAAGACCACCCGTAATGTCCTTCGTCTTCGTGGTTTCACGCGGGATTTTGGCGAGAACGTCGCCGGGACGAACGACCTGCCCTTCGACGACCATCAGATGCGCGCCGGACGGCAAGAGGTATGTCTTGAGCTCCTTCTTTTTCGCGTCCCTAATCTCGATGGCGGGCTGACGTTTCTCGTCCGCGGATTCCACGATGACCGGCATCGAGAGGCCCGTGACCTCGTCCACTTCCTCTTGGACGGTGACGCCTTGAACGACATCTATGAAATGCGCCGTACCGCCCTCTTCCGTGAGAATCGAGAACGTGTAAGGATCCCATTCTACGAAAGTCACGTTCTCGCCGATGGACTGGCCGTCTTTCACTTTGATCTTCGCGCCATAGACGACCGGGTACCGCTCGCGTTCACGCCCCTTGTCGTCTTGCAGAATGATCTGTCCGGCGCGGTTCATGACCACGAGGTCACCATCCTTGTTCTTCACCGTGGTCAGACGGTCGAACTTGACCGTGCCCTTGCTCCTGGACTCGAGCGTCGACTGCGCGGCAACGCGGCTCGCCGTGCCGCCGATGTGGAAGGTTCGCATCGTGAGCTGCGTTCCGGGCTCACCAATCGACTGCGCCGCGATGACGCCCACGGCCTCGCCAAGCTCGACGAGACGGCCGCTCGCAAGATTGCGCCCGTAGCACTGCGCGCAGACGCCGCGTCGCGACTCGCACGAGAGCACCGAGCGGATCTTGACACGCTCGACGCCGGTTTGCTGGATGTCGTTGGCGAGGGTTTCCGAGATCTCCTCACCGGGCGTGACGATCGTGTCGCCGGAGAAGCTGTCTTTGATTTTCTCGAGGCTGACGCGGCCGACGATGCGGTCGCGGAGCTCTTCGATGACTTCCCCGGCTTCGACGATGGCGCTGACGAAAATACCGCCTACAGTGCCGCAATCGTGCTCGGAGATGATCACGTCCTGGGCAACGTCAACGAGCCGGCGCGTGAGATAGCCCGAATCCGCCGTCTTGAGAGCGGTATCGGCCAACCCCTTGCGCGCGCCGTGAGTCGAGATGAAATATTGCAGCACGGTGAGCCCTTCACGGAAGTTGCTGGTGATGGGCGTCTCGATGATCTCACCGGAGGGCTTGGCCATGAGGCCACGCATGCCGGCGAGCTGCCGAATCTGCTGCTTGGAGCCGCGGGCGCCGGAATCCGCCATCATGTAGACGGGGTTGAACTCGCTGGCGTCGCGCTCTTGCTGCTCCATCGCCTCGAACATCTCTTGCGCGACGCGGTCCGTCACGTTCGACCAGATCGCGATGACCTTGTTGTAGCGCTCACCCTTCGTGATGGCGCCCTCACGATACTGGTCGTCGACTTCCTTGACGTCGGCGAGGGCCTGAGCCACGAGCTTGTCCTTATTTTTCGGGATGACGAGGTCCTCGATCCCGATCGAGATGCCGCTCTTCGTCGCGTAGAGGAAGCCGAGATCCTTCAGCGAGTCGAGCATTTCCACCGTCTTCGGAACACCGAAACGGAGATAGCAATAGTTGACGAGGTTTGCGAGGCCCTTTTTGCGGAACAGGCCGTTGATGAACGGAATCTCGGGCGGAAGAGCGTCGTTGAAGATGACGCGGCCGACGGTGGTCTCGATGATCTCGTTCTCGAGCTCGAGCACTTCAGCGTGCACGACGTCCTGGTCGTTGAACGACGTGGTCAGATCCATGAAAGATCCCGAGAACAGGAGACGGATTGGGCTGAGAGTCTCGACGTGGCCGTTCTCTAGCGCGAGGATCACGTCGTCGCCCGACGCGAAGGCACGGTTCTTGCCGATCGCGTCCTTTTTGTCCTTGGTCAAGTAGTAGCAACCAAGCACCATATCCTGGGTCGGGGTGGCGACCGGCTGTCCGTTGGCCGGCGACAAGATGTTGCGCGACGACAGCATGAGGAGCGACGCTTCGATCTGCGCTTCGGGCGAGAGCGGGATATGGACCGCCATCTGGTCCCCGTCGAAATCCGCGTTGAACGCGGTACAGACGAGCGGGTGGATCCGGATGGCCTTACCTTCGACGAGAACGGGCTCGAAAGCCTGAATCCCTAAACGATGAAGCGTCGGCGCGCGGTTGAGCAGTATTGGGTGCTCGCGGATGACTTCTTCGAGAAAGTCCCACACCTCGGGTCGCTGCGCTTCGACCATTTCTTTCGCGGCCTTGATCGTCGTGGCGAGACCGACCTGTTCGAGCTTGTTGTAGATGAACGGCTTGAAGAGCTCGAGCGCCATCTTCTTGGGAAGACCACACTGATGGAGCTTGAGCTCGGGCCCGACCACGATGACCGAACGCCCGGAATAGTCGACGCGCTTTCCGAGCAAATTCTGGCGGAAGCGGCCTTGTTTTCCCTTCAACGTGTCAGAGAGAGATTTCAGCGGGCGGTTATTAGCGCCCCGGAGCACACGGCCACGACGGCCGTTATCGAAAAGAGCGTCGACCGCTTCTTGCAGCATGCGCTTTTCGTTGCGCACGATCACGTCCGGAGCTTTGAGCTCCATCAGCTTCTTCAATCGGTTGTTACGGTTGATGACGCGCCGATAGAGGTCGTTGAGATCGCTCGTCGCGAAGCGGCCGCCGTCGAGGGGCACGAGAGGCCGAAGCTCGGGCGGGATGACCGGGATGACATCCAGGATCATCCACTCGGGCCGATTATTCGATTTACGGAAAGCTTCGACGACTTTCAAACGCTTGGCGAATTTGAGCTTCTTCTGAAGTGACGTTTCCGTCTTCATCGCCTCGCGAAGATCTTGCGAGAGATCTTCGATCTCGATGCGCCGCAAGAGCTCTTTGATAGCCTCCGCACCCATCTCGGCCTGGAACTTGCTCTTATATTCCTTGCGCACCTCCCGGTAGCGCTCCTCGGAGAGAAGCTCGTTCTCTTTGAGAGGCGTGTCGCCAGGATCGACCACCACATAAGACTCGAAATAGAGAACACGCTCGAGGTCGCGGAGCGACATGTCGAGCAGATGACCGATGCGGCTCGGGAGACCTTTGAAGAACCAGACATGCGACACGGGACAGGCGAGCTCGATATGAGCGAGCCGCTCGCGCCGCACTTTCGACTGAGTAACCTCGACACCGCATTTGTCACAAATGACGCCGCGGTGCTTCATGCGCTTGTACTTGCCGCACAGGCACTCCCAGTCGGTTACGGGCCCGAAAATCTTGGCGCAGAAAAGACCATCCCGCTCCGGTTTGAAGGTGCGGTAGTTGATCGTCTCCGGCTTTGTCACCTCGCCATGAGACCAGGCGCGGATCTTTTCGGGCGATGCCAAACTGATCTTGATGGCATCGAAATCTACCACCAAGTTACCTTTGTCGCGAAGAGTTGCGAACGCTTTCAAATTCTTCCTCCCAGTGTGTTAGGAGCAGAAAAAAACACGGAAACAGAACAATCTCGATCAGTCTTTCGTCTTCAGTAGCTCGACGTCCAAGCACAAGCTTTGAAGCTCGCGGATGAGCACGTTGAACGATTCAGGAAGGCCTGGCGCGAAGGACGTGTCGCCCTTCACGATGGCTTCGTAGATTTTCGCGCGGCCGTAGACGTCGTCCGACTTGGCGGTCAGAAGCTCCCGGAGCGTATGGGCTGCGCCATAGGCCTCGAGCGCCCAGACTTCCATCTCTCCGAAACGCTGACCACCGAACTGCGCCTTGCCTCCCAGAGGCTGCTGGGTAATCAAGCTGTAAGGCCCGATGCTGCGAGCATGCATCTTGTCGTCCACGAGATGCGAGAGCTTCAGCATATAGATGTAGCCCACCGTCACCGGCTGCTCGAAGCTTTCCCCGGTCATGCCGTCATGGAGCTTTGTCTTGCCGCGCTTCAGCACGTTGGCCTTGAGCGAGCCTTCGTTTTTCACCTTCTCGTTGGCCTCCTCCAGCAGCTGTCGGATCTGCGGCTCCGAGGCGCCGTCGAAGACAGGCGTCGCGAAATACAGGCCTAGTACCTTGCCGGCCCATCCGAGATGGGTCTCGAGGATCTGCCCGACGTTCATCCGCGACGGCACGCCGAGCGGATTGAGGATGATCTCGACCGGGGTTCCGTCGGGAAGATAAGGCATGTCCTCTTCGGGAACGATCTTGGCGATGACGCCCTTGTTGCCGTGGCGGCCAGCCATCTTGTCCCCAACCGAGAGCTTGCGCTTCATGGCGACGTAGACCTTGACCATCTTGATGACGCCTGGAGGAAGCTCGTCACCTTTCTGGATACGGTTCATCCGCTCTTCGAAAAGCGCTTTCAAGACCTCGATCTGACGCTCGGTCTTGTCCTCGATCTCCTGGATTTCGTCTAAGACCTCGGCGCTCACATCGGTCTCGAGAAGACCGAGATAGGCGGCCCGAAGCTCGCGCAACATATCCGTGGTGAGCTTGGACTTTTTGGTGAGGATCTTCTCACCGGTCCGCGGGTTGACGAGGTCTTCCTCGAGCGTGCTTCCCGCAAGCCGGTCGATGACCCGCTTGTTGCGCTCTTCCTTCAAGATGCGGATCTCGTCGTTCAAGTTCTTCTCGAGCATAGCCAAATCAATGTTCTCGATGGCCTTGGCGCGCTCGTCTTTCTCGACGCCCTTGCGGGAGAAGATCTTGACATCTACGACGATGCCTTCGATACCCGGAGGGCAGGTCAGCGACGCGTCGCGCACGTCACCGGCTTTCTCACCGAAGATGGCGCGCAGCAGTTTTTCCTCGGGGGTGAGCTGAGTCTCACCCTTCGGTGTGACCTTGCCCACGAGGATGTCGCCAGGCTTCACGTTGGCGCCGACGCGGATGATGCCGGACTCGTCGAGACTCGCGAGGAAGTTCTCGGAAACGTTCGGAATGTCCCTCGTGATCTCCTCCGGGCCGAGCTTCGTGTCGCGCGACTCCGTGTCGAACTCCTCGATGTGGATCGAGGTGTAGACGTCGTCTTTGACGAGCAACTCCGAGACGAGGATGGCGTCCTCGAAGTTGTAACCGCGCCACGGCATGAACGCTACCAAGATGTTTCTTCCTAGCGCTAGCTCGCCCTTGTGGGTGCACGGCCCGTCGCCGATGATCTGGCCTTTCTCGACACGGTCGCCAACCCTCACGATAGGGCGCTGATTCATGCAGGTGTTCTGGTTCGAGCGCTTGAACTTCGTGAGGTTGTAGATGTCCGCGCCGATCTCCTTGGCTCGCTTGCCCGCGCCTTCCTCGATCCGAACGATGATGCGCCGGGAGTCGACCGAGTCGACGACACCGCTGCGCCTGCAGACGACGACCGCACCGCTGTCTCGAGCCGTTGTGTGCTCCATCCCGGTGCCCACAATCGGAGCGTCGGCGCGCAGCAGAGGCACGGCCTGACGCTGCATGTTCGAGCCCATGAGCGCTCGGTTGGCGTCGTCATTCTCGAGAAACGGGATCAGCGAGGCCGCGACAGAGACAAGCTGCTTTGGCGAAACATCCATATAGTTGATCTGAGACGGGGGTGCTAGGATGAAGTTCCCCGCTTGACGGCAGTTGACGCGGTCCGCGGTCAGGTTCCCTTGCTCATCGAGCTTCGCATTGGCCTGAGCGATGATCTGCCGGTCTTCCTCCCACGCGGAGAGATAGAACGCGAAAGGCGACGCTTCGGGAGCTTTCCCACCGTCGCGACGTATCTCGTTCGCCTTGCGCTCGAAGGCGCCATGATCCACGATCTCACCGATCTGGAGCTCGGTGTCGCCGGTCGCGGTGACCTGGACGTGGTCGAGCGCGCGGCCGTCGACGACTTTCTTGTAGGGGCTCTCGATGAACCCGTACTCGTTGATGCGCGCGTAGCACGAGAGCGAGCTGATGAGCCCGATATTCGGACCCTCGGGCGTCTCGATGGGGCAGATGCGGCCATAATGCGTCGGGTGCACGTCGCGCACCTCGAAGCCGGCGCGCTCACGAGAGAGACCGCCGGGCCCGAGCGCCGAAAGACGCCTTTTATGCGTGACTTCCGATAGCGGGTTCGTCTGGTCCATGAACTGCGAGAGCTGCGAAGAGCCGAAGAACTCGCGGACGGCCGCCATCACCGGTTTGGCGTTGATGAGGTCGTGCGGCATGGCAGTCGCCATCTCCTGATAGACGCTCATCTTTTCTTTGATGGCGCGCTCCATCCGGACGAGGCCGATGCGGAACTGGTTCTCGAGGAGCTCCCCCACGGAGCGGACGCGCCGGTTCCCGAGATGATCGATATCATCCACCGTGCCGACATTGCGCGGCAGGCGGAGGAGGTACTTGATTACCGCGAAGAAATCGCGGGACTCGAGCAACCGCTGTTCGAGGCCGCTTTCACCTTCCTCGAGGTTGAGCTTCGTGTTGAGCTTGAGCCGGCCCACGCGCGAGAAATCGTATTTTTGCGAGTTGAAGAACATGCCCTGGAACAGGTGCCGCGAGCTGTCGAGCGTCGGCGGGTCACCGGGCCGCAAGCGGCGGTAGATCTCGATGAGCGCCTCTTCCGAGCTTCGCACGGTGTCTTTCTTCGCGGTGAGAGACATGATATTGCCCACATCCTCGACCTCCGGGTAGAAGACCTCGAGCTGGTCGATGTTGTTCTCGACAAGCATCGCTAGAATGTCAGAGGGCAAAGCGTCGTTGCAGTCGACGAGCACCTCACCCGTCTCGGTGCTCACCACGTCAGCGACGGAAAAGGCGTCCTTGAGATCGGGACCTGCCAGCTCGACTTCGGTGATGCCAGCTTTTTCGATCTTGTCGAACGCGAGCTTCGTGATGCGCTTGCCCCCGGCGACCACGATATCTTTTCCGTTTGGAGCGGTGATCTCCTGGCTGAGCTTGCGGCCCATTAGCTCCTTGGTCACGGGCAGATAGAGCTTGCCGTCACGCAGCGACAAAGTGTCGACGCGGTGGAACTCGCGCAGGATATCTTCGTCGCTCTTCAGCCCGAGAGCGCGCAAAAAGACCGTCGCGAGGAATTTTCGCTTCCGGTCGATGCGCACATAGAGAAGATTCTTCTGGTCGAACTCGAACTCGACCCACGATCCGCGATAAGGGATGATTTGAGCCAGATAGGAGTTCTTGTCGACTTCGTGGAAGAAGACGCCGGGCGAGCGGTGGAGCTGCGAGACGATGACGCGCTCCGTCCCGTTGATGATGAACGTCCCGTTATCGGTCATCAATGGGATATCGCCGAAATAGACTTCTTGTTCCTTGATGTCGCGGATGGATCGCACGTTGGTCTCGGGGTCTTTGTCGTAAACCGTGAGACGGATCGTGACTTTGAGCGGGACGGAATAGGTCATCCCCCGCTCCTGACACTCTTCCATGTCATATTTGAGCTTCAGCGCGACAGAATCGCCGCAGGTGTCGCAGATGGTCCCGCGGTTCTCGTTGCCTTTGCCGCATGAGTGGCAGGCGATCTCGCGATCGCCGAGCGGGTTGGTGCGGATCGTGGCGCCGCAGTTGGTACATTTGCGACGCAGATGCGACAGGCCTTCGAGCTTCCCGCACTTGCATTCCCAGACCCCGATCGCATATTCGACGAACTGGAGCTCGCAGTTCTCGCGGAAATCGGTGATCGGGAAGATGGACTTGAACACCGCTTGAAGGCCGAGATCCTGGCGCTCGGTGGCGAGCAAGTTCATCTGGAGAAAACGATCGTAGGATTTCCGCTGGATCTCGATCAAATTGGGGATGGGGATCATCGCCTTGATGCGAGAGAAATCCACACGCTCACGATAAGGATTGACCGCAAGTTTTTGCATTGAAGCTCCTAGCGCGACGGGAACGCGAATGAACGTCCGTCGCGCGTTATCAGCATTCGGCTATCACTGTCAACTATCAATAAAGGCAAAGGGCTGAAGACACAGCTCGACCGCGGCCATATGGCCCAGCTTGACTGTGGTCCTGGGACCCAGCTTGCCTGTGGCCTGATGGCCCTGGATGGCGATTTTTCGACTGTCAACAAGAGCTATTTCAGCTCCACCTGTGCTCCCGCAGCCTCGAACTTCTTCTTGACCTCTTCGGCCTCGCCCTTCGAAATACCCTCTTTGATTGCCTTTGGCGCGGCCTCGACGAGATCCTTGGCTTCCTTCAAACCGAGGCTCGTAACTTCGCGCACCGCTTTGATGACATTGATCTTCTTGTCTCCGATGGCGGTGAGAATCACGTCGAACTCAGTCTTCTCTTCGGCCGCTTCGCCGCCCGCTCCAGGGACCGCGACCGCCGCTACCGGGACGGCAGCGGCAGCTTTCACACCTAGCTCGTCCTCGAGCGTCTTGACCATCTCGGAAACTTCCAAGACGGACATGCCTTTGATGTGGTCGATTACATCTTTTTGGTTTAACTCAGCCATTTTGTTTCGTTGCTCCTTTGATCGTGTTTCGATGGGCTACCGGCTACCCGTCACCGGTCTCAGTTTCAGCTTTTTCAGCTTTTGCCTTCAATACCAGAACCAAGTCTCGTGCGGGGGCCGAGAGGACGCCCAAGAGGTTGCGGATGGGAGCTTCCAGCACGGAGAGCAGCTGCGCGTAGAGCACCTCCCTGCTCGGGAGCGCCGCAAGCGCCTCGAACTGCGCTTCGTCGACTTCTTGGTCGTCTAGAATGCCGCCCTTGAAAACGATGGCCGGAACACCCTTTGCAAAGTCGTGAATCGCTTTTGCCAAAGCGACGGGGTCGGTCTCGGTAAAGGCCAGCCCGGTCATCCCCTCGAGATGCGGCTCGAGCGACGCAAGATTCGTGCCTTCGAGCGCGCGCTTGGTCAGCGTGTTCTTGACGACGCGATAGCTTCCGCCTGTCTCGCGAATTTTGTTTCGAAACTCCGTCGCTTCTTCGACTTTGAGCCCGCGATAATTCACGGCGAAAACGGCCGCGATTACACCGAGCTTTTCGTGCAGAGCCTCGACGGCAGCCTGTTTTTCTGCTCGTTCCACAACGAATCCTTTACTTCCCAGCCACGACGGCAGTGGCGATGGCGGGATTAATGCGAATGCCCGGCCCCATGGTGGAGGAGATGGCGATGCTCTTGATGTACTTGCCCTTGGCGGCCACGGGCTTCGCCTTCACGACCATGTCGATGAGCGTTCTCAGGTTCTCGAGGAGCTTGTCGTCCGAGAACGACAACTTCCCGACGGGCGCGTGAACGATGGCAGTCTTGTCCACGCGAAACTCTACTTTACCGGCTTTGATCTCCTCGACGGCCTTTTTGACGTCGAAAGTGACCGTACCCGTCTTCGGGTTCGGCATGAGCCCGCGCGGTCCGAGGATCTTGCCGAGCTTACCGACGCTGCGCATGACGTCCGGAGTCGCCACCACGGCGTCGAAATCCATGAAGCCCTTTTGGATCTTCTCGACGATGTCGTCGCCTCCAACGATGTCGGCGCCAGCCTCTTCCGCCTCTTTCAACTTCTCGCCACTCGCGATGACGCAGACACGACGTGTAACGCCGAGCCCGTTCGGAAGCACCACGGTGCCGCGCACCATCTGATCGGCATGCTTTGGGTTGACCCCGAGCCGCATCGCGAGCTCGAGCGTCTCGTCGAAGCCAGCAAATTTGGCGCTCTTTACTCGCTCGATGGCGCTCTCGAGGCTCTCCGAATGTTCAGATCCCGCCTCTTCCCTGGCCTTCAAGTATTTCTTGCCTTGCTTACGTGACATGATTCAACCCTCGACCGTAAGACCCATGCTCCGCGCCGTGCCCGCGATGATCTTCTTCGCTGCGTCGATATTGGCCGCGTTCAGATCGGGCATCTTGGTCTTGGCTATCTCCTCTACTTGCTTGTCCGTGACGGTCCCCACTTTGTTTCGGTTGGGCTCTCCCGACCCCTTTGCGATACCGGCGGCGCGCTTCAGGAGCACGGCGGCCGGGGGCGTCTTGGTGATGAAGGAATAGGAACGGTCATGATAGACGGTGATGACGACCGGAATGATGAGCCCTTCTTGCTTGGCCGTTCTCGCGTTGAAGGCCTTGCAAAAATCCATGATGTTGACTTGGTGCTGACCCAGAGCCGGGCCTACCGGCGGCGCCGGTGTCGCCTTGCCAGCCGGGATTTGCAGTTTGATCATCCCCACGACTTTTTTTGCCATTTTTTTTCAGTTTCCCATTGTCCGTTTTTAGTTGTCTGGCTTCAGAACTAGTGCACTAGGTCTTTTCCACCTGAAGAAAATCGAGCTCTACCGGGGTCGAGCGCCCGAAAATCGTGACCATCACCTTCAACGTGTTGCGGTCGGAATTGACTTCGTCCACCACTCCGGAAAAATTGCTGAAAGGGCCATCGATGATGCGCACGCTCTCGCCGCAATCGAACGTATATTTCGGCTTCGGCTTCTCCGCGGCCGCCGCCGTGACTTGATGGATGACTTGCTCCACCTCTTCGTCGGTCAAAGGCGCCGGTTTCTGGCCCGCGCCGACGAAGCCCGTCACCTTCGGCGTGTTCTTTACGACGTGCCACGTCTCGTCATTCATCTCCATCTGGACGAGCACGTAGCCCGGGAAGAAACGCTTCGCGCTCACGACCTTCTTGCCACCCTTCATCTCGACCACGTCTTCCGTCGGGATGAGAACGTCACCGATTTGCTCCTCGAGACCGAATGCCTGAACCCGCTGTTTGAGGCTCTCGGACACTTTCTTCTCGAAGCCAGAATAGGTGTGAACGATGTACCACTGCTTGGTCATAGTAGTAGTCACCTAGGTTCCCACCAATCGGGTCAACGCGGCGGCAAGATATGACATCGCTACATCCATCCCATATAGATAAAAGCCGAAAAAGAACACGGTAATAATGACAACGACGGTGGTGCCGTAGACCTCTTTCCGGGGGGGCCAAGTCACCTTCTTGAACTCCGCTCGGACCTCGACGAGGAACACTTTCGCTTTCTTGGGATATTCGAGAATCTTCACTTCGTCACCATTCCGTTATAAATCCACACTCGGTCAAAACAAGGGGCGTCTGGCAGGCCAGGAGGGACTTGAACCCCCAACCCCCGGTTTTGGAGACCGGTGCTCTGCCAATTGAGCTACTGGCCTACTTCGACTCCTTGTGAAGAACGTGCGTCCGGCAAAAAGGGCAATATTTCTTGAGCTGCAATCGATCCGGTGACTTTCTCTTGTTGCGCGTCGTCGAATAATTCCGACGCTTACAATCGGAGCAGGCCAATGAGACGATTTCGCGTGCCATGCCGTGTCTGGTTCCCTTTCAATAATCTTGGCAGTCAATTCTGGTAAGTAAATCTGGGCCACTACTCTTCTTTATTCACTACTCAATGACTTCGGTTACGGTCCCGGCGCCAACGGTGCGGCCGCCTTCACGGATGGCGAAGCGCAGGCCTTTCTCGAGAGCAATCGGCGTGCCGAGCTCGATATTGAGCGAGGTGTTATCCCCTGGCATCACCATCTCG
>SMYC01000244.1 GCA_004356105.1 Acidobacteriota bacterium | reverse complement strand
TCACACACGAAAGCCAAGCCGCGTGCGCTGGGAAGAAGGTGTTTATTATCAATTGGTTAGCCGAGTTTACTCCCCAATGCAACCCACAGATTTTGCGGAGGAGGCGTAATTTGCTTGGTACTGTCAAGTTGAGCTGGTGACTGACAGGAATGGGCCAATGTACTTGTCGCCCCGTCAAGCGACGTCGCGACGCGGGCTGACTCGGCAAGGATAGCCTGCAAGCGGCGTGAGAGAGACGCGCTCCCGGTGTCGGCCTCGGCCTCTTCCAAGGAGAGCTTCGGGCTTCTTCGTAGGAGGAAGCGCCTCGTGAAGAGCTTCAAGGGCTAGCTGGGGAAACTCCTCTCTCTCGAGAGGCGGAGTTTGGGTGCTCTCGCCCTCGTCTTTCGACAGCTCGTCACGACGAGAGCTCCTGAAACGGAAACGATCAGTAGCGTCGCGGCGATAAGCCACGTCAGACGCGGTCTTCCTTTATGGGCTTGATGGATTAATTAGGACGAGCCACCGGTCGCAAAGGCCCTCTTCCGTTACGATCATGACGGTGCTTATCATGTGGGGTGGTGGCTGATGGGCCTGAATGAGGTGGAGCTGTGCGATGGAGTACGTCTTTCCTTGCCTTCCTGTAGCTTGCGACCGCCACGGCACAACTCACCTCGTCACTCTTCTTCCTCATTCATGAACGTCGCGAGTAGCTTCTGAGCAAGAGCATAGATGTCCGCATCCTGACCTGGCGCGCGCTCACCCACAAGGAGGACGGACACGAGCTTGTTGCGGACATCTATCCGATAGAGGATACGGAAACGGTTGCGCGCCGCGTGCACACTGCGCATTCCCTCGAGTGGCCCGAGAAGCGCCTTTCCCTGCTCTTCCGGAGCCCGGACCAGCCCATCGATGACTTTGGCGACTTGGTGACGGAGCTTCTTGTCTTTCAGCGCCTTCAGCGATCGGTATCCGGTTGGAGCGATCTCGATCTCGAATCGAGAAGGCATGCCCTTACTCGGTCAAGTCCAGCTCCTCGCGGACAGCAGTCCAAGATGTCCCTTTGCCCGCGTCAATCTCCTTGATCGCCCGGCGCAATTTGGCGTAGGCGGCGTCGTCGGCCACGATCTCCAACGTCTCGACGAGAGCCTCGTAGACTTTGGTGGACAGCAACGTCATGACCTTCTTGCCCCGCTTAACGATCCCCACGACTTGGTCCGGCCGACGCTCCATCTCCTCCGCCACCTTCAAGAGCTGATTGCGGGCCTCCGTCAAGGTCATTGTCTTCATGCTAGCCTCCGTCCACTCAAGTGTACACTAACCTGCGCACTTAGACGATCAATTTGCCGGGTCGAAATCCATTTCGAAGTGCACCAGGTGCTCTTGGTCTTGCCAGAATGCTTCGGGAAGGATTCTAATCGCTGTCAACGACCGAGCTTGGTGTCGCGGACCCGGCGGGGAGTCCATCCCGCCAGAGCCGATCTTCTCCAAGATCTTGTAGTGGGCGAGGGTTTGGCCAATCATATGGGACTCGTGCCGACTGTCGTCGAGGCATTCTAGGCGGGATAGGGGGGACGGTTCAAATTTGCAGGCCGGCGGGGCCGGCGGGGGAGGGAAGAGCCGAGGCTCCTCCCTCTCGCGCACGGCGCCTGGACGAAGCTGAAGTGAATACTCAGCGCTCGCTGCGCTCGACCTCCGCCCAATCCGAAACCATGGCCGCGCACGCTTCTTTGACAGCGTTTCCGAGGCTGCGAGTGGAGCCGCTCTCGATGGCGTCGCCGTCGGCGTTGAACACCGCGAACTTGTTGTCCTTCCGCAAGAACTTGCCGCCCTCATGTTGGAGCACGAGGATGTAGTCGGCCCGCTCCTCTTTCCGCGTCACGATCAATTTGGGACATCGGTCGTGGAGCGTCTTCACGATCTCGGCCGTCTGCGGCCTCGCTCCGCCCGACACTTCGCCCACTCCGCCTTCGTCGAAAATAGTGAGCTCGCCCCCGACGGACCACGAATCGCTTACGGGAACGAACACGCGGGCGCGCCCCTCATTCTTGGATTGCGCGCTTGCCACGAGGGTCGTCAGCGTGGCCAGCGCGAAAACGGTCAGCTTTGTTAGTTTACGCATCCTTTGACTCCTCCGCTGGCTGCTTTGCAAAGGTCGTACCAGGCCATTCCCGCTGTTGTTGCCCTCTTACGGGCGCTTTCCGTCCTTCTCACGGAGATGAAACCGCCCACGAATAAGGACGGGCACTCAATTTCGCCCGACGACATCCGTAGGCTCCGGACGACCCTCCTCCGCGAGATATTTGTCGTACCAGCCGATCATCCGCTCGATGCGATCCTGAACGTAGCTCGGCTTCGATAGACCATGGTACTGGCCCGGATAGATCACGAGCTGCGTCGGAATGTCGAGGCTTCGGAGGGCCTGATACATTTGCTCCGAGTTGATGAGCGGCACGTTGAAGTCTTTTTCACCGCACATGAACAACGTTGGAGTCTGGATGCGGTCCGCATGGAAGAAGGGATAGGAGATCTTCAAATAAGTCTCGATGTTCTCCCACGGCAAGCCTAGCTCGTTCTCGTACTGCCAGACATATTGGTCGGTTCCATAGCCGGTAATCATGTTCGAGATCGATGCGCCGCTCACCGCCGCGCGGAAACGTGTATCGGTGGCGATGGCGTAGTTGGTGTTCATGCCGCCGTAGCTCCAGCCGCCGATGCCGAGCCGGTCGGGATCGGCGAGACCTTCGGCAACGAGGTGATCGATGACGGCATGGATGTCCTGAATCTCAAGATTCCCCCAATCGGCGTAGATGGCGCGAGAGAACTCGCGCCCGCGACCCGAGCTCCCGCGATAGTTGGGGTTGACCACGAGATAGCCCTGGGCCGCGATGGCCTGGGCCATTGCGTCGAACTCGAAACCGTCCTGTCCCACCGGTCCGCCGTGGATCAGAGCGACCGTGGGGTAGGGTTTGCCCTCTTGAAAACCTGGGGGTTTGAGCAGCATCGAGCCAATCCTCGTGCCATCCTCGCGCTCGATGTCGAAACCTTCGACCGAGGCCCAAGCGATCTCTTCCTGCAGCTTCCGATTGTGGTCGGACAGCGCGACGGCGTCCGCAAGTCGGTATAGCTCGGGCGGGCTGTGAGGAAACGTCACGATGCCGACGGCTCCCTTGGCTCCCACTTCGAACGATCGCACGACGCCGGGCTCCGATGGAAAGTGCCGCTCGACCTTGCCGCCTTCGGCCGGCACCGAGGCGAGGATTTTCTGCCGGTCGTCGGCGAACAGAAAGTAAACTTGCGAGCCGTCTTTCGACCAGCGGGGCGACGAGACGTTTCGATCGAGCTCCTCGGTCGGAAGCACCGGTTCCCCGCCACTCACCGAGACGACCGCGAGCTGGGCTGGGTCATAGCCCGAATATTTCGGCGTGCCCCCTTGAAGATAGGCGATCTTCGTCCCATCGGGACTGAACACGGGCCGAGAGTCTGGACCTTTCCAAGTGGTGAGCTGCACAGGCTCCGCGCCTTCACGCGCTTCAACGACGTAGATATCGGTGTTGCGATGCCGGTCGGGGTCACCCTCGCGCTTGCTGGTGAACGCGATCCGTTCTCCGTCGGGCGACCAGGCGGGCCCGGTGCTGTCGAAGCGGCCCGGGGTCAGCAGGGTCGCCTTCTTGGTCGCCACATCGAAGACGTAAATGCGCTGGTAGCGTTCATCGAGATAGCCCACGCGGTCGCGCTTGAACTGATAGCGGTCGATCACGATGGGCTCGGGCGTTTTGTGCGTCTCGTCGTTATCCGCTTCTTGTTCACCCTCGCCGTCGTCCTCGTCTTTTGGATCCTTCGACACCAGCACGAGCCGTGTGCTGTCTTCGGACCACTCGAAGCTGGACACGCCACCTTCGAGCTCCGTCAGCCTTTGGGCTTCCCCACCCGAGCGGTTCAGCAGCCAGACCTGCCTCTTCTCGGCCGGGTCCTTTGACGAGCCGGAGTCGTCACCGCCGCGCGCGGTCAGGAAAGCCAGATACTTGCCGTCCGGGCTGAACCGAGGGTGGCTTTCGCTGCCATCGCTATGGGTCAGTTGGATCCGCGTCGAGCCATCCCAGCTCACCATGAACAGATCGGAGCTCGTGCGATCCTTGGCCGTGTCGGTCGAACGAAGCGTGTAGGCCACCCAATCGCCTTCGGGCGCGACCGTGAGCTCGCGGACCTCGACCACACGATGAATGTCCTCGGCCGTGAAAGAACGTGGCTCCACGTCCTGAGCCACGATTGACGCGAGCGGTAGCAGGACACCAAGCATCACTAATAACGGCATAGACAGTCGCATGCGGAACCTCCTCGGGGTGTTTGCGGCTATGAGAATACAACACCTACCATGTCGGAAGGTT
Source organism: Acidobacteriota bacterium (assembly GCA_004356105.1). Taxonomy (GTDB): domain Bacteria; phylum Acidobacteriota; class Vicinamibacteria; order Marinacidobacterales; family SMYC01; genus SMYC01. The sequence continues at coordinate 3,061 of SMYC01000244.1, read as the reverse complement.
GGACCTCATCCACGAACGAGCAGGCCTTCAGTGGATGAGCTCATCCTCATCGAGCTCATCGTCAGGAGGTAGCCCCTCGGCCACGGCCATCGCCTCGTAGACGGCCTCGACGATGTCCTCGTCGTCGGAATCCGTCAGGTCATGGAGGATCGTCCCGGCCTCCTGGGGGTGGATGCTGGCCACGGCGTCGATGGCAGCCAAACGCAGGTTTTTTTTCGTTCCCGTCGAAGTGACGAGTGCAGCGATGTGCGGCCACGCCGCGGCTACCTCCCAGTTGCCAGCCGCGCGAACCGCCTGGTAGTGAATCTCAGGGTCTGCACTGTTCAACGCTTCGAGTATCTCTTCGTCGAAACCCCGAACCCAGCACATCGAGAAGACCGCGGTCACCTTCCAGGCTTCGTCGTCGCTACGATAGGCGGTTTGGATCGCATCCTGGTGCCAGTCCTGCATAGCGCGCACCGATGCCTCGAGGATTCTCCGACGCACCTCCTTTGGAACGTCGGCGTCCATGTAGAGCTTGCGGAGAGTGTCCTGGATCCCGACGAACGCCTCTTCGGAGACAAGCGCGGAGTCGTCATCGAAACCGTACATTTCCGTGTCCGCGTGATCGAGGGCGGGACCCAGGGAGATGGCCGCCTTGGCGCGCAGATTCTCCGGCTCGTTACCATTGCGCAGGATGGACAGCAAGGCATCGACGGTATCGTCACCAATCACGGTGAAATCATCGGCCAATTCCACGGCTAGAAACCGTTCGGATTCCAGGGCCCGTTCGTCACCGAGAATTTCGAGCAACATCTTGCCGGTGCCTTCCGGCCAATCCCAAGGAGGCGTGTTTTTCGATGTCTTCAGGTCCATTTCTCCTCTCCTCTCCTCTCCTCTCCTTCCTCCGTCAGGAAAACTAGTGATCGGATGAAGGGACCAGCCTGGCACTGAGGTCAGGATCCTCCATGTCTTTATCGAATGGAAACATCGGCCGGTTGATTCGTTGATAATTGAGACGCTCGAGGTCTTGGTCGACCCCTCCGGGCGTCAGGGCCATGATCCAGCCGGCTCGCATATCGTACAGTTCAGGCACCAGGTAGCCGATTTTGACAACCACGATATCCGATTCTCTGGGATTCAAACCCAAACGTGTGAAGTCCACTTCCCGGTGATACGGCTTTCTTTTCTTGGTGACGATCACGCGCACACTGCCCACTTTCACGACGACTTCTGTCTCGGCATAGGTGTCGCCATGTTCAATGGCCTCGATAGTGCCCGATAGTTCTATTGGTGGAGAATAGCGAGCATCGATAGCAGCACCGGCGAGCGCGGAAACATCACCACCTACTCCCGCTTCCACAGCTTTTCGTACGAAATCCGGGCCGGGAATAGAGGCATAGATGAGGGACGGTCCGCTCTCTGATTTGAATTCCGGACGCTTCAAGATTTCGTTCAGCGTCCAGGTGACGTCTCCCGCACCCCCGGCGGTGGGATTGTCGCCCATGTCGCTGATGATGAAGGGATGTTCGTCACTGGCAATGACCATGTCGAGGCTTTCGTCGAGCGAGGCGGTAGGAGCTACGAAGGAAAAGTCCGACCTGACGTTCCAAAAGCTCCGGGCCAGATCCTCTGCCGTGCTCGTGACGGCCTCTTTGTCGTCGCCAGTAACCATCACTACCGCATGGTTGCGAGGCTCGTCGGCCCAGGCATAGCCGATCCAAATAGCGGCGTCTATAACGCCTGGTTGCTTGGCTGCGGGGGCCACCTTGGCGTATAGACTTTTGCCGGGCTCTATGCGTGTGCTCGTCTTTTCTCCCGGGAGCAAGATGGGCACTGGAATCCATGCCTTATAGCCCGGTTTCCCTTTCCCACTTTCGATTCGCGACAGTAAATTGTCAACCGCCCGCCTCTTCGATTCCAAGGCGTCTTCATGCGGCGCCATTCGGTAACAGGTAATCAGGTCGGAATGTTGCGCCAGGCGCCACGATACGTTGCCATGCAAATCCATGGAGGTCGAGATGATGGTATTTTTTCCTATGACTTCACGAATCCTTTCGATGAAGTCACCTTCCGGATCATCGAGGCCTTCGACGCTCATCGCCCCGTGAATGTCAAAGAAAAGCCCGTCATAGGAACCATTATCGCGGAGCAGTTCAAGTGTCTTTGTCACCAGGGACTCATAGGCTTCCCTCGTAACGATGCCACCAGGCAATGCACGACCCCTCAACGTGGGAATCCAGTGGGCACGTTCTCGATCGACGGAGCCGGGGGCTAAGAAAGGATAGGAGTCTAGAATCTCGTCTCCCGTTTTGGGATGGAAAGCCTCCTCATGCGTCCTGGCGGGCGAAAACGTGCTGGATTCTATGTGCAGCCCGGCAATCGCGATTCGCGGAAGCTCTTTCCCATCGTCTTCGTTCTCGTTGACTGATTCGCATGCTGTGAGGAGGAAACCAAAGGATAGTCCGTAAAGTAGTTTTTTCATAACGAGTTATCGATTCGGCCAAAGGATTCATAGTGTAGGGAAGGGGAAGATAGCAGACGAATGAAGACTTCCCAACCTCCTCGCCCGACGTGGGCTCTTCGGTGGGTCACTTGATAGTGCTGCGCGACACCTATAGATTCCGGGCCGCCAGAGAGCGCCGGAGCGGGAATTCCGGCTTCCAATCGATCACCGAGTACGACTTTGCCGGCCGCTGATCCAGAGTTCGTTCGTTCGGTACTGTCAAGTTGACGTTGCGCGAGCAAGCTACACCGCCGAGTGACGTCTCCGTTCGAGTCACGGGGCGCATGTTACTGCGTCCCAAGTGACGAAGGCGCGACCTCGCAGCTCCCGATGATGGCGAGCCTGCAACAGTTGGCGCCCGACGCGGAAGAGGTTTTGGACGAGTCCGTGCACGGACAGGAATCGCTGCGCTTGACCTGGAGATTTGAACTTTCGCATGTGCCGCTCTCGTTGCCGCGTCGGCTCATGTGAGACCTCGGCCCTGTTGTTTTCGTACTGGTCGGTGCTGTGAATAACGGATGGCATGACCTCGCCGTGAGCTGTCCAGCGCCGTAGCTTCTCAGCTTGTCCGTCACC
>SMYC01000243.1 GCA_004356105.1 Acidobacteriota bacterium | reverse complement strand
GGCGTGTCGCGAAGGTTCGAAGCTGCTCGACCCAAGGCTCCTCATCAGAAACCAGCTTGGCGACGCATCCATCCAGATCGGGAGTTACCGTGTCGCTCTCGAGGAACCTCAACGCCGAAATGTCACCGATCGTCGAGATCGCGTGCGGGCCTTCCACCGCGAGTGCCTCCCGTCGCGTGCCTTCTCGATTGGCTTTGCTAAGCGCGTCGCTTAGGCGGCTCATGAAATCCAGTTCCCGTCAGCTTGCGGCACTGAGCTCTTCCTCTTCCGTTTTGGACATCTTCGGCGGCGTTGGGGGAGCGGGCTCGGCGTCTTTGCGGCGACGCGGCTTTTTCGGTGTTTTCAATTTCGGTAGCGTGAGCACGATTGGGTAGGGGACGAGCGCCTCGAGTTGTCGTCGGCTCTTTACCGAAGCGTCGAGAATCTCGAGAAGGAAGCTCAGCGCCAATCCCGCGCCCAGGCCAAGAGCGGTGCCGATGAGAAGAAAGAGCATTGGGTTCGGATAGCTGGCTTTCTCGGGAACTTGCGCCGGATCGAGGATCTTGAACTGCTCCTGGTTCCAGCGTTTCTCCACGTCGTCAGCCGTCGCCGCTTGGAGCTTGCGGCCTCGAAGTTGAGAGTAGTACTGGCTGATGAGCCCGTATTCACGCTCCAGAGCTTGTAGCTCATTCTGGACCTCGGGGATCTTCTCGACCCGCGCTTGATAGCGTGCGATGTCTTGCCGGACGAGATCGGCACGAGAATCGAGCTCTTCGATGTCGCGACGGACGAAGGCAATCTGGGCCGTCAGGTCCGCGAGCATGATGTCTTCACTGATAGTGGAAGCCGACTCGACGGGTTGCTCGGGGCTCGGAGCCTCCACGGGCTCGGGGTTGGCGGCTTGCTGACGTTCCAGCCTGGCGATGCGAGCGAGGACAGTGCGAACTTCCGGGTGTTCCTCGGTATAGCGGGTCCGCAGCTGGTCTAGATAAGCGCTCAACTGCGCGAGTGTCGAGGGACCGGCGCTCGTCGGGTCGCTCGATAAGGGGCCCGAGAGATCGGGAATGAGCTGGGCCTCGGGCTCGTTCATTTGCGCCTGCAGAGCGCGTTGGCGCTCCAAGAGCGATTTTCTGTCTTTTGCGCCTCGACTCTCGTCGGAGATGGACTGTTGCTCGAGCTGCAGGCGTTGCAATGTTGCTAGATTCGCTTCGAGCTGATTCGGCAACATGCCCATGTAGCGGTTTTTGATGGCGCTCAGGGACGCCTCGACCTGTCGCAGCTCGGCTTTCGTTTGCTCTAGCTGCGAATCGATGAACTCGTTGGCCCCTTGGATTTGACGACGTCGATCTCCAGAGGTCTCTTCGATGAAGAGCGATGCCAGTCGGGTGGCCATCAGCTGCGCTCTTTCGGGATTCGTATCCTCGTACTTGAGGATGAAAGCGTCGCGCCCGCGCCGAGTGATTAAGGTGCGGCCGCGAATCATCTCGATGATGTCGGCGCGCGGCACATCGAGCAGCTCGGGATACGGGTCGAGCTCCTCCAGGATCCTCTCGATGCGGGGGCGAGCCAGAATTTCCTCGTGCACCGTCGCTAGCCGGTCCGCTGGCCGCTGGACCGTCATCTGAGGAATGAAGTTTCTCGGGATCTTATCCGACTCGACCAGCACCACAGTGTTCGAGGTGAATCTTTCTGGCACGCGGCGCACGGCTATCTGGGATCCAAGGGCCCCGAGGACGACACCGATCACTATCCAATACCAACGAAAGCGCAGGATATCCAGATACTCCTCGGGCGTTTGAGGCAGGTTGATGGGAAAAGCGGGTTCCGCGAAATCCGTTGGTTTTCTGGTCATTCTGCTTCCTATGAGCTAGTGCCAGGTCGTACCCCAACTGAGATTAAACGACCATATTTTCTGCCGGGTTGTCGTCTCGCGGCCCAAATCGGAATACTCGGTATCGGTCATCGAAAAGTTAGTTCCTGCACTCAAGCCCCCGACGATCCGCAGCGAGAAAGAGAGGCTCGCGCGGCGGGCATTGGACGCGTAGAACGGATTCAGAGGATCTGTCGAAAACGCAGCGCCCACGCTGAATCCCAAGCTCGCTCGGGCCCCGAGCTGTTGGCTCAAGTTCGCGCCCGCGACGTCCGACAACAACGTGCGTCCGAAACCCGTCGCGGCTGAGAACTGCCTCCCGTAAAAGATGCTCGTGGTCGTCGACCTCGTAAGCGCTCCGGCGAGGGATAAATTGGCGATGGGTGTGAGCTGCGATGGCGCGCCCTCCGCAAAGTAGTGGCTCACCCCCCCGGATAGTGTTAGTGAAATGGATTTCTCCGTTCCGGACGTCGAATATCCTCCGGACAAAGTCTGAATCGTGGTCGTGGGCACGATCGCAAGCGAGCGGGTCACGGCGTAAACAGCGTTCAATGAACTGGTTTTCCCTACAGCGCGCTGTACGTAGAACTGCCCCGCCGCGCTCGTCCCTCCGGCGCTAATACCGCGCTCGAGGATCCGATAGCCGGTGGAAACATTGAAGCCGATCGTGGTGCGCTGGGAAAGCGTATGGCCCAGACCGAAGCCGGCCGAGACGAATTGGCTACGATTCCCTCTACCATCGAGTCCTTCAGTGGCCAGGATGTCCAGGACGTCCTCTTGCGCGTCGCGAACGAGCACGTTCCCTCCAACCTCTGTTGGAATGGTAAGGCCGTTACCAAAAGGCTGTCGGTCGAGAACGATTTGAGACCCGGGAATCGCCTCAGAATTCACGATATCCGTAAACCGGTAGCTGAGCGATGTCGACATCCCCGTGCTTGCACTCGCCTGGTACCCAGTGCTCCAACTCACGCCCGCGGAGTAACTCTCGAGGTTGGGCGCGACAATGCCGAGCTCCGTTAGCCTTTCGCGGGAGAAATTGCGACTGGCGTTCACACTCAGCGTAGATTGGAAATGCTCGGTCACTCGCTGGCTCCAACCAAAACCCAAACCAGCGTTGATCCTGTTGTTGCGGCCCTCTTCTCCGCCTCTGCGAATGCTCGTTCCAGCATTCGCAGAAAAAGAAAGGCTCGAGCGTTCGCGACTGGCCGAATAGCCGAAATTGACGCTGACATTGTCGACAACCCTTCCATCTGCGGGCTCGCCATTGGTGACACGATCGAACTGTCTGGATTCATTAATGCTCATTCCGACGTTCCATTGACTGGGTGGCGCTTGACCTTCGCTCCAGCGTGCCATAGATGTGATGATGATAGCCGTCACTTTTACACGTGATGCACGCATATCTAGGGAACAACGATCGTGTCGCCCGGAAGCAAAATCATGTTCCCACCGAGCTGCCGCTTGTCCACGAGGTCGTCGTAATTGAAGGGATAGTAGAGGAGCCGTCCCTGCGTTTCGCGTATCACGAAGATATTGCTCAGCTTCGCGAATTGTTGAAAGCCGCCCGCGAGCGCAAGCGCTTGCACCACACGGATTTCGCCGGTGTACGGAAAAGCGCCTTGTTGTGCGACTTTGCCGATGACGAAAAATTGTGCGCTGTTGGCTTGTTCGATCGAGACCGTGACCTGGGCGAGCTCTACGAAGCGTCCAATTTGGGCTTCCAAATGCTCTGCCAGCTGTTCGGGCGTTCGGCCCGCGGCCAAGATGTCGCCGACGAGCGGCAGCGTGATCTTGCCGTCGTAGCGGACTTGGAACGAGCCGCTGAAGTCGGCTTCTTTCCACGTGAGGACATGGATCACGTCTCCCGCGCCGATAATGTAGAGCTCTGGGCCCTTTTGGCGCGGGTCCGGGTTGGCTTGCTGCGCGGAAGCGCTGGCAGCGAGCACCAGGGCGGTGGCGGAAATGATGAGTGCACGTTTGAGCTTCACTATTCGAAACGACTCCTCAGAAATTTCGAAAGCCTCGAACGCTGGGCCAGGGAACCCTGCAAAACCGTCGCAGCTCGAGTCACCAGTATAACCTGGAGTCGCCTATATATGTAGCGATCTCAAGCACTTGGCCGCAAGGCAGCCATCTCGTCTTTCGAAATTCCCCTGGTTGGGAAGGGTTGATTACCGCTTTTATATCAAAAATTACTGCCCGGCGCAAGTCGCCGTCAGAGCGCGGTAGCCTATCCATTTCACGAGCTCCCGGACACACGAGTCTCTGGACGGCGCGCACCCGATGGGTATCAATCGGTGGCGCCGCGCCATGAAGCTCTTCGTCGCCATGAGGCATCTTCTCGAATGTTCCGGTGACGAGACCAGCAGGATGGTTTTCGCAGCGTTGTTTTCGTCGTCCTCTACACGGGTGGCGAAGGCGCGCGCCTCGGTGAGCGTGCCGTAGCGTTCGGGCGCGACGGCGCGGCAAGTCGTCTCTGTGCCTGCTATCTCGACGAAGAAGTGGCGCTTGGGCGCCTCGATGGTGGCGACCAATGTGACGAGGCCTCCGTCGCTCGCTAGCCCCAGCTCGGTGAAGCGGCGCCATTCGAAGCGGCCCACACTGAGAATGATTCGCGGGGCGTAGCCTTTCTCGTAGAGCTCGAGCCCGTAGCGTTTTCGCTCCTCGCGCCCCGCGAAGACGAAGATGAGGTCGGCTTTCTCCGGCGGCCGGGTGACGTCGAGAAACTTGCACAGCATAGTTCGGATACGATAGCGATTCATGAAGTCTTCGGCAAAGCGCCTTCTCGGCCTCGCGGCGAGGGCGCCCGTTCTCGCGCGTGGTCTGCTCGCGCTCACGCGGCCGAACCGCTTTCTCGTGCTCGGCTATCACCGTGTGAATGATGACGGGCATCCGTTTTTTTGTGGCACGCCGACGCGTGTGTTCCGGGCGCAGATGGAGCTCGTGCGCCGGTACTTTTCGGTGCAGCCACTGGACGCGCTCGTGGCAGGGGATGCGCCGCCGAACGCGATCGCCATCACTTTTGACGATGGTTATCGCGACAATTACACGAACGCTTTTCCCATCCTCCGGGAGCTCGGGCTCCCGGCGACGATTTTCTTGGTCACCGGCGCCGTTGATGCGAATCAGTTGATTTGGCACGATCGGATCTTCGACGCCTTTCATCGAACGAGGGTGCCGATTCCCGATAAACATCAAGAGCTCGCCTCCGTGCTTGGTGAAGTGCGCGGCGTAGGTCCTGAGGAGCGCTCCGAGCTCATCTCGCGTCTTTTGGAACGGCTCGGGGTGGACTCGAGTGAGAGCGATGTGGGTTGGGACAAGCTCACATGGGACGACGTGCGCGAAATGGCGGCCGCGGGCATTCGCTTCGGCGCTCACACGCTCGATCATCCTATCTTGAGCCACGTGAGCCCGGAGGAAGCCCGCCGTCAGGTGAAAGGCTCCAAGGAGAAGATCGAGTCCGAGCTCGGTTGCGAGGTCACCTCCTTTGCCTATCCCAACGGACGGCCCGTGGATTTCGACGCAACGACGAAGCAGATCCTCAGGAAAGAAGGTTTTCTCTCTGCGGTGACCACGGTCTCCGGTTCGAACGACGCCTCGAGCGATCCGTTCGAGCTTCGTCGCGTCGGGTTCTGGCATAGCGAGGACCCGTACGTCTCGTTTCTACGCTTTCTCATGGTTCGCGCGCGGAGCTGATCGACGCCATGGGGTGGGATGCTGTTGTCACGGTTGCGGTTTTAGCCGTGACGTTTTTCGTACTCGCGCGCGATCTCGCTCCTCCGTCGGCGACCCTCCTCGGCGCGGTCGTTTTGTTGCTCGTTTTCGGGGTCGTGACGACCGAGGAGGCTTTTGCGGGTTTCAGCAATCCCGCACCCATCACGGTGGCCGCGCTCTACGTGCTCGCGCGCGCTGTCGAGAAAACAGGAGCCCTTCAGCCGTTGGTGGCGGCCACTCTTGGCAAGGGCACGCATGCTCGCGGCGCGCTTCTACGGCTCGTCGTGCCGACGGCGGTGGCGTCCGCCTTTCTCAACAATACCCCCATCGTGGCGATGCTGGTGCCGCAGGTGACGGATTGGGCTGAGCGGCGCGGCCAGTCGCCTTCGCGCTATCTGATGCCGCTCTCGTTCGCGGCGATCCTCGGCGGCGTCGTCACGACGATCGGCACGTCGACGAATCTTGTCGTTTCCGGCTTGCTCGAAGCGTCAGGAGAGGAGCCGCTCGGTATGTTCGAGATTTCGACGGTCGGCGTCCCCGTAGCCGTCGTGGGACTCTTGGTTCTCGTTGCTTTTGCGCCTTCTCTTGTCCCGGAGCGCCGCAGCGCGCGCCGCAATCTCGATGAGGAGTTCCGCGAGTTCGTTCTGAACATGCTGGTGCAACAAGGCGGCCCGCTCGATGGGAAGACGGTCGAGGACGGTGGTCTTCGCAACCTTCAAGGCGTTTTTCTTGTCGAGATCGAACGGGAAGGGGAGCTCATCGCGCCCGTGACGCCGGCCACCGTGCTGCGCGGTCAGGACCGGTTGGTGTTCGTCGGGAAGGCGGATTTAGTCGTCGATCTCCAGGCGATGCGCGGTCTCGTCTCGACCGAGCACGAGCATACGGGTGGCCTCGACTCGGCGCGCCATACTTTTTTCGAGGCCGTCATTGGAGAAGTCTCTCCGCTCGTCGGGAAAACACCCAAAGAAGTTTCTTTTCGAGCACGTTATCAAGCGGCGGTCGTCGCCATCCATCGTTCGGGTCATCGTGTCAAAGCCAAGCTCGGGGAAGTGCGGCTGCGCGTCGGCGACACGCTCTTGATCCTTGCCGATCCGAGCTTTCGCGATCGTTGGCGGGATCGGAACGATTTTTTGCTCGTTTCCGGCTTGGGCGGCGCGCCGCCGGTTCCGAGTGGAAAGGCGTGGCTGGTGGGTGTCATCGCCGCCGTCATCGTCGGTGGCGCCGCGCTCGGGCTGATGCCCATTCTGCACCTATCGCTTCTCGGCGCGTTCGCGCTGGTCGCGACCGGGGTGCTCACGCCTTGGGATGCGCGTCGTGCCGTCGATTTGAACGTCGTCATCGTCATTGCTGCGGCGTTCGGTCTTGGTGCTGCCATGGAAAGCTCTGGTCTCGCGGCGTTTCTCGCGAGCTCGCTCGTCGCGGCGCTCGGGGGCTTCGGCACCGTCGGCGTCCTCGTTGGCCTCATCGTAGCCACCATCCTGCTGCTCTCTCTCATCACGAACAACGCCGCGGCGGTCTTGATGTTCCCGATCGCCGTATCCGCGGCGTCGTCGCTCGG
>SMYC01000242.1 GCA_004356105.1 Acidobacteriota bacterium | reverse complement strand
TTGGCGCGCCCGGCAGGATTCGAACCTGCGACCTACGGATTCGAAGTCCGCCACTCTATCCAGCTGAGCTACGGGCGCGCCTTTTGGGGTGGGCGATGGGGCTCGAACCCACAACCCCCGGGACCACAACCCGGTGCTCTACCATTGAGCTACGCCCACCACGCGACTGAATTTTAACTAACGTCTTCCTCTCTTGGTACGCCAGGGAGGATTCGAACCCCCGACATCCGGCTTAGAAGGCCGGCGCTCTATCCAACTGAGCTACTGGCGCGAAACGAATTTGGTCGGGGCGAGAGGATTTGAACCTCCGACTTCCTGCTCCCAAAGCAGGCGCGCTAGCCAGGCTGCGCCACGCCCCGAGGAAACTCACCATCTTACAGGAAGTTACGTGGCCGTGTCAATGCCCGGCTGGCGAGACTGGCGAGAAACGAGAAAATCGACGAGAGAGGCCATGGCCTTTCCTCGGTGGCTGACACCGTTCTTCTGCTCCGCCGTCAGCTCGCCCATTGTCGCGCCGAATGGCGGATAGTAAAAGATAGGATCGTAGCCGAAACCACCCTCGCCGGACGGCTCGTGCGCGATTCGGCCTTCGCACGTGGCTTCGCTCACAAAGACGACGCTTTGGTGCTCGACGAGCGCGACGGCGCTCACGTAGCGAGCGGTGCGCTCGGCTTCGGGAGCCTCACTCAAGAGCTCGACCACGCGCGCGTTCTTGACGTCATACGTCGTGTCATGACCGAGCCATCTAGCGGAATGCACGCCTGGTTCGCCGTCGAGAAAGTCGACCACGAGACCCGAATCCTCGCCGAGCGTCGCGAGCCCCGAGGCTCGATGGTAGTAGAGCGCTTTCGCGGCAGCGTTGTCGCGGAAAGTCGGTCCAGGCTCTTCGGGAGGCTCGAGCTCCGACAGCTCTGAGAGGGTGATGATGTCGAGCTCGAGGCCTACATTTTCGAGAGATTTACGCTGCTCGCGGATCTTCCCTTCGCTCGTCGTGGCGAGAAGGAGCTTCACTCGCCGAGGATCTCGCGCTGGTATCGGACGATATCGTCGATGCCGCGCGCGGCGAGCGCGAGCATTTTGTCGAGAGTGCCTTGCGAGAACGGGCTCGACTCAGCCGTGCCTTGGACTTCGATGAACTCGCCCGAGCCTGTCATCACGACGTTCATGTCCACGTCGGCCCGCGAGTCCTCGTGATAGTTTAGGTCGAGAAGAGCCTCTCCCTCGAACACCCCGACGCTCGTCGCGGCGACGTGCTCACGGATCGGCACGCTCGAGATCTTGCCTGCTTTTTTCGCGTCGCGCAGCGCGAGAGCAAGAGCGACAAACGCACCGGAGATCGAAGCGGTCCGCGTCCCACCATCGGCTTGAATCACATCGCAATCGATCCAAACCGTACGCTCGCCGAACTTGGGAAGATCCATGATGGCGCGGAGCGAGCGGCCGATGAGCCGTTGGATTTCCTGGGTTCTCCCCGAGACCTTTCCCCGCACGGATTCACGCGGGATACGCTCCTTCGACGACCGAGGCAACATCCCATATTCCGCGGTGACCCAACCGGTTCCGCGGCCCTTCATAAATTGAGGGACACGGTCTTCGATCGTGGCGGAGCAAATCACTTTTGTGTCTCCAACGGTGATCAGGACGGAGCCTTCGGCATGTTTCAGAAAGTTCGGAGTGATCGTGAGAGGCCGGGCTTCGTCGCTCCGGCGTTGGTCAACTCGCTTCATCGTTGCGGGACTCGCTGCGCTCGGACTCGGGTCGCAGATAATCGGGAGCGCGTCCGTACGGGACGGTGAGATCGAGATGTCCCGCAAGGGTTTGAATCTCCCGCCCCTCCACCAAGATCTTGACGGTCTTGATGACGGGGAAGTTCACGATGAGGGTGTGCGACAAACCAAACACTGTCAGCTCTTCGGCCGAGGTGCCGCCGGGATGGTCTTGTACGAGCTCGGGCGAGAAGTCGACATAGGCCACGCCCTGGGACGTGATGAAAACCTCTCGAACTTCGACGCCAGGCGGAAAAGAAGCGGAGCGCCGTACGAGAAGCTCGACGACCTGGCGTACCTGTTTCTGCACCGAGTCTTCGAGCTGTATCTCTTGTTCCTCGGTCGCTAAGCTCCGGCCTGAACCGGCGGGAATGTAGAGCTTGATTGGAATGCCTTCGCTACCGGGCGCAGGTTCGCTCGCGTCATCGCTCGCTTTTGGCGCCGCGGCCTGGGTCCGATTCGGTGTGGTCTCAGGTGCGGCCGTCGGCTTGGAAACAGGCCGGCCGACGAGCCAGAACGTCGCGTAGACCGCCGCGACGATCATCAAAGCTGTCATCGTCACCGCGATGAATACGCCCTTGCCGCTCACCGTTGGCTCCGGCGCGTACGGTCGGCGCTACCTCCGCGCTCGAAGATGTCTTTGTAGCGTACGAGGCCGCGATAGAGTGCCTCCGCCAGCTTTTCCTGGTAGTCCGCCGAGCTCAAAAGCCGTTCCTCTTCCGTGTTCGAGATGAAGCCGACTTCGACGAGCACGGCAGGCATCGTCGCGCCTTTCAAGACCCGGAAGGTGTTCTGCTTGATGCCGCGGTTCACGCGCTCCGTCCCCGTCACGGCCTGGAGCTCCTCTTGCATGACCTCCGCGAGTTGTGACGACTGGCGTAAGTGGGACGCCTGCGCCATATGCCAAAGGATAAAGTCGAGATCGTCGCCGCCGCTCGACGCGTTTTGCGCCGTCGACGAATAGGAAAGGAAGTAAACCGACGAGCCTCTCGCATTGCGACGCGGCGAGGCATCCGCGTGGACGCTGATGAACAAGTCCGACTTGTTCTTGTTCGCGAAGGCCGCCCGCTCGTCGAGCGAGAGGTCGCTGTCTCCATCGCGCGTCAAGATCACGCGGATCCCGAGACGCGTTTGCAGCAATCGTCGAAAACGCCGGCAAATGGACAGCACAACGCCTTTTTCGAGTGAGCCGCCTTGGCCTTCCGCCCCCGTCTCGGCGCCGCCATGGCCGGGATCGAGCGTCACAATTCGAAGCCTGGCCGGACCATCCGGGTCAGAAGGAAACTCCGGCGGCGCAGCGGGAAGATGATAGTCCTCGCGAAGCTCGATGATCTCGGCGTTGGGGTTTGACTCGTCCTCGCCGAGCTCTGCTTCCTCGTCTCCAGGCTCGTCTCGCTCGGACAAGTCCCACTCGAGCTCCTCCGCCGTGCCCGTCCCGCGAGTGGGGACTCGGCTACGGACGAGGTTCAAAACGATACCGTTACCGCGCCGCTCTGTTCTGAGGCTTCCGTAATTCTCACCCAGCTCCACCACAAGCACGTAAGTGGACCCTCGCCTCTCGAGTGAGATGCGCTCGACGACGTCGTCAATGTTCGTTTCGCCGCGATAACTCGTTCGGAGAAAGGGCGTGTCGAGCGTGACACGGATGACACCTCCGGCCTCGGCCTCGGCGTCCTCAATCGCGAGCGGTACCACGCGATCCGAATCGAGAAAGACACGGGTGAAGGTCGGTGCGTGGTGGGATCGAACCTCCACTTCGGGATAGTCGGCGCCGAGGATCAGCATCCGATCGTTGCCCCGATAGGCCACGGCCTCCGTCGCGAGCGAAGGGAGAACCTTGGTAAGAAAATCGAGCGGCACGAACCACTCCCCGCCCACGAGGCGCGCGGGCGATTGAAGCAGCACGAGATTGGCCGCAACAGGAACGAAGTTCTTGCCGTCGGAGATGCGCGCCAGCTTGCCGTTGCCGGAAACGGTAACGGCGTTCGGCTCGGAGCCAGGACGCACGCTGGCGCCGATGAAGCTTGCCGCTCTCCGAAGCGGGATCATTTCCGTCCCGGAGAACTCGCTTATCGGGATGCTCCCGGTACCATCCTTCGAGATAACCCGGATCTCATGAGGCGGTGGCTGGGCGATCGTGAGAGCTGGGAGCAAGACAAAGAGAACCACACGACATAGGTTCCAGTGTCTCCATTGGCTCATGCGCTGTTTTTCTATTTCCAATTGCGCGCGCTGGGGCAGGCGAAGGCTCTATCCGCCTCTAACAACAACATTAGCACAAACGTCCCCGCGGCTACTCCGAAAGCGGCCGAACGACGACTCGGGTCGTGCTCGAGCACGTATTCTCCGAGATGGTGATCGCAGGGGCCGGCTGGACGCAAGAGCCACCGCATCGTTATATACTCGTCTACATGAAGATCTCGCTCGATCGATGTGTCGCGTGCGGGAATTGTGTCGCCATCTGCCCCGTGGGCGCCATCGATATCGACCCCGTTATCAACCGTGCGACGGTCGACCAGGATCGCTGTGTCGAGTGCTTCGCGTGTTATCGAGGCCTCTCGACCGAGCACCTCAACCCGACGCTCGTGCGGAGCATGCGCAAAGTGTTCAGTTGGTTCCGGTTACGCTTCGACCCCGAGCCCGATGTCTGCCCCACGGACGCCATCGAACCGCAAGATCTCGCCTGGCCGCGTATCGTACGGCGCGCCTTCAGCGACCCCCTCGTCCCTCATGAGTCAACCGGGATCCACGGCCGGGGAACGGAAGAGGTCAAAACGAACGATGTGACGCACCGCGTCGGCGAAGGCGAGGTGGGGTTCACCATCGAGTTCGGCCGTCCGAGCGTATCGGCGAGTTTCCGCGACATTTCGGGCGTGACGGAAACACTCGCCGCGGCGGGCATCGCGTTCGAAGCGAACAACCCCGTCACGCATCTGATGGACGATCCGTCGACCGGCAAGATCCGCGAAGATATTCTCGACGAGCGTGTTCTCTCGGCCATCGTCGAGGTCAAAACGACGATGGAGCGTGTTCCCGAGATTCTGCGCATCGTGAGAGAGGCGGCCGAGAACATCGAGACCATCATTGCTATTGGCGTCTCCACGCGCTGCGACGCCGAAGGCGGAAGCGCCCTCGAGAGCGTCCTCCACGACGAAGGCGTGCCCTTCTGGCGCGGCAAAACCAACTTGGGCCTCGGCCGAGCCTCACAGGTTGAACCGGTAGCAGGTAGCGGGTAGCCGAGTAGACCGTGACTAACACTCTTCATCGCTACGGTGCCCCCGAGACCTTGAAAGACGACTACATCGTCTTCGCCATGGCCGCCCGCGGCATCAACGATGAAGGCTCGGTCGAGAAGTTCAAAACGTTTCTGAGGATCGCTCAGAAACATGGCCCCATCAATCTCGGTGACGCCACTCAGGGTGGCGTCTACCGGCCGTCGAAGAGGCTCAACCCGCTCGCGCATTGGTTTCGAAAAGACGAGCGCGACCCCGAGAGCGTCGTTATGAACATCAACCAACCAACGGTGGTCTCCGCGGTGTTCGACGACCCCAAAGCACTCGAGGCTTTTCTCGTCGACATCAAGAAAGCCGATCTTGGTCTGTCCGTCAATATCAGCGCGCTGATCGATAGCGCCGCGGAGATCGCGAAGCAAGCCGGCATTACCCGGCACAGCGTCGAATATTCTCTCGGTTTCTTCGGGGCGCTCGATAAGCTCCCCGACCGCGCGACGCTATCGCTCGCAACGATGTGTGGTCACGGGATGATCTCGTTCAGCCTCGCGAAGAAAATGATCGACTGGGTGAAACAAAGCCGGCGCACCCCGGAGGAAGCCTCAGCCTACATGGCGCGCTTTTGCAGTTGCGGCATCTTCAACACCACTCGATCCTGTCGCCTCCTCAACGAGTGCTCGCATCGAACCGGCTGATGCCGCTCGATTGGACCCGCTCCAATCTCGACGCTTCGGGAGCGGTCGCTTTTGAGCTCGTCGCAAGTCCGCGGGTTCAGACCGATCGTCCGTGGATCTTGTTCGTCGGCGCGGATCAGACTGCGCTCGAAAGGGCCGCGCGCGGCGAGCTCTCAGGTGACGTCCTCTCGCCACCCAGCCGTCCCCCGCTCCCGATCGTCATACACGAGCTGAGCCCGCCGGAGCTTTTAGGAGAAAGGACGCTCTACGCACCGAGGCTCGATGCCGGTTTCTACGAGCGCATGGGCTGTGCGGGGACGCCTCTCTATGTGCTGCCCAAGCTCACGCAGCTCGCCTCCGAAGGCAAGCCTCTCGCGGTTATCGCCACCGCGCTTGAATCCCGCGCGGGCGATTTGATCGCGCAGCGCGGCCTCGCGAGTCGTTTCGAGATTCGCCGCGTGCCCGGCGAGCAGGCGAGAACCAGCACCCCTCCGATCCAGGCGCTTCATATCGATGAGAGCGGCGCGCTCGGCCACGTTTTCGCCGCGGTATCGTTTGTGTCCGGGCTTTCTCGTAAGGAGCCCAAGCACGCCGTCGCGTCTTTGAAAACAGCGATCGAGATCGACCCGGATCTACCGGCCGCGCATTACGAGCTCGGAAAAGCCTTGATCCAGACGAACGACATGGAGGGCGCGCTCGCCGCGTTTCGCCGGACGACTGAGCTTCTGCCCGAGTTCGCATCCGCCTGGGCGAACTTGGGCGCCGCGCTCGGCGAGATGCAGCAGCTCGATGAGGCCGCTCGGACGCTCCGCCGCGCGGTGGAGCTCGACCCGCTCAGTCACGCGCTCCACTCGAACCTGGGTGTGACTTTCCGCGATCAAGGAAAGCTCGACGAGGCCGCGGCGGCTTTCGAGCATGTTTTATCGCTCGCACCCGATTTCGTTTTCGGCCATTACAACCTGGCGAGCGTACGGTATTTGGAAGGTCGTTACGACGAGGCCATCGCGTGTTTCGAGAAGGCGCAGTCGATGGACGCGAAGCGCTCGCCGCGCCAATGTTTGATGCTCGCGCTCGCACGCCTCGCCAACGGAGACACCGAAGGGGCGCTTTGCGACTATCGGGATGTGTTCGGCCGCCTCGACGCGCCGATGAAGCGCGACACGCGGAAGGTCGCGGAATGGGATCTCCAGATGCTCGCCAAACGCCACGGTGTCAAAGCTGCGCTTACAGAAGCGGCGGCGCTTCTGCGCACTCTCGGTTGAGGACGGCACACAAATTTCTGCGGCAGAGTACAATACGCGTGGAGAGTCCAGATCCATGACAGAAGAACTCACGCGGCGCGTTTTGTTGAAGAATGCCGGGTTTGCCATCGCCGGCATCGTCAGTATGGGCAGCGTGAGCACGCTCGCCCGCACTCAAGAGCCGCAACAAGAGGACCCGAAGGATAAGGAGCAGGAGCCGGAAGAGCCGAACGAAGACGACCTCTTCGGGGAGGACGATTCGGCCGAAGAAGAGACGCGGGCTTGCCCGCAATGCGGCGCCCTGATGTACAAGCAGGGTGATGTTTGGAGTTGCGAGACCTGCGGTTATAGCTACGTCGAGTAACTAACTAGGCCGCGCGGTGGCTCTGTCCTCCTACGAGGGTCGAGGGATGACGAGGTGGCCAATGATGAGGAACAAGATGAGCGCCGCGCAGAGTGTGAAATGGGGCGCGGTCAAACGCGGGTAGCGCCAGTACCAGAACTGGCCTTTCGGCTCACGGTTCTCCATGATCAGGCGGGTGTAGAGAATCCTCTGGATGCCGATTAGCGTGCTGAAAAAGGCCAGGAGCCAGAGCGTTATGTGAACGTTCCCCGCCAAGAGGCCGATGATGATGGTCACCGTGCGCTCGGCGCGCTCCATGAAACCCACTTTGCATTCGGGGATCTCGTTTTCAGCCCGTGCACGGATATAAGACG
The DNA here is from genome assembly GCA_004356105.1 of Acidobacteriota bacterium. Classification (GTDB taxonomy): domain Bacteria; phylum Acidobacteriota; class Vicinamibacteria; order Marinacidobacterales; family SMYC01; genus SMYC01. Next base: position 16,829 of record SMYC01000242.1, on the reverse strand, counting down.
TCGTTGCCGTTCCCGCCGTCGTGACACCCCATAAAACCAAGTAGAGCAAGCGCTCGGGGCCTTGTAAGAAACGGAGCAGGTACATGAGAATCCCGAAGAGCATCAGGAAGTCGGTATAACGGTCGGTCACGGAGTCCAAAAAGCCGCCGAACTTAGTGGAACCACGGGAAATGCGGGCCACGGCGCCATCGAGCATGTCGAAGGCCCCGGCCGCGATGAGAACGAGGCCAGCCAGCCACTGGGTCCCGAAATACATGGGCATGAAGATGAGCGAGACCACGACCGGGCCCGTCAGGGTGACCGCGTTCACGGGGATGCCGACACGGATGATGCCGCGGGCGATGCTGTCCCGCGCAAAACCAAAGACCCCTGCGACAAACTTGGAGAGCGCCACGGCGATAGCACGCAGTATCTCCTTAAACCCCGGCCGCTCAGGAAGCGTGCTCGTTTTGACGCCCAAATTCTCCTCTGCTTCGAAAGTGGAGCGCGGCGGATTTCTCGGACACCGCAGCAGAAAGCGCCACTTTAGCACAATTTAGAACAGCTCTGACAGCTGGTAGAATCCCCTGGAATGGGTAGCGACTTACCGCTCGTCATCGTAAATCCAGCCTCCCGAGGCGGTGCCGGAGCCCGCGATTGGCCCTCCGCGGCAATGACGATTAGGGCTCATTTCGGCCCCTTCGAGCGCCGTTTCACCGAGGCTTCGGGGCATGCAAGCGTTCTCGCGCGCGAGGAAGCTGAGCGCGGACGGCATCTATTGCTCACCTTTGGTGGCGACGGAACGATATCTGAGACAGCGCGCGGGATCCTGGACTCAGGCGCTCCATGTGAGCTGGGCGTTCTACCCCACGGCACAGGCGGTGACTTCGTCCGCTCGCTCTCGACTCCGGCCCGACTCGCGGACGCGGCCCGCGGTCTGAGGTTCGGGCACACAACGAGAATCGATGTCGGGCGCGTGACCTGCTTCGGAGGTGAGTCCCTAAGTTTCGTGAACGCGGCGTCGTTCGGCCTGAGCGCGGAGGTCGTCCGCCGGGTAAACCAGTCGAGCAAATTTAAAGGAAGCTATGCACGCCAGACCATCCGGGCCGCGCTGTCGTTCGAGCATCCCGACGTAGAGCTTTCAACAGACGGAAGGCCGCCGCGCCGCGTGGCCATCACGACCGTCTCACTCCATAACGGCCGTTTTTTCGGAGGCGGGATGAAGATGGCGCCCAAGGCTGAGCTCACGGACGGCAAGCTCGCGATCGTCATCGTCAAGAAAATGCCGCCGTTGAAGCTACTGAGCCGCGCGCCGCTGCTCTACTGGGGCGCGCACGGGGCTATTGCTGAGGTCGAGCAAGGCTCGCTCGAGTCGCTCGAAGCGCGTCCCGTCGACCCTGCCCGCGAAATACGCGTCGAGGTCGACGGCGAGTCGGTAGGCCGCCTGCCCGCCCGCTTCACGATCGAGCCGGCCGCGCTCAGAGTGCGGATGCCTTTTCCCTAGGGATGATCCTCGGTCGGGCCCGTCAGCTTTTCCTCATCGATCGTGTAGTCCATCCCGCCGATCATCATCTCGTCGTAGGTCGGATCGCCTCAACGCACGGTGGCGGTCGGGTCCGGATTGAACGCGTTACGTTTGGAGTTGTTGAAATGGGCCGTGACGAGAATGCGCGTTCCGCTCGGGATAGCGATGGGTTCTTTCAATAGATAGGTGTGCTGCCAATTGAAGTCGTAGCGCGGCACCTTCAAGAGCGTCTTCTTTTCCCCGTTCGGGAAGATTGCGGTCATCGTCATGTGTTTCCCGCGCAAGTGCATGTGGGGAAAGTAGGAGTAGAGGTGCACGTCCTTGTCGAAGGTATAACAGCCGGTGACTTCGTGATCGTCGGCTCCGGCCGGGATGGTGAGTAGTTCTGCACCCAACGCGCGCGCACAATCTTCTCCGGTGGTTTCTTGGTGAACTTGAGGCCAACGCTCGTCCGATCGATCTCGACACTACCCGTCTTGGTGTAATGGATTTGGAACAGCAACTCCGAGCCGGCCGGTATGCGGCGTGCGGTGCCTTCCGGCCAAACGTCGCCTCGGCCACCGGGTACAAACCCCGCGAGCAACGCGCGTCGGCCGCCGGTCATGTCTCCGCTGAGCGCCGAGGCGCCGTTGGGCACGGCACAGCCATCGTCGCGGACAAGCGCGGCCTCGCGTACCCGGATCGTGTCGCCATCACCAGATAACAACGAGTCGTTCCGGTAATTTGTTTTTCGCGATGCCTTGCTCGAGGAGATGATGACATAGCTCCTCGAGCGTGACCTGGCTCTGCCCCGTCACGAGAGTGACGAAGACACAAGCCCGTTCCCCGAGCACTTCGTCGGGCCTCGCTTATACGGAAGATGGCCTCGCCGAAGGTCTCCATCATCTCGTCGGAGACACCGATCTGCCGGCGGGTCAGGCCGCTCGTCATGAATTTATTCCGCCTCTTTCTACACATGCTGCCCCTACGAAAGAACGGCTTCACCGAGAAGCTCCTTCTTGATGTAGGCGACGGTGTCATAAAGCGTTTCGTACGGATCCCTTGCACGAAAACCCAGCTCGCGCTCCGCCTTGCTGCAATCTAAATACCAGAAGCGCCGGCCCATCTCGACGCTGATCCGATCGACGGGCGGTGCCATGTCCCACTGCCGATAGAGCGCGTCCACCGCTTGTCCCGCAAAAGTGTACATCGCGGCGGGAAGCTTGAGCTTCGGCGCTTTCACCTTGCTCATGCGCCCGAGACGCTCGAGAAACGTCGCGAAAGTCCAGTTCGGACCTCCTAGCAAATAGCGATGTCCGGGTTGGCCGCGCCGCATCGCGCTTTCCATCGCCTCGGCAACGTCGCGCGCATCGACGAAATTCATGCCACCGGGCGGGATCACCGGGATATCGCCCGCTAGAAACTTCAAGACGTCCTCTGTGGAGGAGACCCGCTGGTCACCGGGGCCGAGGAGAAGGCTGGGGTTCAAAATCACGAGCTCCGGGCCGCCTTCGCATTCGCGCTTTGCGGCTTCTTCCTGGTAGAGCTTGCTCGTGTAGTACGGCCAGCCGCCGATGAGCTTAAGCGGCACGGGCGCGCTCTCGTCGGGAAACGTTTCGCCGTCCTCGGTCACAGCGATGGTTCCGCTCGTCGAGGCGAGCACGATGCGCTTCACGCCGGCCGCCTTCGCAGAGCGGCATAGGAGCGTCGTCCCTTCCACATGCACGCGATAGAGCTCGCGGACATCTTCCGGGTCGCGCGACACCTTTCCCGCGAGGTGGTAGATTTCCTCCACACCGGCGACCGCGCTCTCGACCGCCTTCTTGTCCAGAATCGAGCCTTCCACGCTCTCGACGTTCTCGACTGCACGACTTCCTCGCACGAGCACGCGGACGTCACGATCCGCGAGACACGACAGCAGGTGCGTGCCCAAAAACCCGGTCGCGCCCGTGACGAGCGTTCTAGTCATCTGCTCTTCCGACGGTTACCGGCTGTTTCGCCTTGCGCTCCGCGACTAAGCGGGACCGCACGTTCTCGATCTCCGCGTCGAGATGGACCCGCGTGCCGTCGCGTTGGTGCTCCACGATCCGTTGGGCGAGCGCAGCAACCGAGCGCTCCGCGAGGGAGCGCGCCAAACCCCGAGAGACCCGCACGAAAGTGTCGTAAGAGAGAAACGGCCCGATGCTGGCGCTCACCTCGCGACATTGCGGGTACCACGTACCCGGTGGGAGCGCGGCATGCGTCCACAGGTGGATCGGCAAGATACCCACCTTGGCGCGCAGGGCGAGGTGCCCAATCCCGCGCTGGAATGGCTGCATCACGCCCGTCCGCGAGCGCGTGCCTTCCGGGAAGATGAGCACGTTGTGGCCCTGCTCGAGAAGATGGAACGCCCACTCGAACGATTTCCGGAGCGGTCCTTTCCGCTCCATCGGAACGAGGTTCGTGAAGTTCTCGAAAATCGTGCGCTTGATCTTGTTGTCGAAGAAGTAATCCGCAGCTGCGAGCGCCACGAGGTTGTCGCCCGCTCGGCCGAGCGCCATCTTTACGAGACCCATATCGAGATGTGACGAATGATTGGCGACAACGATGAAGTGCGTGTAGTCGGGAATGTTCGCTCGGCCGTTGAACTCGGGGTCGAGCGCGTCGTGGTAGAACCAATGCTGCACGGCAGCGAGCCCTTTGCGGCCAAGCTCTTGAAGGGCGGGCGGGAGCTCGACCTTGTCAATTTCAGTTTCGGCTTTGGTGGCTTTCTTTTTGCTCCCGCGCCCTTTCGGCCGGCTCCTCAAGCTGTCGGCGAGCTCCCGAATACCGGAGAGCGACATCAACGCCTCCGCTGTAAGGCTCTCTCCGGTGCGCGTTTCGATGGCGCCCGCGAGCTCGCTATACATGAGGCTGTCATAGCCGAGCTCGCCGAGGCTCGCGTCGAGATGGACGGCGTCGCGCGGTTTTTCTGCCACGCGGGCCACGACGTCGAGGAGCCACTCTTGTTCGGCTTCGGAGGCGGAACCCGTGTGCGTTTCGTGCTGGCGCTTTTCCTGAAGCCACGCGACGAGCTCGCGCCGCTTGACCTTGCGCGTTGCCGTTCGCGGGAGCTCTTCCGCGCGCACTTCGTAGAGCTTCACCCGTTTATAGAGCGGCAGGCTTTCGGACACGGCATGAAAATGGTCATCGATCTTCTTCTCGATATCGTGGATCTCTGGGTCGTTTTCAGGCACGACGACCGCGGCAACACGCTCGCCGGCGCCGTCGGGAAGGCCAATGATGGCGAGCTCTTTGATGAGGCTCTCGTCGGCATAAAGCTCCTCGAGCTCATCGGGATAGACATTCTTGCCATTCCGGTCGACGATCATCTCTTTCAAGCGGCCTACGATGAAGAGGTTCCCCTTTTCGTCGAGACGCCCGAGGTCGCCCGTGAAGAGCCAACCGTCGCGGAGCGCTTCTTTGGTCGCTTTCTCGTTTCCGTAATAGCCCGCCATCACGTTGGGCCCCCGCGCGGTGACTTCGCCCACGCCGCGGCGATTGGGCTCGTGGATCTTGATCTCGATACCCGGGAGCGGTTGGCCGACACTTCCAGAGACGACACCTTCCTCGGGACGCGTCACCGTAAGAACGGGGGAGGCTTCGGTGAGGCCATAGCCTTCGTTCAAGTTGAAACCGAGACCTCGGAACGTCTTGAGAGTCGACTCCGAGAGCGCCGAGGCGCCGCTGATGAGATAGCGGATCCGGCCTCCAAAGGCGGCATGAATCGGCAAAAACAGCAAGGGCCCTAGGTTGAGCGGCGCCTCTTCGCGCAGCAAATAGTTCGCGTCGATGGCGAAGCTCACGAGCTCTTCGAGCCGCTCCGACTTGTCCGAGAAGCGGCTCAAGATGCGCCGTTTCAAGAGGTCCCAGAGTGCGGGGACGCCGACAATACAAGTCACGTGACCTCGGCGAAGCTCGCGGCTGAGCTTCTCCCCGGTGACTTCGGTCAAATAGGTGATCTGCGCGCCACGACTGAGCGGCAGAAGAAAGCCCGTCGTGAACTCGAACGAGTGATGGAGCGGCAGAACGCTCAACATGCCGTCTTCATGGGTGAGGTCGTAGACCGAGAGAAGCTTCGCGATGAGACTCGTGAAGTTCCGGTGCGTGAGCATCACGCCTTTCGGATTTCCGGTCGTGCCCGATGTGAAGATGATGGAGGCCGTGGAGCTCGCGCTCACCGATTTGGGGAGTCCGGCGACGCGTTTTTGCTCGGTAGCTTCCGGTGTGAGCGCGTAGATTTCGTCGAAGGTCCAAAGGTCCACGGCTTTATCGAGCGCGTCCTTAAGCTCTGGATGTTTCGCGAGGAGCTCGGGGCTGATGGCGATGGCGCGCGCTTCGCCGTGGCCGATGAGGCGGACGATCTCTTCGGTCGCGAGGTCTTTTTCTAGCGGGATCACAGCGGCGCCCGTACGCACGATACCGAAATAGGTCATGCCCCACTCGGGACCGTTCTCCGACAAGAGTGCTATGCGGTCGCCGTTCTTGACGCCTTTGCCTTGGAGAAAAGCCGCGGCCCGCAACGCGCATTCACGGAAATCTCCGTAGGTATAGCGCTCTTCGCGGCCGTTTCGCTCGATGCGCATCACGACGCGGCCTCGATGGTTCCTCGTGCACGCGTCGAAGAGCTCGATGAGGTTCTTATAGGTATAGATCCGTTTCGCTTTGGGTTTTTCGTCTTCATCGAAGCGCGGAAAAACCCACTTCCGAAGGCCCGGCAGATGGACGTTCAGCCAGTAGTCGTACCAATCAATCGCTTCGGGCTCAAAAACGAGCTTGCGGCCGTCCTGCTCGAGGCGCTCGAAGAGCGCGCGTGTGTTGTCGGCGCGAAAGACGTAGTTGTTGTCGACGATGAAGGGACGGAACGTATGGTACTGCTCCTCTCCTTCTTGCGTGAAGGCCTGGAAACGCTCCACCGCGTCTTTCGCTTGCTCGAAGAGAGGCGCGAGCGGTCCAACTTGCCTCGCCGAGATTTTGCCGAGCGTTTTCGACAACTCTTTCGTCGCTTTGTGGAGAAGCGGCATCGAGTATTTCTCGAAACTCTCCGGCTTGACCGCTTGCGCTTCCATCCGCGCGGCGATGTCATTCAAGAGCCGGCCGCCCGAGGTCTTCTCTTTGAAGTACTGACGCTTGAAAAGGCCCAGCAGGTCGACGAGACGCCCGAGGCGAGACGGGTTGGTATCGCCCGAGGACACTTGGTACACGAGAGCGGGCTCTTCCACGATCGTCTGCGCCACGATGGCCAAAACAGCCGAAGCGGCCATGTCGACCGGGATGACGTCGAGAATGACGTTCGTGTTCACCGGAAACAGATTCTGCCCACGCATGGCCATCCGCACGAGCGGCGCCGTGGTCGTGAAGCCTTCGTTCCATCCCGGGAAAGGAAACTCGAGAGCACTCTCCACGATCGCGGGCCGCACGATGGCGCGGGCCATGCCCTCTTCAGCGGCGACGAGTTGCTCGCCGAGGCTCTTCGTATAGGTGTAGATGTTCGGCCAACCCCAGTCCTGTGCCTTAGCGATACCGAGCTCGGTGAGGCGCGAGCGGATCCAGTTCTTGCGCTCGCGGGCAATGGCGAGATTCATCGCACGCTCGTCTCCGGGATCGCGGCCTTCCTCGAGGAAACGCTTGCGAGCGTTCTCACGGAATCGATCGGCGAGTGATTTGTCGCGAGCTTCGTCTTTGACGCGGGCGGCGAGACGCTCGCAATCGTCGATCTCTTTCTCGACGCTGAACTCGGATTCTTCTTCGGTTCGGCGGGGGAAGTAGCCGATGAGCGGCTCGTTCTCCCAGATTTCGCCCGAGCGGTTGCCCGCGACGAAACAGGTGCTCAAGTGCACGAGGGCGGGACGCTTCATTTGTTTCGCGAACGCGATGGTGTTCAGCGTACCGTTAACGTTCGTCTTGAGCGCGGCGTCGAGCGGCGGGTTGAACGTGACGCGCCCCGACGAGTTGAGCAGGACGTCGATGTCACAGGCGATCTCCCGCGCGCGTTCCGCGCCGAGGCCGAGATGCTCGTGGGTGATGTCTCCCCCGACGACGACAATTTTCTCCCGCAGGACCTTTTCGAGGTCCTTCCCGTGACGCGTCCTCAGCGGGTCGAGCGCCGGCGACGGGACCACCGTGTCCCAGAAACGCTTCTCGCTCTCTTCCGCGGTGCTCGCCCGCACCATCAAGTAGACGCGGCCGATGTTCTCGAAGTAATCCAGAAGCATGCTAAGGCATACTTTCCCGAGAAAGCCGGTGCCGCCGAGCAGAAAGATTCGGCGCCCGTCGAACGTCTTCTCGAGATCGATCGGGTTCTCGCTCACGCGCTATTCGACCTCCGGGATCATGATGGGAGGAAGATGGAGCATCGTGATCTCGGCGGAGCGGCCCATGTAGCTGCGCGCATTTGCGATGGCTTCGGCGAGGGTCTCCGCGCGATCCCAGCCGAGAAGCTCGGGGACGTGCTGGTTCTCGGCACCCGCGGCGATGATCTTGCCCACGTGCTGGCGACCGTTCTCGCCCCAATACCACATGAAGAACGGATGCGCACCGTGATAGGCCGTCCCTTGACGATACATCTGTATGTAGCTCGGGTTGGTCGCGAACTCTTCTTCATATTTCTCGCGGAGCGTGAAGGCGTCTCTCGTCTCGGGAAGCAGCCGGTGGAAGAACTCGATATAGCTCGGGTGGATCTCCGCGTCGAACTCGTCGTAGCAGGGATGGCAGAGAATCAGAACGCCACCTTTGCGCAAGAGGGGCTTGCCGCGGAAAAGATTGAAGAAATAACCCGGGCCCATGACTTGAACGAGGAGCGGGTTGAGAATCGAGTTCACGTTGTATGGCGAGATGTAGGGAACGCCGACGATCAGAATATCGCACTGGCCTTTGACCTTGATGGCATATTGGTCGAAGCAGCGCTCGAGCGTCTTTTCGTGCACCGGATCCGTCTTGCCCGCGTAGCAAGCGATGAGCTCATAAGGCGACGGGAGGTTGTGAAAAAACGCCCGCTTCGCCGCGCGTGGCATCTTCCCGGTCGACCACCTTGTCGCGCGGAGCTTCATCCGGTCGAGCTCGCTGAAGTCATCCTCGTTCTTGCAGAGAAAGTCGAGCTGGTCGTGATACATCCGGTTGTTGAGCACGGTCTCGATGTGAAAAACGTTCATGTGCTCATCGACGATAGCGCCCATGCGCACGCATTTGTGGTTCAGCTCCGACGCCGACGGGTCCATATAGCCATGCGAGTCGCGGATCGTCTGCGGATCGTGATGGTGAGTCAAGCTGCGATAGTCGCAAAGGCCGACCGTGACGGATTTGTGGCCGCCATCCATCGGAACGAGATTGATGTTGATATAGATGACGAGATCGCTTTCGACCGCGCGCCGGTTGATGCGCACTTGCTCGCTACGGTCGGTCTCTCCAAGATAGACGATACCGTCCGGCTCTTCCGCGTCGTGACAGTAGTAGCGGTCCGGATAAAACGCGTCGTGGATCGCGACGCCCACCATGCGGCGCATCTCCGGCTCCGTCATCTTCCGATGGAGCGAGTTCGCAACGATGATGTGGGTGTCGTCGACACCGTGATCCTCGAGCAGCTCGAGAACGACTTCGAGCGCCGTCTGCCGCGTGTCTGGTGTGATCATCGGAGGGAGCGGCAAACTGATGTCGTCGACGGCGATGGTGACTTTCATCCCTGGGCTGAGCTGCGCGTGGAGCGGATCGCAGCCGAGGGGGTGGTTTACCGCGTGCCGGATCGCGCCGCGAGGGTTGGGAAGCCCCTGAATAGGAGGCTTTGGATAAATCACGCGTGTGCCGACGGGAAGATCCTCTTCCCAAAAATCCTCGCCGTAGTGGATCAAGCGCGGCGCGGAGTCGGTGTCGATATAAACCGTACCTGGGTCGAGCTTCCGACGCAAAACGGGACTCATTGGGTTCCTTTCATGATTCGGTTAGGGATCGCGTAACGTTTTGCTTGCTCAACAGGTTCACGGTTACTACAAACGCACGATGGGCCAGTCGTGGCGAAGGGCGGTGCTCCGGAGCCGCCGGTCCGGGTTGGTCGCGGTCGGATGCCCGACAACGGAAAGCATCGGAAGATCGCTCATGCTGTCCGCATAAGCGAAACAGTCGCTGAGCGACAAGCCCTCTTTCTCCGAATAGGTACGAATCCAAGACGCTTTGGTGGCGCTTGCCATCACCGGCGGTTTTAGCCGGCCCGTCGCCCGCCCGTCCACGAACTCGAGGCGATTGGCGACATATTCTGTAATGCCGAGATGCCGCAGCAGCGGCTGGATCGTGATGTCGAGGGCGCCGGTCACGACCACCTGGCGCAGCCCCGTGTTTCGGGATTTCTCGAGAAGTGGAAGCGTTCCTGGATAGACGGCCGGACCGATCACTTCTTCGAAAAGGTCTTCCGCGAGATAGCGAAGCCGATCTTCAGATTGGCCCTTGTACCACTTAAAGAAGATGTCGTTGAAGACTTTACGGCTATAAGCGTCGGCAGCCATGAAGATCGGTAGCCCGGCAATCGTCGCCACGGAGCGCTTGATGCTCTGGAGAATTCCTTGATCGTTGCGCGCATAAAAGGCGAACACGTGCACGAGGTTCGTGCTTATCAAAGTGCCATCGAGATCGTAAAAAGCCGCTGCCGTCAAAAATGGTTTATCCCTACTGCTCTCAAGCAGTTAGTCGTGAAACCCAAGATATTACGCTTTTGGAGCCCACCGCTCAAGCCTCCTGCTTCGCTCCGGTGTTTGCCGCTCGTAAATCCCCGGCTACGGCTAGGGATTGATCGAAACTTGGCTCCGACGTAGGATTGGGGGATTATGTTGACTCATCCGCGAATGGAGACCATCACGTTATGACCTTTCGCCGCGCCGCCATCACGTCCGTTGGACGTTTTCTTCCCGAGAAAGTGCTCAGCAATAAGGAGCTCGCGAAGATGGTCGACACTTCGGATGAGTGGATCCTTGCCCGTACCGGCATTCGCGAGCGGCGTATCGTCGAAAAGGGCACGGGCACCTCAGAGCTTGCGGCCAAGGCGGCCCAGGAAGCGCTCGATCGCCGAGGCATCTCCGCTGATGATGTCGATCTCATCATCGTGGGAACCGTAACGCCGGACATGATGTTCCCCGCGACTGCCTGTCTCGTTCAAGACAAGATTAACGCCTCGCGCGCTTGGGGATTCGATCTCTCTGCGGCTTGCTGTGGCTTCGTCTATTCGCTCTCGGTCGGCTCGCAATTCATCGCGAGCGGCATGCACGACCGCGTGCTGGTCATCGGCGCGGACGTCATGAGCAGCATCGTCGATTATCGGGACCGCGCCACATGCGTCATCTTCGGCGACGGCGCGGGGGCGGTGCTCCTCGAAGCCTCCGAAGACGACGCGGGCTTGATTGGCTTCGAGCACAAAATCGAAGGAGCCGGAGGGAAGTTTCTCAACATGCCGGGCGGCGGCAGCCGGCATCCGGCTTCGAATGAGACCGTGCAAAAAGGGATGCACTACGTCCACCAGGAAGGCCGGCAGGTCTTCAAATATGCCGTGCGTCGCACCTACGAGACCACCACGAAACTCCTGGACCGTTTTGACATGACTCCGGACGACGTGACGCTTCTGATCGCACATCAGGCGAATGTCCGTATCTTGGACGCGACCGCCCAGCGGCTTGGCCTTCCGCCGGAGAAAGTCATCAAGAACATCCACAAGTTCGGCAACACAACCGGCGCAACGATACCGCTCGCTCTCTACGATGCGGTCGAAGAAAACCGCCTCGACAAGGGTGATGTCGTCCTCTTCAGCTCCGTGGGCGCCGGGTTTACCGCTGGAGCGTCGCTCTTCCGCTGGGGCGGGCTCCGAAACGGCGACGGGTGAGCGCGCCCGGCAAAACGAACCGGCTGATCGACGAGACGAGCCCCTATCTTCTCCAACACGCGAGAAACCCCGTCGCGTGGTATCCGTGGGGAGAAGAGGCGCTCGAAAAAGCGCGCGGCGAAGACAAGCCTCTCCTGCTCTCTGTCGGCTATTCGGCCTGCCACTGGTGTCACGTGATGGAGCGCGAGTCGTTCGAGAACGAGGAGATCGCCGCGCTGATGAACCAACACTTCGTCTCTATCAAAGTCGACCGCGAGGAGCGGCCCGACATCGACGAAATCTATATGAACGCCGTTCAAATGATGACGGGCTCGGGCGGCTGGCCTTTGACGGTGTTTCTCACACCGGCGCTCAAGCCCTTCTATGGCGGCACCTATTTTCCGCCCGATGACCGCTATGGGCGGCCCGGCTTCAAGACGGTGTTGACCGAGCTCGCGCGGGTCTTCGCCGAGGAACGGAACAAGATACAAGAAACGTCGGATGCGTTGACGGAACGGCTGCAAGTGCTGTCGCTCACGCCGAAGACGCCCGAGATCCTGACGCGCAGTGTCGTAAGCCTCGCCGCTCGCGAGCTGGCCGCCCGCTTCGATGCGCGCGAAGGCGGCTTTTCTCCCGCGCCCAAGTTCCCGCCTCATGGCGCGCTTTCGCTTCTGCTCCGCCACCACCGTGCCAGCGGGGACGCCGAGGAGCTCGCTATGGTCGAGCTGACCCTCGACAAAATGGCAGCGGGCGGCATGTACGACCACCTCGGTGGAGGCTTTCACCGCTATTCGACGGACGAGCGTTGGCTCGTGCCGCATTTCGAGAAGATGCTCTACGACAATGCTCTGTTGGCACCGGTCTACCTCGACGCTTACCGCGTCACCGGCAACGCTGCGTATGCCCGCGTAGCGAGAGAGACCCTCGAGTGGGTGCTGCGAGAGATGCAGGGTGACGATGGCGGGTATTACAGCACCCAGGACGCCGACAGCGAAGGCGAAGAGGGGAAGTTCTACGTGTGGTCGCACGCCGAGCTCTCGGAGCTCCTCGGGGAGGCTTTCGAGCCTTTCGCCAAGACTTATGACGTAACGACTTCGGGGAATTGGGAAGGCCACACGATCTTGAATCTCCCGGGTGGCCTCAAGTCCTTCGATGAGAGCTTGGCGTCTTCGCGTCAGAAACTCTTGCAAAGCCGGGACGCGCGTGTGCATCCGGGCCTCGATGACAAGATCCTCACGAGCTGGAATGGGCTCATGGTCGTAGCCATGGCGCGCGCCTATCGCGTCCTGGGTGACCAACGATTTCTCGATTCCGCCCGACGCGCCGCCCGCTTCATTGAATCGTCTCTCTATGACGGCGATCGCCTTCTCGCCACCTGTCGGAGCGGCCGAGCGCAACACAAGGCCTATCTCGACGACCACGCGTTTTTTCTCGCGGCCTATGTCGAGCTCTTCGAGTGCGACTTCGACCCGGCGTGGCTCGAGCACGCGCGCCAGATAGCGGACGCGATGAAAAGGCTCTTCGTCGACGAGAACCAAGGTGGCTTCTACTTCACGGGCTCCGATCACGAACCTCTTATCACGCGCACGAAGACCGGCTTCGATGGAGCGATTCCGTCCGGAAACGCTATCGCTGCCACCTATTTGTTGAAGCTCGCGGAGTACACGGGCGCGCGCGACGTCGAGCTGCTCGCGGTTAATAGCCTTCACACGTTCCAAGCACAGATGGAGCAATCGCCGAGCGGTTTTGCGCAAATGGTGGCGGCGGTCGATTTCTACCTTTCAGATAAGCGGGAGATTGTCGTAGTCGGCCCGCGAGACGCCGCCGCGACAAAGGAGGCGCTCCTCGAGCTCTGGAGTGTTTACGCGCCTAACGTCTCCATCGCCCTCACCGACCCCGAGAGGGAGGGAGTCGACATCCCGCTATTCGAAGGCAAAACGGCGGGTCCCAATCCGGAGGATCCACGTTTCTACATCTGCGCGAGCTATAGCTGCGAGGCCCCTACGGACGATGTGAGCCAGGTCGTTTCTACCCTGAAAACGTGAGTGCTAAGATAGGGCCACTATGAGGAAAATCGTCGGTTTGCTACTAGTTGCACTTTTGCTGGCGCTGTTCGCGTCGAGCACGTCTATTCTGGCGGATGGGCCGCAGCTCAAACTGAAGGCGCCGCGAGCCACGTTCATGCGGCCTCGTATGCCGAACGATCGAAGGCGCCCTCGCGTGACGATCCGCATCACCGCCGCGCTCAGGGAACTCGACGACGTCGAGGATCTCGAGGAGTATTACTGCCTCGACGAGGTCTGGGAATGGGACGACGACACCGATTCCGAATATGGCCCCGATTGCGATCCTTACGAAGAAGGAATGGAGCTCAAGCGGCGCTTCAGCGCGAGCCATCAGTTCAGTGAGCCGGGGACCTATACGGTGTGGCTGCGCCTTCAGCGAAACGGCGAAACGGTCATCGCCGGCAATACCAAGGTGATGATCCGAAGCTGATCGCAGCCGCCATTCCATTTACGAATGGTGATAGATCAGAAGCTCGCGGATGCGGCCGCGCCGACCGGCCTTGGAATTGATCGAGCGCGGTACTTGCACTTCATCGAAAGAAGGTTTCGGCGTGAGCGCGCTGTAGAGCTCCCGGACGAGCGCCGTGTCGCTGTTCGAAAGAATGACGGCCGCGCCGCGCGCGGCAAGCGCCTCGAACGTTTCCGCGAGGCGTTCCTGCTCGGGCCGTCCAAAGGAATCCCGCGTGTAACTGGTAAATTGGCTCGTTTTCGACAACGGAACGTAAGGCGGGTCGAGGTAGACGAGGTCGCCGGCGCCACAATCATCCGTGAGCACGCCAAAGTCCCCGGGACGAAGCTCCACGTCCCTAAGCGCCGTCGATACCGCGAAAATATTCTCTCGGTCTAGTATTTTGGGTTTGTCGTAGCGTCCGATCGGGACATTGAACTGCCCCTTCCGGTTCACGCGGTAGAGACCGTTGTAGCAGGTGCGGTTGAGGTAGATGAACCGCGCCGCGCGCTCTGTCTCTCCGTGCGGCACTTTCGCGCGAACGGCGTAAAAGTGTTCCTTGCAATGGAGATGCGCGTGGGTCTCGAGCTTGCTGATCACGCCGTCGGCGTCGTCTCGCACCGCCCCATAGGCGACGATGAGCTCCGCGTTCGAGTCGCCGATGGACGCAGGGAGATCGGGAAAGCTGCGGCGTATCCAAAAGAACATAGCGCCCGCGCCGACGAAAGGCTCGACATAGCGGCGGTACGTCCGGTCTTTTGGAATCCTCTCCGCGATCGCCCCGATGAGCGTGCCTTTGCCCCCGGCCCATTTTACGAAAGGACGGGCATCGGGCGGTGACAGTCGAACCTCGGGAGCCCCATTCACGCCGGCATCTTACTATGTCAGGATTCAGCTTGAAGGAGCCTGCTATACGGTTTTCGTGTCGAGGTCTCGACGGACCGCGAGATCCGCTAGAATAGCGCTAGAACCACGCGGTCCCCCAAAGAATGGAAGTCGTTTCCAAGAAATCGCGCGGGCTCTACTTCGTGAGCCCACTCGTCGATGCCGCTGTGATCGGGGGGGCTTCTGTCGTCGCCTACGCCGTGTTGTGGCGATACGCGAGCGCGGCACCGTGGAGATGGAGACGATCTACGCGACGAGCGCCGCGCTCCTCGTCGTCGTGAACTGGCCTCACTTCTCCGCGACTTGTTTCCGCCTCTATCATTCGCGCGCAAACGTAGCGCAATACCCCATGACGGTACTTGCGGTGCCGTTTATCATTCTGGCGGGGGTCTGGGCTTCGTTCGTCGAGCCCGATGCGGTCGCGCCCTATTTCGTAAAGCTCTACCTGATCTGGTCCCCATATCACTTCAGCGGGCAGACGCTGGGGATCTCCCTCCTCTATGCGCGTCGCGCGGGCGTGCGCTTCGCACCGTGGGAACGATTCACCCTCGCTGGTCATCTATGGCACTTTTCTGCTGCCAACGATGCGCTTCGAGGCGGGCTTCGGCGAGAGCGAATATTACGGAATTGCCTACCCGACGCTCGGGCTTCCCGCATGGGCTCCTCAAATCGCGCTCGCCTGGCTTTCGTTATGCGGCCTGGGTCTGGTTGCGATGCTCATACGGTGGAACCGTCGGGGGCAGGCACTTCCTCCGGCCATCGTTTTTCTCCCGGCGTTGACGCAGTTCGTGTGGTTCGTACCGGGCTCGCGCCTGGTAGCGTTCAACGAGTTCGTCCCGATGTTTCATAGCTTGCAGTATCTCTTCATCGCGTGGACGCTTCAGCTGAAGGAAAGGTTGGACTTCGATGGGATCGCGCCAAGTCGACGCTATGTGATGTGGGAAACCGTGCGGTGGTTGCTGATGAACATCGTCGGCGGGCTTTTGCTCTTCGAAACCTTGCCGCTCGTGTTCAGTTTGACGGGCGCACCCACGGCCTTCGTCACCGGCGTTATTCTTGCCGCCGTCCAGGTTCATCACTTTTTCGTCGACGGTGTGATTTGGAAGCTGAAGACACCGACGGTCTCGTCCCCGCTCATGGTCAACGTGTCGGAGCTCTTGGGTGTTTCGGGAGCCGCGCGTTGAAGTTTTGGATCGGGGCGCTCGTAATCGCTTCTGGCTCCGTTCTGTTCGCCGAATCGACGACGACGTCTAAGGAGCGGATCGTTATTCGGACCAACGCAGGGGACCTCGTGGTTGTGTTATATCCACGCGTCGCGCCGCAACATGTCGGGCAGATCCTCGAGCTCGTCCGTCTCGGCGCGTACGACACGGCAGAGTTTTTCCGTGTCGTTCCCGGGTTTCTCGTGCAAACATCCGAAGTGGACTACCGACGGCTGCCCTTGTCCGAGGCGCAGCGGGCCGCGATCAAGAACATCCCATTGGAGCTGAGCGAGCTCGTTCATCGACGCGGCATGCTCACGATGGCGCGTCGCGAGGACGACCAGAACAGCGGCCGCACCTCGTTCTCTATTCTGCTTGCAGACGCGCCCCATCTCGACGGCAAGTACACCATCTTCGGCCACCTCGAGGGGTGGCTACGATGTGCTCGATGAGATGGCCGCCGTGGCTACGGATGACAACGACAAGCCGCTCCAGCGTATCGAGATTCTGAAAGCGGAAGTCGTCTCGGACAAGGAGGCGCTGTCGCATATGTATATCGCGGGGCCGAAGCCGCTTTCCAAAAAGACGGATCCGCTCGCGTCCCAGAGAACCCGGCGTTTTTTTCTAGGCGCTATCGCCCTCATGATGGGACTCGCGCTAGTGAGCTTCGTCCTCAGCTCCAAGGTCTCACCCAAAGTCCACGCCTCGCTCAGCCTACTGGTCGTCCTCGTCGGAGGGTTTGGTCTCTTTGTCTACTTCGCGCCCCTTTCGAAGCCGAACCATCTGCACGGCCTTGCGATTTTAGGGGCTCTTCTGGGGATGCTGAAGCTGATGGGGAAGTTCGAGCACCCCAGTTGAGCCGGTGCGCCCCTAGCTCTGCTTTTTCTGGGAG
>SMYC01000241.1 GCA_004356105.1 Acidobacteriota bacterium | reverse complement strand
ATCGCCCATTTCCCGTCGCTTCCGCTCGTGGCTTCCAACGTTTTGCCATCTGCGCCAGTCGCGGTGATGACCGCCCCTTCGATGGGCTGCCCACTGGTGTCTTCGGCCGAGCCAATGACGCGCCCCGTGCCCATCTGGGCGAGCGCGACCGAAGCGCCAACCGCCAAGAGGACCAAGACGTGAAACAACGGATACCTGTTACGCATGACGATTCTCCACTTCATTTTCCGAGGATGCACCGGCGTATCCCTGCCGACATTATAGATCAGAAGGCAGGTACAAGGGATTGCGCCGCGCCAGGTTTCAAGATATTGACCTGAAACAAGTTACTGTGCTAGCGTTCTAGACTCATGGCGGAGCTCGAAGGCTCGATCAAGGAATTCACGCTCTCGGATGTCGTGCAGTTTCTGAGCGGGTCAAAAAAGACCGGCCGGCTCCAGATGCAGGCGCGGAACACGGGTCGTGAAGGCGGGATTGCTTTCGTGGATGGTTCGGTCGTGCATGCGGCCGTCGACGACTTGGTAGGAGAAGAGGCGTTTTTCGAGCTGATGGTGTGGGATGAGGGGCAGTTCACGTTCGAGCCGGACGTTTTCTCAGAGAAAAAAACCGTCCGACAGAGCAGCACCAATCTGCTGCTCGAAGGCGCGCGGCGGAAAGACGAGTGGAGCGTTTTGTCGAAACATATCCCTGACATGACGATGATCCCGGAATTCGTCTTGCCCGATGAGGACGATGCTGGTCAACAGATCACCCTCAACACGAGCGAGTGGGTGGTGCTCTCGAAAATCAATGGCGAGCGGAATCTTCAAGAGATAGCTCGGACGGCGGCGATCTCCGAATATCACGCTTGTCGGCTTCTCTATCCACTCATTGCGAACAAACTCATCCGGCTGCGCCCCCGCTCGTCTCATTGACTTTGAGCCCGCAAACCGATCGTTTCCTGAAAGCTTGCCGGTGCGAGCCTGTCGATCGGACGCCAATCTGGTTCATGCGGCAAGCGGGTCGCTACATGGCTGAATATCGGGCCATACGCAAGGATCATCCCATCCTCGAGATTTGCCGTACACCCGAGCTCGCCGTTCAAGTGACGCTCCAGCCGATCGAGCGTCTCGGGGTCGATGCGGCGATTCTCTTTTCCGATCTGCTGATTCCGCTCGAGCCGCTTGGCATCGGCTTCGACTTCGTTCAAGGTGAGGGGCCGCGCATCGACAACCCGATACGCTCGACAGCCGATATCGACGCGCTCCGTCCCGTGGTCCCCCAGGATGACCTATCCTTTACGCTCGAGACGATCCGTCTCTTGCGCAAGGAGCTCGATGTCCCGTTGATTGGCTTTGCCGGTGCGCCCTTCACGTTGGCGTCTTACGCGATCGAAGGCGGCCCTTCCAAGAACTACGAGCACACCAAGGCTCTCATGTATGAGGATCCGGCTTCATGGCATCGCCTCGCGGAGAAACTTTCGGTGTGCGTCAGGGACTATCTGTTGGCGCAGGTCGAAGCTGGAGCCCAGGCGATCCAGCTCTTCGACTCTTGGGTCGGTGTGCTTTCTCCAGGAGATTATCGCGAGTTCGTACTTCCGCATACCCGCAGGATCCTCGACGGGCTTCTCGAATGCGGTGTGCCTCGCATCCATTTCGGCACGGGAACGGCGGGCATCTTGAGCTCGATGCGTGAAAGCGCTGACGTCGTTGGTCTCGATTGGCGCGTAGATCTTGGCCCGACTTGGGAAGCGCTCGGCCACGACGTTGCCGTCCAAGGCAATTTGGACCCGCTGGCGCTCCTTGCACCGCGGGACGTGCTCTTCGCGAAAGCGGACGCGGTGCTTGCTGAGGCCGCGGGGCGGCCGGGCCACATCTTCAATCTCGGCCACGGCATCTTGCCGCAGACCAACGTCGACCAAGTCGCGGCCCTTGTCGAGCACGTCCATCTCGCTTCCAGCCGAGCATCGCCACCCCCCTGAACCTATAAGCCTTTTGAACGGAATATTCTGAGGGCAAAGAGGGGCCGAGGAGGGATGGCGCCTTCGCGCGGAAGTTGGCTGGGAAGCAGGGACTCGAACCCCGATTCCACGGTCCAGAGCCGTGTGTCCTACCATTGAACGACTTCCCAGTCCCAGTACCGGTCAGATTACCGGCCTCGGCACTTTTTGTCAAAAGGACATTCCAGAGCGACCTTTCGGTCGGGCCCTGAAAATGGCGGAGAGGGAGGGATTCGAACCCTCGACACAGGCTCATCACCCGTGTAACTGCTTAGCAGGCAGCCCTGTTCAGCCACTCCAGCACCTCTCCGCTTGGGACGACTGGGCTTTCCGAGGCGAGTTCATATTACAATGTCTGCGGCCAAGCAGTCAAAAGCATGCATGATACCCTTCCTCGATTACGGCGTGACATCGATGTCATGCCGTCGCCGATTGCCGAGCAACCAGGGCTCTTGCTACGCGATCCGTTTCGCTACACCGACGACGTGCTCGTCATCCCTCCGGCATGGGTCGCTCTTCTCAGATGTCTCGACGGCGCGCATTCGATGCTCGATGCGCAGGTGGTGATGACGCGCCTCGCGGGCGGGAAGATTGTGCCGCAAAGCGAGCTGCAGGAGCTCGTGACGATCCTGAGCGACAGGGGATTTCTCGACGACGAAGGGCTCGCGCGCCGCGTCGAGCGAGCGCACGACGCTTTTCGCGCCTCGCCGGTACGCGAGGAGACCCTTGCCGGCTCCGCCTATCCCTTGGAGCGAGAGGCGATAGAGAGCTTGCTCGATCAACGCATCGACGGTACTGCTAAGCGTACTCTTTGCGCGCCAGATGCAGACTGGCCGCTCGCGATCGCGGCGCCTCACGTCTCACCGGAGGGCGGCTACGCGTCTTACGGCGCGGCCTATGCGTTGCCCGAGAGCTCGGATGAGGACTTGAAGACGTTCGTGATCCTCGGCACGTCGCATTACGGGGCCCCAGAGCGGTTCGGTGTGACGGCGAAGCCATTCCGCACGCCGCTCGGTACGGTCGAGATCGACCGAGACGCGCTGTCGCTTTTTGTGAAACGAGGCGGGGACGCGGTGGTCGAAGAAGACTACTGCCATCGAACCGAGCACTCCATCGAGCTTCAAGTTCTGTTTCTGCAATATCGACTCGCTCATCCGTTCCGTATTCTTCCCATCCTTTGCGGCCCGTTCGTCGATAGCCTGGTCCGAGGTGTGCCGCCGGAGACGCTCGACGGCAACGCGCGCGTGTTTGACGCCCTCACCGAGCTTGCCACGAAGCGACCCGACCTTGTATGGGTTCTCGGGGTCGACATGGCGCATATCGGCCTGCGCTACGGCGAGAACGAGCCCGCCCGCGCCTATGAAGGACGCATGCTCGAGGTGCGCGAGCAGGACGAGCGGCGCTTGGAGCGTATTGCGGCGGGCGATGCCGAAGGATTCTTCGAGCTTGTTCACCCGGAAGGAGACGCGCTCAACTGGTGCGGCTATGCGCCGATCTATACGTTTCTTCGAGCCATGCATACGAGGCGGGTCGAAGGCTCGGTGTGCTCCTACGAACAATGGAACATCGACGAAGCCTCTGTCGTCACCTTCGCGGCGCTCCACTTCCAGGAGAAATGAAGGGTTTCACGGTTCACCGAGTAGATGGACGGCTCCTATATAATGGTCCTTGCCTGTTCGAGCCGGACGGACGGTCGCTGGCTTTCTTCGGAAAGCGAGAGGAAAGTCCGAACTCCACAGGGCAGTGTGCTGGCTAACGACCAGTCCGGGTGACCGGAAGGAAAGTGCCACAGAAAATACACCGCCTCTTCTTGGCGCCTTGGCCGGCGCTGGGGAGCGGTAAGGGTGAAAAGGTGCGGTAAGAGCGCACCGCTTGGGTGGTGACATCCAAGGCAGGGTAAACCCCACACGGAGCAAGACCAAATAGGGGGGCGTTCGAGAGTGGCCCGCTCGAAGCTCCCGGGTAGGTCGCTCGACCGGACGAGCAATCGTTTCGGCTAGATAAATGATCGTCGCTTCTCGGAGGGTGACCGACGAGAGGAACAAAATTCGGCTTACGGCCGACTCGAGCAGGCGTTTTTTAAAAGCTATCTGCTATCAGCTACCAGGTACCAGGTAGCAGGTAGCAGGTAGCAGATTTCATTCTTTCTTGCGGCCGAAGATCTTTCTTAGGCCGCCGAGGCCTCCGCCGGAGTCGCTCGTCTTGCCGGCAACCTTCGCTTGAATTTCTTCATTCTCGGGGTCGTAGGTCGCGGCTTGTTCGTACATCTTCTGAGCGCGGGTCGTCATGCCCTTTTCTTCGTATATCTGTCCGAGACCGAACAGACATTCCGCGTCGAACTGATCCATCTGGAGAGCTAGTTGAAATTGTTCCTCCGCTTCCTTTGCCCAGAGCGGGTTCTTCATCAGCGCGTGGGCGTGGAGTTTGTGGTAGCTTTTCTTCGGGTAGAGACGGATGGCTTCCCGCAGCGACTGAATGGCGTCGAAGAAGTGCATCTCGTCATAGTGCCTTTTTGCCTCGCCGAAGAGCTGCTCAGCTTGTCGTTTGAGCGCCGCTTCCGACGCACGGTCCGCTTTGCGAGCATTATCCCCGTCGCTTCCAGCTTCCGAAGCCTCTTGGGCATCGCCGTGCTTCAGCGTCTGGTCGTAGCGATGCCGATCCGCGGTGGACGAAAGCGTCTGATAGGCATGGGTGACTTTGCTGAAGAGCTCTTCGAGCAAGCCGTGGACTTCGCTCAAATGCGGTGAGTGATGGCGGTCGGGGTGATACTTCTTCGCCATCGCGTAATACGCCTTCTTTATCTCATTCTCGTTGGCGTTGAGCTTCAGCTCTAGCAGAGTGTAAAGAGTCGCGTCGGCAAGCGACGCGTGCTTCATAACGACATCCTCGCGTACGGCAATCTCTTCGGGCGTCGGCCCCGGGGGGGCCGGCGGTGCGGCGGCGGCGGTCGGTGGCGCCTTCGTTGGAGGTGCTTGAACTGGGGTCGCCGGCGTTGCCGGGGGCTTCGGTGCACTCGCGGCCGGTGGCGGCGCGACCGATGGCGGAGGAGGCGGAGGCGGAGAGGTTGCCGCTACTGGAGGCACCGGCGGCGGTTCGACGCGCGGAAGGTCCGAGATTGGCGCGGGGACTGACTCCTCGCGTGCCGACGCGCGCGGTTCGCCTTGGAGCACGAGCACCCCGGCCGAGATGAGACCGTAGATACATCTCATCGTCTCGTCCTCTCCGAGTGGTGAGACCGCGAAGATGTCCTCGACGGAGCTCATCCCGTCGACCCGAGACAGAATGAAATATTCCGACTGGCTCAAAGTCGACATCTTCTGATACAAGAGCAACGGGTTTTCGTTCTGCTCGAGAATCCGGCTCGTATCCCCGAGAGCTCGCCGGACCCGGTCCATATCCTCCATCCGTCGCGTGCCTTCGAGGATGATGTCGGCCGTCGAAAGGTTCAGCACGATGTCCTCGTCCACGGGATTCTCGTGCTGCTCGACGCGGTAGGAACCTTCTTTCCAGTCAAATAGGGAGTAGATGATGGTCTGGATCTGTTCGACAATCTTCGCTTGCATCTCCTCCGCGGTGCAATAACCGAGCTCGACGACGGTCTTTCCGAAGCGGTGCCCCGTGTCCTTCATCGTGTTCGTGGTCCTTTCGAAGGAGGCGCGGTCCAAGACGTCTTGTCGGATGAGGAACTCGCCGAGACGGTCGGACTCTACGTCCGAGTTCGCGAAGATCATGGAGCCTTTGCGGAAATAGATCCGCTTGCTCACCTTCTCGTGGCTGAGATGCAGGATGCCGCTACGTCGGTTTACGTAGAGATTGCGGATCGCGTCGGCAAGCGTTTCGCGGGTCAGGTCGCCCTGCAATCGGGGTCGCTCCGGGGATTGAAAACCTAGGTCCTATGGTTTGACGAAAACTGATAACTCCTTGTATTCTAACATATTCTGGGTCCGTGCCGCGAGTCCACATACCGGCTAACCGGCTAGCCACTAAGATTGACGATGTCTGTGTCCCAGATGCCGGCAAGGTTGACGATTGTCGTAACCCCCAATAAACTAACTGTTCAACCGCCATAGGGAGTTCTAGTGAGCTTGTATTTGGTAACGGGAGGCGCTGGCTTTGTCGGGTCCTATCTCGTGCGCTTTCTGTTGGATCGGGACGAAGAAGTCCGCGTTCTCGACAACTTTTCGACGGGCAAGCGCGAGAATTTGACCGAAGTCGAGAGCCGCATCGAGGTTGTCGAAGGCGACCTCAATGATCCGGCCGCCTTGTCTCGAGCGGTTTCGGGCGTCGACTACGTTTTCCACGAGGCGGCTATCCCATCCGTGCCGCGTTCGGTGGAAGAGCCGGCCGAATCGCACGAGGCGAACGCGACGGGAACGTTGAGCCTGCTATGCGCGTCCAAAGAGGCAGGGGTTCGGCGGCTCGTTTACGCGTCCTCGTCGTCGGTCTACGGCGCCAACCCCGAGCTTCCCAAAGTCGAGACGATGCGTACCGAGCCTCTTTCGCCCTACGCGGTGGCGAAGCTTGCGGCGGAGCACTATTGCACCGTGTTCCATCGGCTCTACGGTCTCGAGACCGTGTCTCTTCGATATTTCAACGTTTTCGGCCCCCGCCAAGATCCGAACTCGCCCTATTCTGGCGTCGTCAGTCGTTTCATCGACGCCATCCTTTCATCGACGCCGCCGACGATTCACGGCAAAGGCGATCAAACGAGGGATTTCACCTATGTCGAGAACGTCGCGCAGGCCAACTTCGCCGCATGCCACGAGACTTCCGCCGCCGGCGGCGTGTACAACATCGGATGCCAAACGCGCATTTCGGTGAACGAGCTCTGGGCCAACATGGCCGAGCTCACGAGCTCGAAGCTCGAGCCGTCCTACACTTCGGCCCGCTCGGGGGATGTCCCCCACTCGGTCGCCGATATTTCAGCGGCGCGCCGTGATTTGCGCTTCGACCCGCAAATCGAGTTGCGAGAAGGTCTCAAACGCACTCTCGAGTTCTACGTTCCGGTGACATGACCCGAGGCTCAGAGCGGCAGGCATGGAGCAACCTTGCTCTGTGGATGCTTCTATCCGTCGCAAGCTGGGCTGTCGTTGCTGGGTGGCTGAGTGTCTCTCATATCGGCGAGCTGCCCGCCGTGGCGCCGCCCCGCGCTGCCGACCGCGCCGATTCGCTGTTCCCGGCGACGACGGGGATCCCGGATCGCCTGCGGCGCGACGAGACGCTGTCGACCGTCCTCACGCGCAACGGTTTTTCGAGCACAGACGTCTACGAGATCGCACGAGCCCTTTCCGCTGTCATGGATGTGCGTCACCTGCGAGCCGGTGACGAGTTCGAGTTCCACTACGACCTTGCTTCAGGCGCGGCGAGCAGGATCCAGATCCATCGCACTGCCTTGCGACAGATCGCGCTGACGCGCTCCAAGCTCGGCTGGCAATCGGAGTCCGAGGAAGTCGAGCTCACACGACGTACGGTCTCGCTCACCAGCGTGCTCGTCGACAACCTTTTCGCGAGCATGAGCCGGCTCGGCGAAG
Source organism: Acidobacteriota bacterium (assembly GCA_004356105.1). Lineage (GTDB taxonomy): Bacteria > Acidobacteriota > Vicinamibacteria > Marinacidobacterales > SMYC01 > SMYC01. The sequence goes on along the minus strand of SMYC01000241.1, from coordinate 3,363 downwards.
GCGCGGCTCTCACGATCGCCTTCGCCAAAGTGTTTGCCTGGGATTTCGACTTCCATACTGAGAGCCGCAACGGGGACCGGTTTTCGCTCGTTGTCGAAAAGCTCTACCACGAAGGTGAGTTCGTCGGATACGGCGAACTGCGCGCGGCGAGCTACGTGTCTTACTCGTCGAAAGAGCGCGTTTTCAGCGCCTTCTTATACGAGGATCCAGCAGGCAATCGGGACTATTACGACCCGGAAGGTAAGTCGATGCGAAAAGCGTTTCTGAGAGCTCCGCTCGACTTCGAGCGCATCAGTTCTGGATTCTCCCGCTCTCGGCTCCATCCGATCCACAAAAGAAGGATGCCGCATCTCGGGGTGGACTACGCCGCGCGATCGGGCACCCCCGTCTACTCGGTGGCGGCCGGCGTGGTCACGGGCCGCAACTTCACCAAAGGAGGCGGCAACACGGTCACGGTCCGCCACGCGATGGGCTATATGACGAAGTATCTTCACTTGTCACGCTTCGCGCGTGGCCTGGCTGTGGGACAGCGCGTCGAGCAGAAAGAAGTGATCGGCTATGTGGGCATGACAGGGTCCGCGACCGGACCGCATCTCGACTTCCGGCTCATCCACCACGGAAAAGCGGTCAACCCGGTGACACAAATCTTCCCCCCAGGGCCTCCGGTACCAGGGGAGTATCGCGCCGATTTCGAGTCCCGAAAAGAGCAACTCGCGCGCCAGCTCGAAGCGCCCCGCCGCGCCGGCCGCGCCGTCGCCATCGACGGTTCGTAGCGCGTGGAGTGTTGGTGCTTCGCCAAGGTCGTCGGCGCTGACGGTGGCTGCCGATGAATCCAGTCTCTTTGGCGGTCCTCTGTCACGGCCCCTCTGAGGATTGACGGGTCCCGTTTCGGATCGTAAGATATTTAGTAACAACCAGTTACCACTCAAAAACCCGGAAACCTTCCCATGATGAACCGTCGAAAAACTTGCCGTCCCCTTCTGTTTCTATGCGCCGTTACGCTCGTTCTCGGGCCGGCGGTGAACCCCGTTCTTTCGCAATCCGCGGTGTCAGGTCGCATGGCCGGCCTGGTGTTCGACAAGGCCACGAAAGGTCCTCTCGCCGGCGCCACCGTTCGCGCGAAGTTGGTCACCGCCGACGAAGTATTCGCGAGCCGTGAGACCGATCCCGGCGGAAGCTACTCGATCCCGGACATCCCCGCGGGAATCTACGCCTTGTCGCTCGCTCACGAGGGCACTGAATACACGATTGAAGGCCGGTTCGACGTCCGCGCAGGCACGAATTTCTTCTTCGAGAGCTGTTTCGAGCTGGATCGCGCTCGAGGCACGGGCGCCCTCCGACCGGATTGCTCGAGCGGTTTCTATGCCGAGAGTCAGGTCGTCGCTCTAGGGCCCCATCGCTACTTCCGCACCGAGCCGCGACATCTGGACGCTCGAGAGGCCCAGATCCTGGACATCGGTCACGAAGGGCGTGAGTGTCTCGCGCGCGACCGATACCCACAGCTGTCGACCGACGTTAGCCCACACCAGGACGTCCGATTCAGCCGCGTCTATTTTCGGGCCGCGCAGCATTCCGATTTCTACTACGTCGATATGCGTGACACGGGAGGGGATTTCCAGGCTGTCCTTCCGAAACCGTCTCCGGAGACGACGCAAATCGTCTACTACATGGAAGCCATCAACTTGACGTTCGACGGGTACCAGTCCAGCGAATTCATGCCGCGGATCGTTTTCGGCGAAGACTGCAATGAGCGCGATCCCGGCGCTTATTTCACCGGTGGCGATCCCGGAATCGTCGTGGGCTCGGTCGTGCAAGGTGCGGCCACGCTACCTCCCGGATTCCTTCCTCAGGGCATCGGCACTTTCATCACGGCGTCGGGCTCCGTGGTGAGCGCATCGGCCGGCGCGGCGGCGGCGGGCGGCGGAAGTTTCCTGACCTCGACGACGGGACTGATCTTGATCGTCTCCGCGGCGGGAGCGGCCACCGTGATTGGCGTCAACGCGGGCGGCGAGGACGAGGCGAGCCCGGTTCGCTAGTGGGCCCGCGTTTCTGTCGATGGCTGAAGCCCCATCATCACCCCCAGAATCACTGAGAACAAAGCGGCATTCGCCATCAGGTGCAAGCCGAAATCCGTGAAGCTGTGAAGCGCTACCGCGATGGCGGCCGCCACGTAACCGGTGTGCAGGTGAAGAAGGGCCGGGTCCTCACGCAAGGTCACCCTGACCCGCTTCGATCCGCGCCACACGGCGGCCATGATCCAGAAAACGAGCACCAGTCCTGGCACGCCTAGCTCGATCAGCACCTGCAAATAATCGTTGTGGGCCCACGAATAGAAGGTGCTCCCACCGAAGCTCCGGTAGCGCGGGAAGACATAGCGAAACGTACTGAGCCCGGAGCCGGTCAGCGCAAAATCGGGCACGGCCCCGATGGCATCGGACCAGACTTGCACGCGGTCGCGTTCGGCGTCCCACTCGTTCGGAAGGACCTTGAATCGGTGCGCGACCGGGTCCAAGCCGATCCAGGCGGCCGTGCCGACCACCAGGAGCACCATCGCCCAAATGCCGGAAAGGCTTCGCTTTCGTCGCGGGAGACCGTCGGAAAGCTCGACGTCACCGTCCGCGCTCCGAGGCGCGGGCCGCATCAACATCAATAGAGCGCAGCCCACGAGCCCGAAAGTGATCCCGGCGCGAGAGAGCGAGAAGATGAGTCCCAAGCTGGTGAAGACGACGCCGAGACCGAGAAAAAAGAGCTTTCCTCCGCCCGCCTCGATGCGGCGTGCAAGGCTGCCTCCGGTCCGCGCGTGAAAGCCGGCGCGTCGCATCCCCACCCAACCAAGCCCGCAAAGAAGCAGCATCTCCATGAAAGCGGCGTAATGATTCCGATTCCCGAAGCTTCCAGACGCGCGGAAGTGCACGCCGGCGGCGGCATCTCTCCCCAGAAGCTCCTGCAGGCCGAACAACCACTGTCCTAGACCGTAGAGGCCGAAACCCACCCCTGCGAGGAAGAGCAGCTGTGACAATCGCTCTGCGCGCCGCGGACGAGACGCCATATGGGCCCCGACGAAAATGAGCGAGGCACAAGCACAAAAGAGCCAGAGGCTCCGGAGGGTGAGGAACGGCGCCAAGCTCGAGGGCGCCGCGTCGAGACGTGTGGGCGGAACGGTCATGCCCGCCGCCTCCATGCGGAGTGCGTGTGCCTCGGGGGAGAGGAGCGCGAGCCAGTTCCCGGAAATCGGAACCAAAGAGAGCGCGATCCAAGCCGTCAGTATAGCCAGGGGCCATCCCAGCCAGGTCCTTTTGAATGGAAAGCCCGATACGAAAACGTAATGCTCACGCGATTTTCGAGTTGTGCTCACCGCGGGCT
>SMYC01000240.1 GCA_004356105.1 Acidobacteriota bacterium | reverse complement strand
GCGGCCTTTCGTGCGGCGGGCGCGCGAGCGCGGCATCGTCTTCGATGTCGGCCATGGCGGCGGCAGCTTTCTGTTCAGCCAAGCCATCCCGGCGATGGAACAAGGCTTCCCTCCGGACACGATCAGCACGGATCTTCACACTGGGAGTATGAACGGCGGCATGAAGGACATGCTGAACGTGATGTCCAAGTTTCTCGTGATGGGGATGTCGCTCGAAGACGTGATCCGCGCAGCGACGTGGCGCGCGGCCCAGGCGATCCATCGTGACGATCTCGGTCATCTGAGCGTTGGGGCCGAGGCGGACATCGCCGTGCTTCGTTTGCGCGACGGTGATTTCGGCTTCGTCGACGTTGGCGTCCAGAAACTCGAAGGCAACCAGAAGCTCGAGTGCGAGCTGACGCTCCGCGCGGGCGATGTCGTTTGGGATTTGAACGGCCTGTCACGATAGGCTCACATAATCACCAATGGGAGAGAACTGTTCTATCAGAGTGGCTCGAGGTTGATGAGCGTTGACGTCGATGAGCACGGGGGTATGGTGCATTTATCCAAACCCACCGTTTTGTTCGACAGAGAGGCTCGTCTCTCCCGCGAGAGTGTCGGGCCCGGCTACGAGCTCTACACCGTCACGGCCGACGGCCAACGTTTCGTCACCCTCGAGGAAGTCTCCCAGGCCCCGCCACCCACCCATCTGATTCTCGTCCAGAACTTTGGCGCCGAGCTCGAGCGTCTCGTTCCAAACGAGTAGTGGAGTCGGTCGGTCAGAACACGACGAAGTGCGCGATAGCGGCAACCACGGGAAGGGCAACGGCGGTCCGCACGAGGAAGATGGCCGCGAGCTCGCCCAGACGTAGCGGGATCGGCGACTTCAACAATAGAATGCCGACCTCGGACATGTAAATCAGCTGCACGATCGACATGCAAGCGACGACGAATCGTGTGAGCTCGCTCTCGATGCCGCTCGCGATGACCGCGGGGAGGAACATTTCGAGAAAGCCGACAAGAAGCGCCGGTGCCGCGGCCGCCGCCTCGGGGATGCGTAAGAGCTCGAGCACGGGAACGAGCGGGTAGGACAGATAGCGCATCACGGGCGTGTACTCGGCGATCATGAGGCCCAGACCTCCGACCGCAATCACACCCGGCGTCAAGCCGAACCAGATATCGAGAACGTTCGCGGCCGATATGCGCGCGAGCGTTTTCGGACCTGGCGCCCGTTCCGCGCGCTCGCTCGCTTGACGCCATCCGAAGCGAAAGAGCGATACGTCGTCCGGCACGTCTTCCGAAATCTGCTTGCCGACGCCTTCGACGTAGCTGTCCGGGATCTGCGCGAGCGGCGGGAGCCGCGGCACGACCCACGCGCAAACGAGCCCCGCGACGCCGACGGTAGCGTAGTAAGGGAAGAACAGATGCCCGATACCGATCACATTCGCGATGAGTAGCGCGAACGGGATGGACACGATCGAGAAATTCGTCGCGATGACCGATGCTTCGCGCCTCGAATAGAAGCCGTTCTCGTATTGCTGAGACGTGATGAGAATGCCCACCGCCGCGGCGGCGAGCCACGAGGCCATCGCATCGATCGCCGAGCGGCCCGGAAGGCGAAACACCCGCCGGAACACTTTTCTCAGGAACGTTCCGACGAGCTCCATCAGCCCGAAGTCGGTGAGAAAAGGCAGAAGAAACGCGGCGAAGAAAAAGATCATCAGGATGTCGGAAGCCAGATCGAGGACGGTGCCGCCTGTTTTCTCGGACCACAGGAGCTCCGGCCCGGTCTTGGTCACCGTCGCCCAGGCAAGGAGCGCCGCGAACACGCGTAGCGCCACCCATATCGGGCTCACAACAAAGAGCCGCTCACGCAAGCTGCCGCGAGGAGCACCTTTCCAAGTGAACCACGGCGAAAGCAACGCGGACGACGTGAGGATGACGAGAACGGCGCTCACAAGATACTCGGCCAGCGCGTCGTTGGCCCAATCGATGAGTGCGCCGAGTGGGATCGTCCAAGCCTCCCCGACGCGGATGGGTGTCAGGAAGAAAAAAACGCCGACGGCCGACGGCAGGAGAAAGCGAAGAGCGCTTCTCATTAATTTTGCTATTTACCGGAGCGAACCTCGGCCAGCAAGCATAGAATCTCGTACATCAGCGTCGCCCCTACGAGCGCCGTGTTGCCGCTCGGGTCGTATGGCGGCGCGACTTCCACTACGTCCCCGCCAATGAGGTTCATCCCGCGTAATCCGTGGAGGAGCCGCAAGGCCTCGCGGGTCGTAATGCCGCCCACTTCCGGCGTGCCCGTTCCCGGCGCGTAGACGGGGTCGAGCCCATCCACGTCGAAAGAAACATAGGCCGGGCGATCGCCGACGACGCGGCGCACTTCTTCGAGAACCCCCGTAACCCCAAGATCTTCGAACTCCTCGATGAAGACGACGCGCATGCCGCTCTCGCGCGAGTAGTCCCATCCTTCCGTCGTGTTCTGGGCGCCACGGATGCCGATTTGAATCGTGCGTTTCGGATCGATGTGCCCGCCGTCGCAAGCGAGGCGGAAGGGTGCTCCGTGATGAAACTTCGAGCCCTGGAATGGCCCCCACGTATCCGTATGGGCATCGATATGGACGAGTCCCAACGGCTCTTTTTCACCGAGCACTTTCAGGATCGGATAAGTGACCGAGTGATCGCCCCCAGCCGCTAGCGGGGTCACCCCAGCGTCAGCGAGCGCGCGATAGAAACGCTCGATCGAACCGATGGACTCATCGAGGTTATAGATGTTCTCGAAGCGGACGTCGCCGACATCGCCGATACGGCACGCCTCGAAAGGGTTGAAGCGCGTCACGTGATGGTTCGAGCGCATCATCGTCGACATGTTCCGGATCTCGCGCGGCCCGTGGCGCGCGCCCGGGCGATGCGTGACACCGCCGTCGAAAGGGATGCCAACGAGTGCGATGTCCACGTCGTCGAGTGAACGCGCGAGCGGCGCGCGCATGAATGTAGCAATCTCAGTGTGGCGCAGCGCGAGGTGCGGCTCGTAAGTCTCGCCAGTAACAGGGGACGTCCATTCGTGTTTCGGATCTGACATTCTTCTCCTCCGGGCACCTATACTACACGCCACGAAGAATTACGGAGATGACACCATGAGGCTAGGCCCAACGCTCGCCGAAATGCGCGAGCCCTGGACTATCGAGAGCTCCACACGCAAGCGGGCCCTCGCGGCGAAGCATGAGGATCCGCTCGACCCTGTGAATCTCTACAACATCACCTGGTATGACGCCGAGGACGAAATCAACGCCTTCGTCATTCCGGAAGCGGTGACGGGCGTCGAGACCCCCATCGTCGCGATCTATAGCCGAGACTTCCCGACCGGAAGCCACAAAGTCGGCGCCGCTTACTCCGTTCTCGCCGAGCTCATCACCACGGGCGACGTCGACCCGGACAAGCACCGTCTCGTATGGCCAAGCACGGGCAATTACGGCGTCGGCGGTGCCTGGGTCGGGGGCCGCGTCGGCTGCGACAGCCTTGTCGTGCTCCCCGAAGGCATGAGCCGGGAGCGCTTCGAGCTCATCGAGATCTATGGCGCGGAAATCGTAAAAACCCCGGGCAGCGAATCGAACGTCAAGGAGATCTACGACAAAACGCGTCTGCTCCGCCAAGATCCCGCCATCCGGGTGCTCAACCAGTTCGAGGTCATGGGGAATTACCGCTTCCACTACGACGTGACCGGAAACGCGGTGGCCGAGCTAGCCAGGCGCCTCGAGAAACAAGGTGTCGGCTCGGGGCGCGCTTCCGCCTGGGTGTCGTCGATGGGAAGTGCGGGAACCATAGGCGCAGGCGATCGTCTCAAACAACTATGGCCCGAGCACAAGATCGTCGGCCTCGAGCCGATTCAGTGCCCCACGATCTTCAATAACGGCTACGGCGCCCACGAGATTCAGGGCATTGGCGACAAGCACGTCACCTGGATCCATCACGTGACCAACATGGACGCCATGATGTGCATCGACGACATGGCCTGCGTCCGCGGGCTGCAGCTGTTCACCGAACCCACCGGACGACGGGTCCTCGAAGACCGCTTCGGTCTTCGCGCGGACGACGTCGAGATGCTCGCCTCGATCTTCGGTATCAGCGGCATCTGTAATCTATTGGGCGCCATCAAAACGGCAAAATATTACGGCTTCGGTCGAAAGGATCTCGTGGTCACGGTCTGCACCGACGACATCGGCCGATACGGAAGCGTGATGGATTGGCTGAGCTCAAAAGAAGGCCCCATGGACGAAGCGGTCGCGACCGCACGCATGACGAGCATTCTTCACGGCGCGGGGCTCGACTGGATCCAGGAAGGCACGGTGGAGAATCGCAAACGCTGGCACAACTTGAAGTACTACACGTGGGTCGAGCAGCAAGGGAAAACCGTCGAAGAGCTCGACGCACAAAAAGATCCCGAATGGTGGCTCGAGCACCAGCAGCAGATCGCGAAGCTCGACGAAAAGATCCGAGCTGCGCGCTAGATCGGATCTTGCGCTATCATAAGTGTCTTCGATGAAAACATTGCGGCTCGTGTTCTTGGCCGTGCTCGCAGCCTTGGGCTCGAGCTGCGGCAGCATCCCCGGTCTTCCTAATCTGCTTGACAACGGCAAAGCGGATCTCATCCCTCTTCCCGCGGCGGGCTTTTGCCAGAACGGCGGAAGGTTCCTCGTCGTCATCCGCAATCAGGAAGCCGCGAAGGCGGAGGCGTCGACCACACGCGTGACGTTCTCTCGCGGAGCCGCAGTGGACCTAGCGACACCAGAGGTGAATGGGGGTCGGATCGTGACGCTCGATCCCATCACCATCCCCGCGGAGTGCTTCGCTCCGGACTGTCTCGTGACCGTAACCGTCGACTCTCAAAGCAACGTCGACGAATCTAACGAAGATAACAACGTCGTCGAAGAACGCTGCGCTCTCGGCTCGGGCTGAACGCTAGTGGACTTCTAGCTCAAGGCCAGTCAGGAAAAACGACCTCCATCGGGCCCTTTTTCCAGTGCTCGTAGAACGCGTCGTCGCAGGTCTTGAGGCGGACACCGTAGGTCTTCTCGAAATGTCTGCCCCAATGCGGCGTGCGCCCATCGATATCCGTGAACCCGTATTCGTCGGCGAGAGCCCAGGAGCTAAAGACACGACCGTTCTTTTTGCGCACGTGCGCGTCTTGCGCCAACGCCGCGACCGCGCGGCCGACGAAAAACGGCGTTTCCGATTCGAGAAAGTTCGGATCCTTTTCGGCTGCGTCGCGCCAGTTCGCCTCCGTCACGCCGAAGTTATCGAGCATGGCCTCGGAGCGCAGGAATCCCGGGGTTAGCGCGATCGAGACGATCTTCGTTTTCCGGAGCTCGCGGGCCATTGTGAAAGCCGTACGGATCACGGAGGTTTTGACCAGATCGTAGAAAAGGTTCCCGCGGTAGCCGTAGCTGTCTCCGTCGGTAATCTCGATGATGAGCCCGTCGTCGCCCTCGATCATGAGAGGCACTGCGAAGTGGCTCGTGATGAGGTGCGTGTGAATGCCCCGCTCGAGCATCGTGAGCCCTTTATCGAGCGAAACTTGCCAAAAAGTCTTGCCGAACTCGGTGAGGGCATCCCCGCCCCAGATGTCATTGACGAGGATATCGAGCCGGCCTTGCTCGCTCCGTACCCGCTCGAAGAGCTCGCGTACTTGCTCCGGCACGCTGTGATCGCAACGAACGTGAAAGCCTCGACCGCCTCGTGCGGTCACGAGCTCTGCTGTTTCTTCGATCGTCTCCGACCGTCCCTCCGTCGCTGGCGCGCCGCGTGTGCTGCGCCCGGTGCAATAAACCGTGGCTCCGGCTTCACCAAGTGCTTCCGCGATGCCTCGTCCCGCGCCACGCGTGGCGCCTGCAACGAGCGCGACTTTGCCTTCGAGTGTCATAGCTTCTACTCCGTATTCATCAGCACGCCGTCAGCCGTCGGGCGAGACCTGACACAAGCGCCTCTTCGGCCGCTGCCGCCGTCGCGCCGAGGGCAAGGTAAAGCGTCGGGTAAGAATCTTCTCCGCGCCACAAGTGGTCTGCGTAGGCCTGAGGCATTGAACTACAATCCTAGCACCATGAAACGAGTCGCCCTCTACTTGCAAGACGCGCATCCGCTCAAAGACTGCATCCTCTACGCAAAATATGCTGAAGAGAAAGGCTTCGAAGCCGTGTGGCAAGCGGAGAGCCGGCTCGTGCGTGACGCCATCGTGCCCATGGCCGCCTATGCCGCGGTCACGTCGCGCATCAAGATTGGCTCGGGCGTCATCAATAATTGGACGCGCAATATCGGGCTTCTCGCCGCGACCTACCTGACCCTCGACGATCTCGCTCCCGACCGCATCCTCTGCGGCATCGGCGCCTGGTGGGATCCGCTCGCGAAGAATGTCGGTATCGAGCGGCGCCGCATGCTACTCGCGATGCGGGAGACCATCGAGGTGTTCCGGCGCTTGCTGCGCCTAGAGAACGTGACCTTCGACGGTGAGTTCCACCATGTCACCGGCATCGAGCTCGACATCGTGCACGGCCGCCGCGAGCCGCGCAACGTCCCCGTTCTCATCGGCGCTACCGGGGAACAAATGCTCCAGCTCACCGGAGAGATCGCGGATGGTTGTCTTCTGAACTACTGCGTGCCGCCGTCCTACAACGATCGCGCCATGGAGCTCCTGGAAAAGGGCGCGCGCAAAGCCGGCCGAAGCCTCGACGCCATCGACCGCCCCCAGCTCATCGTCTGCTCCGTCGACCACGACCGCGACCGCGCCATCGCAGCCGCAAAACAGCTCATCACCCAATACCTAGCCCAGCAACCGCATATCGCGAAGGCCTCGGGCGTCTCTCAGGAGACCGTTGACAAGATCCAGTCGGTACTGGGATGGCCGGCGACAAAGGAACAGGTCAGAGAAGCGATGCAATACGTTCCCGACGAGCTAATCCTCGAGATCACCGCAACCGGCACGCCGGAAGAAGCAAAAAGCCGAGTCAACGAATACATAGCCCGAGGCTGCACCTGCCCCGTCTTGTACCCCCTAGGCGACCCCTACCTCATGATCGACACCTTCGCCGCTTAAAGATGAGGGAGCAGAGAACAACCCGAAACGCGGACTACCGAATCATCGCCCTCCCGGACTCCCCTGAATAATTGATGAAGACCGTCTTGAGCTCGGTGAAGAAGTGCAAGCCTTCTTCCGACATCTCGCGGTCTCCGACGCCCGTCGATTTCACGCCGCCGAAAGGAAGCTGGGCTTCCCCGCCAATCGTCGGCTCGTTGATGTGGACCATGCCCGTCTCGACCTCGTCGATGAACTTCATGACGTGGTTTATGTCTTGCGTGAAGATGGAAGTGGTCAGACCGAACTCGACCGAGTTGGCCACCTCGAGGGCTTCTTCGAGGTTGTTCGCGGTCGCCACGGAGAGCACCGGTCCGAAGACCTCTTCCTGAAAGATCCGCATCTCGGGTTTCACGTCGTCGAAAATCGTCGGCTCGACAAAATAACCGTCCGGAAGCCCTTCCGGCTTGCCGCCGCCAGTCACGAGCTTGGCGCCTTCGCTCTTTGCCATCTCGATATATTCGAGATTCGTGTTGAACTGACTTTCGTCGACCGCCGGCCCCATATCGACGCTTTCGTCGAGACCGGAACCGACTTTGATGCCCTTCGCGAAGGCGGCGAGCCGCTCGACGAGCTCCGCTTTCACGGGCTCGGCGGCGATGACCCGAGAGGTCGCGGTACAACGCTGACCCGTCGAGCCAAAAGCGCCGTCACGAATCGCAACCGCCGCCTTTTCTAGATCGGCATCCGCCATGACGATGACGGCGTTCTTTCCGCCCATCTCGCACGTAACTTTAGCGCCGCGCGAGGCCGCTTTGATATGAAGCGCGCGGCCAATCTCGTTCGAGCCAGTGAACGAGATGATCGGGATGTGCGGTGAGCTCACCATGACCTCGCCAACCTCGGAGCCCGAGCCGATCACAAGGTTGAAGACACCCGGAGGCAAGCCCGCTTCTTCGTAGATCTCGGCCAGCACCGCCGCGGTCGCCGGCGTGAGCGACGCGGGCTTGAAGACGACGGCGTTGCCCGCGACGAGCGCCGGCGCGGACTTCCAGACCGGGATCGCCCAGGGGAAGTTCCACGGCGAGATGAGCCCGACAACGCCAACGGGCTGCCGGATGGTATAGGTGAAGGTGTCCCGCACTTCCGAGGGAAACGTCTTGCCGCCCATGCGAAACCCGGCGCCCGCGTAATACTCCATGAGCGAGATGCCTTTCATGACTTCGCCCCGCGCTTCGCGAAAGATTTTCCCTTCTTCGCGCGTCATCAATCGGGCAATCTCGTCGACCCGTTGGCGGGCGATATCCGCCGCCCGCCAGAGAACGCGGCCCCGCTCCGGACCCGGCGTCTTTTTCCAGCCTGCAAAAGCTTGCCGCGCGGCGTCGATGGCACGCTCCGTATCCGCGGCGGTCGCCATGGGAAACTCGGCGATCACGTCCTTTGTATCCGCGGGGTTGATGTTCTTGACGACTCGCTCCGATTTGGGTTGAAACCACTTGCCGTCGATGTAGGAACCAGATTGCATGCGAACCTCCGAAGTCGCGTACATTACCACACGTGCTACCGGCTGCCTTCTCAGCATGTTGCAACGGTGGCGGTGGCACGCTTATCCTCTGCTCATGAAGATAGACACGGTCATCAAGGGTGGGACGATCGTCACCGCCGAGGACACTTATCAGGCCGATATCGGCATTGCCAACGGAAGGATCGCCGCTATCGGGCTCGCGATCGAAGGAGAAGCCACGATCGATGCGTCGGGAAAATACGTCATGCCCGGCGGGCTCGACGTGCACACGCATCTCGACATGCCGTTTGGAGGCACGACGACGGCGGACGATTGGGAGAGCGGCACGGTCGCGGCAGCCTGCGGCGGCACGACCACCATCATCGACTTCGCCATCCAGGATTTTGGGAAGACGCTTCACGCTGGCGTGGACGCCTGGCACGCGCGAGCGGACGATCGCGCGGCGATCGACTACGCGTTCCACATCATCGTGCGCGAGCTCCACGACTCCCATTTGAAAGAAATGGACGAGCTCGTCGGCGACGGAATCACGAGCTTCAAGCTCTTCATGGCCTATCCCGGCATCTTCATGGTCGACGACGCGACGATCTTCAAGGCCATGCTGCGCACGCGCGATAATGGCGGGCTCATCTGCATGCACGCCGAGAACGGCGGTGTCATCGACACGCTCGTGGAGCGCGCGCTGCGCGAGGGGCATACCGAGCCAAAGTGGCACGCGCTGACGCGACCGATGAGCGCCGAGGCCGAGGCCACGCGTCGCGCCATCGCACTGGCCGAGATGGCCGACACTCCCGTATACATCGTGCACTTGTCCGCGGGTGACGCGATGGAGGAGGTACGCCGCGCGCGGGAGCGCGGGCTTCCGGTTTTCGCCGAGACCTGTCCTCAATATTTGTTTCTGTCTTACGAAGATTACGAAAAGCCCGGCTTCGAAGGCGCGAAATACGTGATGTCCCCTCCCCTTCGCCCGAAAGGCAACGAGGAGCGCCTCTGGAACGGCCTTCAGACGGATGCGCTCCAAGTGGTCTCGACCGACCATTGCAGCTTTTGCATGAAGGACAAGGAGCTCGGCAAAGGCGACTTCTCGAAGATTCCAAACGGTGCTCCCGGGATCGAGAACCGCTTGATGCTGCTCTATGACGGCGGCGTCAACGGAGGGCGCATCAGCAAGAACCGTTTCGTCGAGCTCGTCTCCACCCGCCCTGCCAAGATCTTTGGCCTCTACCCGCGCAAAGGCTCCATCACCGTGGGCGCGGACGCGGATCTACTGCTGTGGGATCCGAACCGCAAATGGACGATTAGCGCCAAGACCCACCGCATGAAAGTGGATTACAGCGCTTACGAAGGCCGTGAAGTCACAGGCATTCCCGACAAAGTGCTGCTGAGAGGCAAAGTCATCGTGGACGACCAGCAGCACGTCGGGAGCATCAAAGAAGGCACTTTCGTGAAACGCGAGCCAGGCGCGGCGCGTACCCCGGAGGGCACGGGGTGACGCGTTCCTCCTATTTTTGACACATTTCAATTGACACATGTGTCGCTCAGCAGTACCCTACGGCTGTGTCAAAAACCAAGAAAATCCAGGTGACACTCGACGAGGCCCAATATGACAAGCTCGCGGAAATCGCTAGCCGTGAGGGAAGGAAGCTCGCTGCGATCGTGAGGGAGTCGATCGAGAAATATACGCTCGCGCCCGAGGCGGAGCGGAGCAAACGCGAAGCGTTGGAGCAACTGTTCTCCGTCGATCCCGCGCCTGTACCGAAGAGCTATCAGGACTGGAAACGCGAATATAGTGCCCGGAAGACGAAGACCCATCGCCTCCAAAAAAAGAAACGCTGACGCTTATTTTCTCGACGCCAACATTCTTATGTACGCGGCGGGAGGCTCCCATCCGCTGCGCGCCGTGTGTCGGACGGCGCTCGAAGTCGCCGTCGATCGGCGTGTCCGGCTCGTGACCAACTCCGAAGTCCTGCAGGAAATTCTCTACCGATATTTCTCCCTCGATAGGCCGCATGCGGCGCGTACGGTCTACGAGGCCGCGACGTCCCTTTGCGACGAAGTCTATGCAGTGGAAGAGAGGCATACCGCGCGCGCCCTCGAGCTTCTTCTGGAGTCTCGGAATCTCTCTCCTCGGGACGCAATCCATGTGGCTACGATGGAGTCACAGGACTTGCGACGCATCCTCTCGACCGACCGAGATTTCGACGTTATCGAAAGCGTCGAGCGTATCGACCCGGCCGTTTTTATATCCTAGGGAATTGGACACATGTATGGGCCGGACGTCCCAGGCAAGAGCACACGAAACAGCCGCAACAAGCAGAGAACACAAGGCCGCGGTAAAATGAAGGTAGTCATGGCGACCACGATGGAAACATGGGCCAAAGACCGAGGCTACGTGTTGACCATCGGCGATTTTCTGCGAAGATTCGAGGAACTCGCCGAAAAAGACGAGCCGTTCCATCCGGACTACCCGATCGTCCGATTCCATCGGGACTCGTAGCGGACGTCTGAGTCCTGGCAGTGCGGTCGCCCCACCAGTTCTCGCGCATCCCTCTTTCAAATCTCGAGGACTGTGCCCATGCCTTTGGCGCTTCCCGCCTCGTAGACGTGTTTCGCGACCGCGACGTCTTCGATGGCCAGTCCCTGCGACTCGAATAAGGTGATGTCGTCCGGGCCCCGGCGTGCTGTGACTTTGCCTCCGACCACGTCCGCGATTTCGTGCACGCCGTCCCAGGACAGCTTCCCAGCCTCTACGACCGCCGCCAAATCGCCGCACTCGATTTTCGCCTGATCGATGGCATCCGCCGCGATGAAGCTCATACGGGTCACGGCCTCTTCGTCGATCTCGATCCGATGAAGCGCGTTCGAGCCGATGGCGTTCACATGCTGCCCCGGCTTCAACCACGCGCCGCGCAAGACCGGCTCGCGCGCGTTCGTCGCTGTCACTACGATGTCGGCGTCTTGCGGGACCTCCTCGGGTGTTTCGACGGGACGCACCGGGACCCCGAGCTCCTCGGTCATCTCGCTGCAGAACTTTTCCCGTCGCGCGGCATCACGCCCGTAGGCAACCATGGACACGATCGGCCTTACTTCGGCGATCGCCTGTAGCTGTGCGCGCGCCTGCCACCCGGTGCCATAGATACCGACGCGCGTCGCGTCCTCGCGAGCCATGAACTTTGTCGCGACACCGCTCGCAGCGCCGGTACGAATCTGACCCAACCGATCCGCTTGCATCATCGCGACGAGCTCACCGCTCTTGGCGTCGAATTGCAGGAAATAGAACCGCGCGCCTGAAGGGCCGGTCGTATAGGCCTTGAGCCCGACATAGCCGAGCTCGGCGCTCCCCGCGGGCAGCACATGCAGCAAGAGCTTGTCGACGCGAATACGCTGCCGCGGCAAGTTGACGGCTTGGTCCTCCGCGAGCAAACGAAGCGCGCGCTCAACGCACGCGACCGCGTCGCCCATCGGAAGAAGCTCCGCGACATCCTTCTCTGTATAGAATCGGGTCATTCTTTTTTTTGACACCTCCGGGAGCGAATGATAGATCAACGCGGACCCATGAGCTCAACTTTCGAAAAGCCGCCCGAGTTCCGCTACTGCCCCAAATGCGGCAACGAGCTCGTCATCAAGCGTCTCAAACACCACGAGCCCGAGAGGATGGTCTGTAAAGCGTGCGATTTCATCTTCTTTCAGGATCCCAAGGTCGCTGCAGGAACCGTGTTCGAGAGCGATGGCGGGCTCGTTCTCCTGCGGCGCGCCATCGAGCCGGCCTATGGAAAGTGGGTATTTCCGGGCGGTTTCGTGGACCGGGGTGAGCGTGTTCCCGACGCCGCGATACGCGAGACCCGCGAAGAAGCGAGTGTCGACGTGACTATCCGTGAGCTCATCGACGTCTATTCTTATGCCGGCTCACCGATCGTGGTCATCGTCTATGCTGCCGAGATCTGCGGAGGGGAGCTCCGCGCCGCGGACGAAACGCTCGAGGCGAAGGTCTTCGAGCCGTCCGCCATCCCGTGGGACGAGCTCGCCTTTCGGAGCACAACTGAGGCCGTCACGGCCTACATAGAAAGGTTTCTCTAGACCATGCATCGATTTGCCGACAAAGTCGTCCTTGTCACCGGAGCGAGCCGCGGGATCGGCCGCGCGATCGCCGAGGCCTATCTCGAAGAAGGCGCCAAAGTCGCGCTTCTCGCCCGCACATTGCCCGAGCTCGAATCTCTCGCCGATGCGTGGAATCGAGACCGACGGCGCGCCTTAGCACTCGAGTGCGACGTCACATCGCGGGAGTCGGTCGAGAGCGCGCTCTCCGAGCTCAGGGCGAGTTGGGGCACGCTCGACATCGTCGTCAATAACGCGGGCATCTCCGGAAGAACCCCCATCGACGAAGACGCCCTCGAGCTCTGGCAAAAGATCCTGGATGTGAACCTTACCGGGAGCTACCTCGTGAGCCGCGCGGCCCTCGAGCTCATGACTTCCGGAGGCGGCCGCATCATCAACATGTCCTCCGTGCTGGGACGTTTCGGCGTTCCCGGATACGCCGCTTATTGCGCGTCCAAGCACGGCATCTTGGGCTTCACGCGCGCCCTCGCGCTCGAGCTCGCACCGCGCGGCATCACGGTGAACGCGATCTGCCCCGGGTGGGTCGAGACCGACATGGCGGATAAAGGGATTCGCGAGACGGCGGAGGTGCTCGGCATCACCGCCGACGAGTTTCGCGATCAGGCCATCGCGGGTGTCCCGTTGAAACGCTTTCTCGATCCAAAAGAAATCGCCTCGCTGACCCTCTATCTGAGCTCGGATGAAGCCTCCGCCATCACGGGCCAGACCTACAATATGTGCGGCGGACAAATCATGAACTGAACATGACCGAGCGACGCGTTTCAGTATTCTTCTACAGCTCCTTCATCCATCTCGCCGTGCTGAAGCAAGCCGGCCTCGTGCCGTACGAGGTCGCCCAGGCGACGCCGGAATAGGTCGAGCGGATCGCTGGTCCCGGAGAAACGATCGGCTTTCCAGATTGGTACATCGAGCACATCCGGAGCTTCATCTGATACGATCGGGAGCTATGGCAGACCCGATCAAGATCTACGGCAAAGCTGGATGACCCTACACCGCCGCGGCCCGTGAGGCCTATGCGACCCGGGACACCGAATATTTCGACGTCAAAGCAAACCCCGCGCACCTCGAAGAGATGCTCTCCGTCAGCGGTGGCGAGCGCGCCGTTCCCGTCATCGTGGACGGCGACAACGTGACCGTCGGATATGGCGGCACGTGAGCGGTTTGACGCCCGGCAGATCGCCGAGCCCGAACCAAGCGAGTAAAGTGATGCCCGAGTGGAAGCACACCATCGGCATCATCGGGGGCCTCGGCCCCTATGCGCATATCGAGTTCGAGACATTGCTCTTGAGCTCTGCCGAAAAAGCGCTCGGGGGTGCGGCGCGCGATCAGGACTACCCGTCATGGGTGCTGTCTTCAATGCCAAAGACGCCGGACCGCACCGCCGCACTCTTGAAAGGCGCGGTGTCGCCCGTCGACGCGCTCGTGCGAAGCGCGGAGCGCCTCACCGAAGCCGACTTCGCCGTCATCCCCTGCAACACCGCGCATGCCTTTCTCAGCGGTATCCGCGCGAGGGTCGCGATCCCCATCCTCGACATGATCCAGGCAACGGCGGAGCGGGCGATCTCGCATGTCGGCAAGAGGGGCTCGATTGGCGTTCTCGCCGCTTCGGGGACGCTTCAGTCCGGGATCTATACCAGCTGGATCCGAAGGCTCGCGCCTGACGCAAACGTGATCACCCCGCTCGAAATCCCCGGCGGCGAGAAGCTACAGGAAGAGCTCGTGATGGAGCCTATCTTCGGCGAGCGAGGGATCAAGTCGGGTGCGTTTCGTGACCCCGATCGCAAAGAAGAGCTCGCCGAGCCGCTTCGCGAAGCTACCCGCACGCTCGCACGCGCGGGCGCCGAAATTGTCCTGACAGCTTGCACGGAGATACCGCTCGCGCTCGGGCGCGACTACGTCGACGCGATCCCGCTCCTCGATCCCATGGCCGTTGTCGCCGAGGAGTGCGTCGCCGTAGCACTCGGGCGCCGGCCTTTACCTTCGTAAGCTCGCGCCCCAGCCGTTATACTTTTTCGATGCACATATTGACGGCCGCAGAAATGCGGGAGGCGGATCGCCGAACGATCCAGGACATCGGCGTCCCGGGCCGCGTGCTCATGGAGAGTGCGGGCCGCGGCGTCGCGGGCGCAATGGAAGAGCACCTCCCCGAGCTTGCCGACCAACGGATCCTCATCGTCTGCGGCAAGGGCAACAATGGCGGCGACGGCCTCGTGCTGCTCCGGACGTTGGTCGGGCTAGGCTACGAGGCTCGTGCGGTCGTGTTGTCGGCTTTCGAAGATCTCGGCGCCGATGCGCTCGACAACTTGCAATCCGCGGTCAAGCTCAACCTTCCCGTCGACCCCGCGGCCGACGAAGCCGCATGGCGAACCGCGTTGCTCGAGATGCGGGATGCTGATGTCATCGTCGACGCCATCCTCGGGACCGGGCTCACGAAAGGCGCCCACGGACTGCCCCTTCGCGCGATCGAAGATCTCTCCGGGCTCGACGCCTTCAAGGTCGCTGTGGACATCCCGTCGGGGCTATCATCGGACTCGGGGAGGCTGCCCGGCGCGGTGCTCGAGGCGGATCTCACCATAGCGCTCGCGGCCCCCAAGGTGTGTCATTTCGTTTCGCCCGCGTGCGAGCACTGCGGCACGATCGAAGTCGTCGATATCGGCATCCCGCCCATATTCCTTCAAAGGAGCGCGCCGCGCCTCGCGACGATCGAGACCATCGAATCGGGGGAGGTAGAGCCTTTGTGGCCCGCGCGGCATGCTTCGGCCCATAAAGGAGACTTCGGCCATCTGCTGATCGTCGCCGGCTCCGTCGGAAAGACCGGCGCCGCGGTCATGGCAGCTGAAGCCGCGCTCCGTACGGGCGCTGGGCTCGTGACCGTGGCCTCCGCAAAAAGCGCCGTCCCGATGATGGCACCCCAATTGCCCGAAGCTATGTGGGAGCCTCTCGAGGAGACCGCGACGGGAGCGATCGCTTTCGGCGCGCTCGATCGACTGCTGGAGCTCGCCGACGCGCGTACAGCCGTAGCGATGGGTCCTGGGCTCGGCCTTCACGACGATACCGTCCGCCTCGTGCTAGAGCTCCTACAAAAGGTCACCTCGCCACTCGTCGTCGACGCCGATGGGCTCAACGCGCTAAAAGGCGCCGTCGACCAGCTTCCCTCGCATGTCGATCTCGCCTTGACACCGCATCCTGGCGAGGCGTCCCGGCTGCTCGGTGTGGAAACGGCGGACATCCAAGAGGATCGCCTCCGCTACGTGCGCGAGCTCGCCATGCGCACCAAAGCAGCCGTTCTGCTCAAGGGTTTTCGCACGCTCGTCTCGGACGCTGACGGCAATGTGAAGGTCAACCTGACGGGCAACCCGGGACTCGCTTCCGGAGGCTCGGGCGATGTGCTCACGGGTATCGTCGGTGGTCTCGTCGGGCAAGGCGTTCCCGCCTTCGAAGCGCTCACGCTGGCCGCGCACGTACACGGGCTCGCCGGCGACCTTGCCAAAAACGACGTCGGCGAGACCGCGCTCGTCGCTAGGGACGTTCTGCGTACGCTCCCCGCCGCCATGCGAGAGTTGGGGGCGGATTGACGACCGAAGCCGTCCACGACACAAAGACCCCCGACGAAACCTTGGCCGTCGCGAAGGCGCTCGCCGAGCAGCAACCCGACTGTCCGGCCTACTACCTCGAAGGCGAGCTCGGCGCGGGCAAAACCCTCTTCACCAAAGGCCTCGCAGCCGCCTACGGCATTGACACCGCCCTCGTCGTGAGCCCGACCTTCGCGCTCGTCAACCGATATAGTGGCGGCTCGCGCTGCCTCTACCACCTCGACCTCTATCGCATCGAAAAGGAGCGCGAGCTCGACGAGCTCGGGATCGAGGAAATGGAAGAAGAGGGCGCCTTGGTAGTGGTAGAGTGGGCGGAAAAGTTGGGGCGCTGGCGACGGGCAGACGCAACGGTCGTGCACTTCGACGTCCTGAGCGAATCCGAGAGACGACTCCGTGTCGAGGCCCAGCCGCTCAGTTCCGCTAGCGTTTCCGATGAGACAAGTGTGTCGTGAAGAGAATCATCGTCGTTCTGGGCCTTTGTGTCCTCGCCGCCTGCGGCGGTTCCGGCAATTCCGGACCCGAGCCCGTCCAACGCAATGCCGGCATCAACGTTCTCTTGATCACGGTGGACACGCTCCGCGCCGATCATTTGAGCGCCTACGGCTATCCAAGGAACACGAGCCCCAGAATCGACGAGCTCGCCGGCAAAGGCGTTCTCTTCGAAACGGCCTTCACCTATTGGCCGAAAACCCGCGGGAGCTTCGCTGCGCTCTTCACCGGCCTCTACGCGTCCCAGCACGGGCTTACGGTTAGAAACCGCGACCTGCCCGATTTCAACCAGACCCTCGCCGAGACGTTCCAAGAAGCGGGCTACCGCACCGGCGCGGCCCTGGATAACGGTAACCTGGACCAGGCTCTTGGCTTTGCTCAAGGCTTCGAGACCTACGAGCAAACGTGGCTCACCGGCGAAACGGAGCTCGAGCGGACCGAAGCCATTACCGATTTCGGGCTCGACTACCTGTCCGCGACCGATGACGAGCGGCCGTTCTTCCTGTGGCTCCACTACGTCAACCCGCATACACCTTACGACCCCCCTGAGGCTCTTCTTTCGCAATTTCGCGGCGACGGCGTCATACCTCGCGGGCCCGAGCTCGAGATAGTCACCGGCTATCACGGCGGGCTCAACCGGCACCTAGCCGTAGACGGTGAGACCCACTGGGGTGACTACGTGGATCGCTATGACGCGGAGATTCTCGCCGTCGACGCGCATGTGGGCCGCGTGCTCGACGCACTCGCCGCGAGCCCGCATGCAGAAGAGACGCTCATCGTCTTCACCTCCGATCACGGAGAGAGCCTCGGCGAGCACGACTACTTTTTCGACCACGGGTTCGATCTCTTCAACCCGTCTCTCCGGATCCCGCTCATCGCTTCGTTTCCAGGATTTCTCCCCGCGGGCGAGCGCATCCATGGGACCGTCTCGACCCTCGATGTCTATCCGACGATTCTAGATCTAGCGCAGTTATCGTTCCCCACAGGCCGCGCAGAGCTCCAAGGAAAATCCCTTTTGCCGCTCGTGCGCGGTACGACCAGCCGGCTCCACCCTCATATTTTTTTCCAGAACGACCAACATCTCATGGCGATCACGAACGGTCGATTGAAGCTCGTCCGCTATCCGGACACGAAGGATAGGGGCGCACAATTCCGGCTCCTCGACATGTATCGCGACCCCGCCGAGCTCGAGAATCGCTACGAAGGATCCGAGGCCCGCATCGCTCCGTTCGAGGCACAGCTCTCGAGCTTCCGGACGCAAACCGTCGCCTGGCAGCAGGCGACCGACACGAAGCGGGCCGGCCCCTCGACCGAAGACGAGGAGCTTCCCGAACAAACGCGCCGAAGCCTCGAATCCCTCGGCTATATCGAAAAGTAGCCTTCCGACTACGCGCCCTCTTTGATCTCCGTGATGATCCACCGAGACATCGGCTTGATGTTGCGCTCCGCGTCCGCGAGCTCGTAACGTCGCAGCTTGAACACGTAGCCCTTCTCCGCCGAGCCGTCGTTCACTTTGAGATGGAGCTCCATGCCTTTCACGTCCCCAGTGAATCTCTCGTTGATGGAGGTGTTCAAGGAAAGCCGCGCCGCGGATTTTAGGACTGTTATGATCGCATTTATCTCTTCCGCTTCTTCCTCGAGCTCCGACTGCACTTCCATGCGCTTTTCCCACTCTGTCTGAAACTC
>SMYC01000239.1 GCA_004356105.1 Acidobacteriota bacterium | reverse complement strand
CTTCTTTGAAGAATCAATCGGCCGGCCGGCTATGGTTTCGAACCGTCTGTGCTATTTGCCAGGCCCTCTGACTCCGGGACCCGCTTGGATGTTTGTTTTGACGGTCATTTGCCAGGTCCTCTGACTCCGGGACCGGCTTGGATGTTTGTTTTGACGGTCATTTGCCAGGTCCTCTGACTCCGGGTCCCGCTTGGATGTTTGTTTTGACGGTCATTTGCCTGCCCTTTCGCTTTGTTTCGAACTGTTTTGTTCTCAAACTCTGATTGGGGTAATTGCAGGGGCGGTGCCAGGAAAGAAGCGGGGGCCGAAAGACGCAAGACCATGTATGTAAAGGGCTTCTGCGATCGGCGGTACTCGGCTCTACGACGTTTGTCCGGGTTTCGTACGGACAACGTTACGAGAGTCGTACGGAAGTCGGGGACAAGCTCGAGAGCGGGAGTTGCCTTCAGTGGAGTACGTTTGTTGCCGTGATCCACCTTCGCGCTGCGGCGACCGAAAAGAAGTCGACGACGAGTGGTTGCACAGTGAAAGCGTGCGAGAACGGAAAAACGGTGAAGTGTTTGACTACGAGGAAGGGAGAGTCATTTTCTTGGTGCAGTATTGGGTCTTGTTGTCTTCTTTGAAGAATCAATCGGCCGGCCGGCTATGGTTTCGAACCGTCTGTGCTATTTGCCAGGCCCTCTGACTCCGGGACCCGCTTGGATGTTTGTTTTGACGGTCATTTGCCAGGTCCTCTGACTCCGGGTCCCGCTTGGATGTTTGTTTTGACTTTCATTTGCCTGCCCTTTCGCTTTGTTTCGAACTGTTTTGTTCTCAAACTCTGATTGGGGTAATTGCAGGGGCGGTGCCAGGAAAGAAGCGGGGGCCGAAAGACGCAAGGCCTTGTATGTAAAGGGCTTCTGCGATCGACGGTACTCGGCTCTATGACGTTTGTCCGGGTTTCGTACGGACAACGTTACGAGAGTCGTACGGAAGTCGGGGACAAGCTCGAGACGGTTGTAGTCGATCCAACGAGCGCTCTCGTTGTCTTTGAGGAGATTGACGTGAGTTGATGTTCGACGCGCGCGGTCGCGCGAAGCGCCGATTCGCGATCGGTTGGTCCGAACCTGTGTTTGGATGTATTATTCAGGGGCCTTGGCCCCGTTCCATACGAAGCGGATTGTTCCTCTCACGCGAAACTTTCGAGGCCTGTGGAGGCAGCAGTGACTCGACGCACTACGGCGATTCTGGGTGCGCTCATTCTTCCCGCAAGCCTGGCGGCTTCCGAGGAGGCGTCGTCGCCGATGGCTGTGATACAGGAATACTGCGTCACGTGCCACAACGACTACACGCTTACCGGAGGTATGAGCCTGGAGTCGTTCGATGTCGACCATCCTGAGCGGAACGCCGAGCTCGCGGAGAAGGTGATCCGCAAGCTCCGCGTGGGCTTGATGCCGCCAAAGGAAATGCCGAGGCCGGACGATGACGACGTTTTGACTTTGGTCGAGGCGCTCGAGCGTGGGATCGACCAAGTCGCCGATGCGCGGCGGGAACCGGGGACACGGCCATCCCAGCGGTTGAATCGAGCCGAATATGCCCGCCTGATATACGACCTACTCGGCCTCACGATCGATCCCGCAGAATGGCTACCCGAGGATCAGGTAAGCGCCAGCTTCGATAACATTGCCGACGTTCAAACGATGTCGCCCACCTTGATGGTCGCCTACTTGACGGCGGCGAGCGAGGTCGCCCGGCGAGCGCTCGGTCAAGAAGACGCTCCCGTCCTGGCAAAGACCTACCAGAACCCGCCTTCCGTGTCTCAGCACGAGTGGGAAACCGTCGAGGGCGCCCCTTTCGGGACCCGCGGAGGGATCAGCGTATGGCACAATTTTCCAGCGGACGGGGATTACAGCTTTTCGATGGGGTTCATGTCCGGTTGGGGAGAGCGATTTCACGATATCGACCTCTCGATCGATGGAGAACAGGTGGCGCTTTTGCGCTACGGCGGCGACATCGATTTCCAGGGTCGCAAGGATTTCCCCTTCCAGACAGACCCGATCTTCATTCGGGCCGGCGAGCGTCGCGTCACCGCCGCGTTTATTCGCCAGATGGACGGGCCCTACGAGGACCTGATCCGGCCGAACGATTGGTCGTTGACGGGGACTGAGACCAGCTACGGCACAACGTCGCCGCCCCATCTCATGAAACTGACCGTGGAGGGGCCCTACAATCCTGTCGGCGTCTCCGAGTCCCCGACACGCAGGCTGGTGTTCTCTTGCCGGCCCACTTCGGCCTCGGAGGAGATTCCGTGCGCCGAGGAAATCGTGGCACGGCTCGCTGCAAAGGCATACGGGAGAAGACTGGATAAAGAGGACACTCTCGACATCCTCGCCTTCTACACTGAAGGTGCGGAAGAAGGAGGCTTCGAGATCGGTATTCGGACAGCCCTCGAAGCGATCCTGTCCAGCCCTCACTTCCTTTTTCGAATGGAGCGGGAGCCGAGAAGCGTTGTGGCCGGCGATGTCTATAGGATTGATGACGTCGATCTTGCGTCCCGGCTTTCGTTTTTCCTCTGGGGCACCAATCCCGACGAAGAGCTGCTCGACTTGGCGCAGTCCGGTGAGCTGTCCAGAAATTCGATATTGAAAGCCCAGACGCTTCGAATGCTCGAAGATCCGCGCTCCGAAGCTCTGGCCACGCGTTTCGCCTCGCAGTGGCTGCGGCTGCAGGACTTGGAAAAAGTGCGTCCGGACGCATTCTGGTTCCCGAATTACAGCCAACAGCTCATGGTGGCGATGAGGCGAGAGACCGAGCTCTTCTTCGATCATCTCGTGCGACAGGACCGCAGTCTTCTCGAGCTCTACGGCGCCGACTACACCTTCTTGAACGAGCGATTGGCCAGGCATTACGGGATCCCAGGTGTCACCGGCGACGCGTTCCGTAGAGTGAGCTACCCCGGAGACCAACGAAGAGGAATCCTGGGTCATGGGAGCTTTCTCGTGCAGACGTCCCTGGGAAATCGGACGTCGCCGGTTCTGCGAGGTAAATGGGTGATGGAAGTACTCTTGGGGACGCCACCGCCGCCGCCACCGCCGAATATCCCTGACCTCGAAGAGACCGAGGCTGCTCATGAGGGCGAAGTGCTGACGACGCGACAACGCTTGGAGATCCATCGCCAAAATCCGGCCTGCACTTCCTGCCATAATCTCATGGACCCTATTGGCCTAGCTCTGGATAACTTTGGAGTGACGGGGCAGTGGCGCATTCGGGAGAATGGAACGCGCTTGGATACGCGCACCGAATTCTACGATGGCACCGAGATCGAGAGTCCGACTGAGCTCACGGATGTCCTGCTCGAGCGAGAAATTCCGTTGGTGCGGCAATTCACAGAGAACTTGATGGCCTATGCATTGGGACGAAGGGTGGAGTATCAGGATCAGCCTGCGGTAAGGGCTGTCGCGGCGGACGCCGAAAGCAATGACTACAGGATGTCTTCCTTCATACTGGGCGTGGTGATGAGCGATGCGTTCCAGATGAAGCAAGCTCAGGAAGCGGCGGACGAGACCGTCGCTCCCGATACGAGCCCGGTTACCGTCAGACCATTGCGATAATCGGAGGAGGAGCTCACATGCATTACGTCACCGGGAAAAAACTTCCGCGACGGACGTTCCTACGCACGGCCGGGGCGACCGTGGCGCTACCGCTATTGGATGCCATGGTGCCGGCATATGGCGCTTCGAGCAGCACCGAGCGTAACACCCGACTCGTATGTATCGAGGAAGTGCACGGCCTTCCGGGCTGCAACGAGTGGGGCGCGACACAAAATCTCTTCGCGCCAGCGACCGTTGGCCGCGGCTATGATCTCGTCTCTGACAACGTGCTGAAATCGCTGGAACCGTGGCGCGATCACTTCACGATCATTAGCAATACCGACGTGCGGATGGCTGAGGCATTTAATCCGGGCGAGGTCGGCGGGGATCATTTTCGCTCGACCGCGGTCTTTCTGACGCAGTCGCACTGCAAGCAAACGCAAGGTTCAGACCTTTTCTGTGGAACTTCTCTGGACCAACTCCATGCGCGGCGTTTCGGTCAGGAAAACATGCTGCCTTCGTTGCAGCTGTGCATCGAAAGCAATGACAAGGGCGGCGGCTGCGACTACAACTACTCTTGCTCGTATATGGATTCCATCAGCTGGGCGTCTCCATCGGAACCTCTCCCTATGATCCGGAGCCCGCGGACAGCTTTCGACCTGCTGTTCGGAGCTGGCGGCACTCCCGAAGAACGAGCGCTGAGGCGGCGCACCCATAGCAGCATCCTGGACTGGGTGGCGACGGAATTGGCCGACATGAACAAGGATCTGGGAGCGGCGGATCGACGACGTGTGGGGCAGTACCTCGAGAGCGTCCGCGAGATAGAACGCCGCATCCAAAAGGTCGAGGCTCAAAATACGAGCGGGGAAGTGCGGGAGCTTCCAGACGCACCTCCGGGCGTGCCCGATTCGTACTCGGAGCACATGAAGCTGATGTTCGACGTGCAGGTGCTCGCTTTTCGAACGGATATAACCCGCGTCGTGTCGTTCAAGACCGGACGGGACGCTTCCAATCGAACGCTCCCTGAGAGTGGCTCGGACCAGGCCTTTCATCCGTCCTCTCACCACCGGGACAACAAGAAGCGCATCATGGAGTTCAATAAGATCTGCCAGTATCGGGTGAGCCAGCTGGCGTACTTCCTGAAACGCTTGGAGGAAACCACGGACGGCGAGGCCAGCCTGTTGGATCAGTCCATGATCCTCTGGGGCTCGCCGATGGGTGACGCCAACATCCACAACCACCGCCGGTGCCCCCTGGTTGTCTTTGGCGGAGCCAATGGTCAACTCGAGGGTGGCGCACATATAAAGGCCGCCGACGGAACGCCGATGGCCAACGTCATGCTTTCGCTCTTGAACAAGCTTGGCCATGACTTGGAGAGCTTCGGCGATAGCACCGGGGAGATTTCTTTGTGAACGGCCCCGCCTCGACGAAAAAGCATTGGGCCTTGGGCGTCGTGGCCGTTCTGGCCTTTTCTCATCCTGTCATTGTGAGCGGTCTGACGCCCGTGGCCAGGCCCGTGGCGGACGCTGCCCGCCGCGGAGACATCGAGACGGTCCGGCAGCTTCTCCGTAAAGGTGCCGACGTCAACACCGCCCAGGGAGACGGGATGACGGCCCTGCATTGGGCTGCCGAGCGCGGCGACGTCGAGCTCACTGAAGTTCTGATCTATTCCGGGGCTAACGTGGATGCCGGGACTCGAATCGGACGCTATACGCCGCTTCACCTCGCCAGCCGCGCGGGTCATGTCGAGACGGCCAAAGCTCTCTTGAAGGCGAAAGCTAATCCTGTCGCGGCCACCACCAACTCGGGCGTCACGCCACTTCATCTCGCCGCCGCATCGGGTAACCCTGCCGTCGTGACGGCGCTCCTTCAATCTGGCGCCGACGTGAATGCAAGAGAAGCGTCCTGGGGGCAGACGCCGCTCATCTTCGCCGCGGCCGGAGATCGGGTGGAAGTCATCAAGGTGCTCCTCGAGGCAGGAGCGGACCCAGCACTTGCCTCCCGGTCCGTGGATGTGGTCGAGCGCGAGAAAGCGGATAAAGCTGCCGAAAAGCGTCTCTCCGAGATCCTGGATGATTTCAAGAACAAAGAGGAAGGCGGCATCGATTGGCAGCCGACACCGAGCCAGGTTCAAGTAGCCATCGAGGCTTCTCGACAGGTTCAGCGAAGCTGGCCCACGCATGCCAAAGAGCCAAAGAAGGAAGATGACGGCGAAACCAAACAAGCGGGAGTCGCCGAGAGTCCCAGTGGCCGGTCAACAGAGAAGAAATCTGCGAAGGAAAAGGATTCGAAGGACCGAGACGAAAACCCTTCATCTTACGGGCAATTGGTGGATAGCTGGGGAGGACTCACGCCTCTTCTTCATGCGGTTAGGCAGGGGCACGTCGAGGCCAGCCTCGCCCTTCTGGATGGCGGCGCCGACATCAACCAACCATCGGCGGGGGATCAGACGACGCCGCTTCTGATGGCGTCGGTAAGCGGACAGTTTGATCTTGCTCTGATACTTCTCGCAAGGAGTGCGGACCCGACTCTTAAAAGCAAAGCTGGAACGACGCCTCTATTTGCCGCCCTCGAACGGAATTGGGCGGCTCGAGCATCCTACGCTCACCCCCAAGAGCACCAGCAGCAGGAAGCCACCCACCTCTCTCTCATGGAAGCGCTGCTCGAGGCGGGGGCCGACCCGAACGTTCGCCTGAAGAAACACCTCTGGTATACGGAGTACACGTTCGGAGTTTTGCGCGCGGCCGGGATCGACTTCAAGGGCGCGACTCCGTTTTGGCGTGCGGCCTATGCGCTCGATGTCGATGCCATGCGCCTTTTGAAGAAGCATGGAGCGGATCCCAATATCCCGACGATCAAGCCTCCTCGGAGGCGTCGGCGTGGCGGCGATAGCGGAGGTTTCTCGAAGAGTCTTTCAAAGACATTCAAGAGAGTTGTGCATTTCTTCCACATGGGCAACCCCGAAGTTCCCGTGGGTGGCCCGAGCATCTATCCCCTACATGCCGCCGCCGGTGTTGGCTACGGGCAGTCCTTTGCCGGAAACGCCCACAGATATGTGCCGCGGAATTGGGTACCAGCGGTGAAGTTCCTGATCGAGGAATGCGGCGGGGAAGTCGACATCAGAGACCAAAACGGCTACACGGCGCTTCACCACGCGGCGTCGCGGGGAGACAACGAGCTCGTCCTGTATCTCGTGGAACAGGGCGCCGATGTGAGGGCGAAGAGCCGGAAGGGACAGACCACCGCCGATATGGCCAATGGTCCGATCGAACGCGTTGTTCCGTTCCCTGAGACCATTGCATTGCTTACGAGGCTCGGCGCGAAGAACAATAACCGTTGTGTGTCGTGCTGATCTTAGTGCCCTAGTTTCGTGAAGGTTCACCTCGTCGACGCCACCTACGAGCTCTTCCGCGCCTATTACGGCGCTCCCAAAAAGACGAACGCCGCCGGCCGAGAAATCGGTGCCGCGCTCGGACTCCTCCGAAGTCTTCTCCTCATGCTTCGGGGCGAAGAGGTCACCCATGTCGGATGCGCCTTCGACCACGTCATCGAATCGTTTCGGAACGATCTCTTCGCCGGATATAAAACGGGCGCCGGCATCGAGCCCGAGCTTGCCGGCCAGTTCGAGCTCGCCGAGGAGGTGACGCGTGCGCTAGGACTCGTGACGTGGCCGATGGTCGAGTTCGAAGCGGACGACGCCATGGCCACCGCCGCGGCGCGCTGGGCCGGGCACGACGGCGTTGAGCAAGTCGTTATCGCGTCACCGGACAAAGACCTCACGCAATGCGTCACGGAAAACCGCGTTGTGTGCTGGGATCGCCGCCGTCAAATCGTTCTCGATGAGAAAGGCGTCCAAGAGAAATTCGGCGTTTCGCCTGCCAGCATCCCCGACTATCTTGCGCTCGTCGGGGATGCCGCGGACGGACTCCCGGGGATTTTCGGTTGGGGCAAGAAATCGACCGCGCAAGTTTTGGCGCACTACGGGAGCATCGAATCAATCCCGGCGAACGCCGCCGATTGGGAGGTCAAGCCGCGTCGCGCCTACGATCTCGCGGCGAATCTCCGTCACGAGAGAGAGGAGGCGCTTCTATATAGGAAGCTTGCGACACTTCGCGAAGATGTCCCGCTCGAAGAGAGCCTCGAGGATCTCGAATGGCGCGGTGCCTCGCGCAAGGAGATTGAAGTGCTTTCCCGCGAGCTCGACGATGACGCGCTCGTCGAGCGGGTACCTCGATTTCAGGATTGAGGGATCGCGTCAGCGAGAAGTTTGTCCAAGCGCTCCGGGTCGCCCTGGAGTGCTAAGCGCTGCATGTAATGGTGCACGCTCCGCACGCCGCCGAGCTCTTCCCCGCCGCCTGCCCGGCCCGGGCCACCGTGGACGAGATGCGGCATGACCACGCCGTGCCCCGTCGATTCCGGCGCCGCCTTCGCGTTCATCACCATCAGACGGCCGTGATAGGGGGCAAGCCCGAACATCGTCTTCGCGATGAAATCCTCGTCTTCGCTGTAGATCGAGCCGACGAGGCTGCCGCCGCCTTTACGTGCGAGCTCGATGGCTTCGTCGGCATCGCTGTAGGTCATGACGGTCGCGGCCGGCCCGAAGACTTCGACTTCATGGATGGCGGTGGCTTCTAGCGGTTTTTGGCACAGCAGAAGCACCGGTTCCATGAAAACACCTTGACGCGGCTCGAAATCCTGACGGCTCGGATCGCCGTAGACGATCTCAGCCTCTCCGGATAGCTTCGCCACGCCTTCACGCGCAGAGCGGAGCGCGTCCTCGTCGACGAGCGGCCCCATGCGCACACCTTCGGTTTTTGGATCGCCGACCTGGATCTTGGCGAGACGCTCTTTCAGCGCGTCGATCACCGCTTCGGCTTGGTCTGCGGCCACGATAACGCGCCGTATGGCGGTGCATTTCTGCCCTGCCTTTACCGTCATTTCTCGGACGACTTCTTTTGCGAAATAGTCGAAAGTCTCCGAGCCGGGTGTTACGTCCGGTCCGAGAAGGATGCAATTGAGCGAGTCGGCCTCGATGTTCACGCGCACGGCCTCACGGACGATCGTCGGGTGGGAGCGGATCTTCTGTGCTGTCGAAGCCGACCCCGTGAAAGCGACGACATCTTGGCACGTCAAGTGATTGAGTAAGTCGCCGACCGAGCCGCTTACGAGCTGAAGCGCACCCTCGGGGACTATGCCGGAGTCGATGAGGATCTCGACGATGCGAAAGGTCAGCCACGCGGAAGGCGATGCAGGCTTCACGATGCTGGGCATGCCAGCGAGAAAAGACGGCGCTAGCTTCTCGAGCATGCCCCAACACGGAAAGTTGTAGGCGTTTATCTGGACAGCGACGCCTTCGAGCGGCACGTAGATGTGACGGCCGACGAAGTTGCCCTCTTTCGACAGTCGGGCCGTCTCGCCGTCGACGAGAAAACTGGACGCTGGAAGTTTTTTTGCGCCGAGGCTCGCATAGAAAGCCACCGTGCCGACACCGCCATCCACGTCTAGGGCAGCATCCTTCTTCGTGGCGCCGTAGCTCGCCGCGATTTCGTTGAGCTCGTCCCGATGCTCGTTCAAAACACCGGCCATTTTCTTGAGGATGGCCGCTCTTTCGTGGAAGCTCAAATGCCTTAGCGCCGGCCCGCCTTTTTCGCGGCCATAGGCGAGCATCGCCGCGAAATCGACACCCTCGCTCGAGAGCTGGGCAATCTCCTCACCGGTGACGGCATGCCGGAGAATTCGTGGGCGTCCACTGCTGTCCTGCCACTTCCCCGCGGCATAGCTCTTCAACGTGATCATGATGTTCGTCCCTTTCTAGGCTGTCAATGTTTTAGACATTATAGCTTTGCGATCCGCTCGACTGCCGTCCACACGCGGAGAAGGTTCCCCGAAAGGATTTTCTCCACGTCGTCCACTGTGTAGCCGCGCGTCAGGAGCTCCTCGATGAGGCTCGCATAGTCGGAGACGTCTTTCAGCCCGTCCGGCATCGAATCGCCGGATCCGTCGAATCCGGAGCCTATCCCTACATGGTCGATGCCGACGAGGTCCACGACGTGGTCGATATGATCCACGACGTCGCCGATCGTCGCATAGCGGATGCCTTTCTCCTGACGAAATTTCCGCGCCATGCTTCGGCCGGCCACCGAGTTGATGCTGAAGCCCGGCTCCTCGACGTGCGCCCAAACGGGCTGCTCTCGTTGTTGAAGCTTGGTGCTGAGGAACGATCCACCGAAAGTAATATGGATAACCCCGCCCCCTTCAGCGAGGCTACGGATCATCGCATCGTCCATGTTTCTCTCCCAGCCCGGTGTGAATGCGCGACACGACGAATGAGAGGCGATGACGGGCGCTTTGGACCGCTCGAGCACCTGGTAAAACGCAGCGTCGGAAATGTGGGAGACGTCGATGATCATCCCCATGCGGTTCATCTCCGCCACCACGCCTTGGCCAAAAGGGCTCAGGCCTTTCCATGGACGGTGCTGAGCATAGGAAGAATCTCCGATTTGATTGGCGCGCGAGTGCACGAGCGTCACCATCCGGACTCCCCGCTCGTAGAAGTGATGCAGATTTCTAAGGTCACTTCCAATCGGAGCTCCGTTCTCGATCGCGAGTGCTATGGCGATCTTGCCTTCAGCGAACGCGCCTCGAAGCTGTTCGGGTGACGTGACGAGCGTCAAAGCATCACTGCTCTCGATGATCGCGAGCATCTCGTCGACGCGTCGGTCGGCGACTTCTTTCGCGTCGCCGGCTTCCTGGTGGCGCGTCGGGATGAGCAGCCCCGCGAAGACGAGATCGAGACCGCCCTCTCGCGCCCGAGGCACGTCGAACTCACCGATATCGCTTCTGACGAGCACGTCGGCTGCGTCGAGCGTGAGGCGATAGGACGTGAGGATATTGGCGTCCGCGATGAGAAAGCGATGCGCCAGATCGTCCGCCGTTTGAAGGCTGAGGGTGAGAGCGAGCGTTGCCAGAGCGGCGTTTTGCATGCACTCATGCTATTTTAGCGCCACAGCTATAATCAAGCCGATGAAGCGCCTCGCCGTCAGTCTCGCGGTCTCTCGCCGCGACCGTCCCGAAGAGCTTCTTCTCGTCGAGCGCAGTCAAGAGCTCCGCTCCTTTGCTGGATTCCTGGCTTTTCCCGGCGGGACCCTCGACGCCGATGACAAGAGCGTCCCGATTCGCGGGCTGCAGGACGGCTCGCTCGCTCCCTTTGTGGCCGCGGGTGCGCGAGAGCTCTTCGAAGAGACGGGGTTTTGGCTAGGACGGGGAGGGACGCCGCCGTCCCCGGCTCAATTGCGCGAGGATCGCAAACGGCTTCTGGACGAGGACGTCACATTGGCCGCTCTTCTCGAGGGGAACGGACAGCATATCGACGCGTCCGACTTGACACCTTTGTGCAAGATCATGACGCCGCCGTTCTCACCGGTCCGTTTCGACACGTGGTTCTTGCGTGTGCTCGTGCCTGAAGACGCTGAAGTCGACATATGGGAAGGAGAGCTCGTCGATGGCGCGTTCGTGGACCCACCCGCCGCCCACGAGCGGTGGCGGAAGGGAGAGATCCAAGTGGCTCCTCCCATGGTGATGATGCTCGAGCAGTGGTCGAAGGGACAGAAAGGGCTCCTCGAGCGTGTCCGGCGTCTCACTGAATCCTACGAGCGCGGGGCGCCACACCGTGTCTATTTTTCACCGGGAATTCTTCTCCTGCCGCTCCAAACCCCGACGCGGCCCCCGGCGACCCACACGAATACCTGCGTGGTGGGCGAAGAGTGCCTCTATGTCGTCGACCCGTCTCCCGTCGACGTCCACGAGCAAGGGCGTCTTTGGGAATTTTTGGATGAATTGCTGAAGGAAGACCGCGCGCTCGAGGGTATACTTCTCACGCACTACCACTCCGATCACGTTGGCGCGCTTCGCGAAATGCAGCGCCGCTTCGACGTCCCCGCCTACGCCCACGCGGATTGTATAAAGGAGCTTCCAGGGGTGCGCTTCGGAGCTCCTCTCGCGCATGGCGACGTGATCGATCTAAAAGCGGCGCCCGACGGGAGCTCGGATTGGAAGCTCACGGTCTATCACGTGCCCGGACACGCTCGCGGACATCTGGCCTTTCAAGACTCGCGATACGGCGCCATCGTTGTAGGAGACCTCGTCTCGACGCTTTCGTCGATCCTTATCGATCCTCGCGATGGGCACCTGAAAACCTACTTGCGCTCGCTCGAGCTTCTCGAGTCGGTAACGGAGGGAACGCTCTACCCCGGCCACGGTCCGCCGGTGGCGGACGGCAAGAAAGTCATTCGCAAAACACTCGAGCATCGAGCCGAGCGTGAAGCGCAGCTCGTGGCGGAGCTCGGTGAGGCTCCGCAGAGCTCGCGTGAGCTCGTCGGGAAGATCTATGCGGATGTGCCTACGAGCGTTCACGGGCTTGCCGAACGCTCGCTACTCTCGGGCCTCATCAAGCTCGAAGAGGAAGGCAAAGTCGTTCGCAACGAGGCGGGTTTCGCGCTCGCTTCGACGTGACCGACTATAATCTGATCTCGGAGGCCTTCATGCGAAGAGCGTTGTCGCTCGCCTCGTTGACTCTGACGTTGTTGGCGCTAGCCCCTACGGCGCAAACGCAGGACGTCAATGTCAATGTCAGTGTCGATGTCAATGGAACGTGGTTTCGGAGTACCAGCGAGGGAGATGATCCCGAAGAGAAGATCCAGCACGCGGTCAGAGGCTATATGGCGAAGGCGAGCCAACGTCGGGGCGCCAGGATAGCCGTTGCCGAATCCCCGCAACTTCCCGGAATGGTCGCTCGAACGATCGACACGTTCATGCAGTATGCCGACGAGCTCTATATCGAGCTGGACGCGGACGAGCTCGTTGTGGATGACGGCGACGGCCGCATCCGTATCTACTATCTCGACGCAGAGAAGCACGAGCGGCAGCTTTCGAATGGCGTGCGTATCGAGACAGTGGCGACCCGCGTGGGCTTGAACATCACCATCGACCAAAAAGCCGACGACACCAAGATCCTCGAGACCTACGTCTTTTCGAGCGATGGCGAGCGGCTCGAGCTCACCGTTCGCCTCGAGAACAAGCAGCTCAACGAGCCTCTGATCATCCAAAGCATCTACGAGCGCGAGTAGGCTCGCGACTCCCGTCGAGATCGCTGTGAAAGTCAGCGGCCATCCCGAAGACTGGGCGTCTGCCATACGCTCGGAAGTAGCGGCGCTCGACCCGAATCTTCCGATCGCCGAAGTGCGCACGCTCGAGGCACTCGTTGCGGACGCACGTGCACCGACGGCTTTCGCGATGGTGCTCCTCATCGCCGCGGTCGTGGCGCTCGTGCTCGGTGCCATCGGTGTGTACGGCGTTCAGTCTTAATATGGTGAGCCAGAGGACGGGGGAGATCGGCGTACGGATGGCGCTCGGTGCTACTGAGGGGCATGTGAGGCGCATGATCCTTCGTCGCGGCGCCACCGT
>SMYC01000238.1 GCA_004356105.1 Acidobacteriota bacterium | reverse complement strand
GCCCGCCTCGTATATCTCGACGTGAAGCTAGTGATAATGCTCTTACTCGCGGCCTCGTCCGAGGTTCATTTGACTCAGTGGATCGACCGAGAGGGGGCTCCGTTACCTTTTACGAGCGACGCCGAAGTTGAAGTTTTCTTGCGCGCGGCCGATATCGTTGCATCGAAGGAGCTCGAGGGAACGCGTAACCGGCCTCTCAAGCTCACCCTGTCCAAAGACGGGGTCGAAGCGCGCGCGATCTTCCGCACCGTCGACAAGAAGCGCTCGAGCGCACGCGTCGGGAACGTCACCATCCGTGATTACCATGACAGCTATATCTATGAATGCGCCGCCTATAAGCTGAGCCGTCTGCTCGATATCGACAATGTTCCTCCTTGCATTCTGCGCATGATCGACGGCCAGAAGGGCTCGGTGCAGTTATGGGTCGAACAAGCGGTAACGGAGTTCCAGAACCGCTATGACGTGGACGGGCCGACAGCACCCGAGCGCTGGCCGAGCGTCTTCGACACGATGCGCGTTTTCGACGCGCTCATCGACAACTTCGATCGCCATCCCGGGAACATTCTCGTCGACAGCCGCGATCGCGTGTGGTTCATCGATCACACACGCTCGTTCCGTCTCTACACGAACGCTCCGAAGCTCGAGCTAGCGGCGGGTAGCCATCCGGACTTGATACGCGCACTTCGGTCGCTCGAGAAGAAAGACCTGGAAGTCCTGAAGCCTTTCGTGAGCTTCCGCCACATCGCCGCCCTCATGCGCCGGCGCGACCAAATTCTAGAGCAGTTGACCGACACCGAAGGCCCCGCCCACTAGCGCCGACAACAAGACGGCGTGCTAGGCTGGCTAGCATTTGCCGCGTGGATGAGTACGCTATAGTCGAGCCCACGAAATATGAGTCAAACCATACTCGTCACCGGCGGAGCCGGGTTCATCGGTAGCGGCTTCATTCACTACCTCACGACCGCACATCCCGACTGGTCGATCCTCAATCTCGACAAGCTGACCTATGCTGGGAACCTCGAGAATCTTCGCGAAATCGAAGATAGGCCCAACTATCGTTTCATCCAAGGCGACATTTGTGACCGGGAGACGGTCGAGCCGCTCGTAGCCGAAGCCGATTTCCTCGTGAACTTCGCGGCGGAAACGCACGTCGACCGCTCGATACACGACGCCGGCGACTTCATCATCACAGATGTATTCGGAACCTACGTCCTGCTCGAAGCGTTTCGCGCGGCGGATCGCCCCAAGCGTTTCATCCAGATCTCGACCGACGAAGTCTACGGCTCCATCGAAACGGGCTCGGCGCGCGAAACCAACATTCTCGCGCCGCGCAATCCCTATTCCGCGAGCAAGGTGGGCGCCGATCGCCTCGCTTATTCCTACTTCGTCACCTACGGTGTCCCCGTGATCGTAACGCGGGCATCCAATAATTACGGCCCCCGTCAATATCCCGAGAAACTGATCCCGCTCTTCGTGACGAACGCGCTCGAAGACCGTCCGCTGCCGCTATACGGAGACGGCCTGCAGGTGCGCGACTGGCTCCACGTCGACGACCATTGTCGCGCGATCGACCTAGTGCTCGAGCACGGTATCGATGGCGAAACCTACAATATCGGCGGCGGGCATGAGCTCACCAACCTCGAGCTGACGAAGACCGTCCTCGCACTCCTCGGCAAACCCGAAAGCCTCATCGAGCCCGTCGCGGATCGCCCAGGCCACGACCGGCGCTATAGCGTGAACACCGAAAAGCTGCGCGGCCTCGGATGGAAACCGGAGATACCCTTCGCGAGCGGCCTCGAAGGCACGGTTCGCTGGTATCGCGAGAACCCGGAATGGTGGCAGCCGATCAAGAACAAAAGCAAGGAGTATCGTGAATTTCAGAAAAAGCACTACGGCACGCCCTAGCGTCGCAACCGCCGTGTTGTTGTTGCTGATCTAATATCTCCAGCTGAGCGAATTGGCTAGTCGCTCGCCGTCTTTCAGGGTGAGGGTCACCGTCAAGATAACGGGGCCTTCCTCGTGGGCGGGCGTCCATCGTCCTGACACAGAATAGAGCACGGCGCTTTCACGGGCGTCGACATGGGCAATATCGAGGGGCACGTCGCCCCCCGTTTTCTTACCCGCGAAAGACCAGTCGAGACGCAGGCTCGTCGCGTCCAAAGCGTGGTTGCTGCGATTTACGAGACGCACCTCGAGCTCGTAACTTTGGCCTAGCGCGACTTTGTCCGGGCGCAGCTCGATCAGAAGATGGGCAGGGTTGGCAGGAAGC
Organism: Acidobacteriota bacterium; assembly: GCA_004356105.1. Lineage (GTDB taxonomy): Bacteria > Acidobacteriota > Vicinamibacteria > Marinacidobacterales > SMYC01 > SMYC01. The sequence goes on along the minus strand of SMYC01000238.1, from coordinate 8,912 downwards.
GCGGTGGCCCGGTGGACCTTTTCGTCTTCGATGATGAAGCCACGGACTCCGCCCCCTGCCACCGTCGGGTCTTCGAAAAGCGTTTCGCCGAGCCGAAACCGCTTCTCCGGGCTTTCGATGAGTTGGCTCGACTCGGACGGGTCACGCTCTTCGATAGCGTCGAGTAGGTCCGCACGTTGAGTGGCGAGCTTGTACCAAAGCGCCTGATTGGCCTCGCGGAGCGCCGCGAGCTCGTTCTTGGGGTCGCGGATGGAGGCGATCTTTCTGTGGGCTTCTTGAATGGCCGTTAGATCCCGTGTGGCGGCAGTTCGAATCGCCGTCAGCTCTCGCTGCTGCCGGGCAAGGTCGAGTGACAGCGCTCGCGTCCTCGTGTGCGAGTCTTCGTTGACCGCCGAAACGTCGCGCTGCAGCTTCCACATCTGATCGCCGAGTCGCCAGCCGTAAAAGCCGACCAGCCCCACGGAAACCAGCGCGCTGAGGCCGATCACAGAGAGGGCTACCACGAGATAGACGTGATTCCGCCGCAGCTGCCCTCTAAGCTCCGCAATCTCTTGTTCTAGTTTGCTCAAGAATGTGGCTCCAGCGTAGGGCTTATTGTGGAAGCTTCAGTTTCTGGTTGCAAGCTCGCGCCGGATGGGTTCGGCTAGCTGCTGCCAGCTTCCAGCTACCCCGCGCTCCTCTCTCTAGCTGAAGGGTCGTCGTCGAGTCCTGAGAGACGAGCGCGAGAAGGCACATCGCGACGGGCCCTTTCATGAGAGAACCCGCACCGGCAGCTTCACGCTAGCTCATCGAGATATTGCGGAAACATCTTCCGCCACGTGACCCAGTCGTGGTGCCATTCAGCGCCCCAGGAATCGACGCGGTTCGGAACGCCTTTCGCGCCCAGAAGCTCCGCCATCCGCCAGGACTCCTCGATGTCCTCGGCCTCGCCTTCCCCGGAAGCCAAAAGCACGAAACGCGATCTGAGCGTCTCGAGTAGCTCTCCTTCGAGCTTGGGAAGGAAATGGAGCGGCGAGGAGAAATGCCAGTCCTCCGTCGCCTCGGCCCGCAAGAAGCGATCGAGATTATAGGTCCCGCTCAAACACACGGCATGGGTGAACGCGTCCGGGTAGCGGGCTAAAACCGCCAGTGCGTTGAACGCGCCTATCGAAGATCCCGCGGTGATGATGCCGATATCCTGCGACTGACAATCTTCCCGGATCGCGGGAACGAGCTCGTGATACACGAACTGCTCGAACTGATTCTGAATCCACATGCGGTGCTGCGGCGTTCCCTCTTCCGTGAAAAGCGACTGGCCGGCAACGCTGTCACAGGAAAAGATCTTCACGCGACCCGCTTCGAGAAGAGGGCCCAGAGCGTCTATGACGTGGAAGCGCTCGATCTCCTCGGCATCACCGCCCGCCGTCGGGAACAGGAGCACCGGCGTTCCCATCTCGCCCCAGCGCACAACACCCACGTCAGCGCGGACGCGCTGTGAGTACCAGCCGGTCCTGAGCTTCGTCACCTATTCGTAAACCATCCAAAGCGGGCCGGGAAAGAGCCATGAAAGCCCCTCGCGCATGCGATCGCGCCAATTCTCCCAGTTGTGCCCATCCCGCGCTTCGACGTAGCGGAGCTCCATTCCCGTTTTCTGCAGGAACGGAACGAGCGATCGATTCTCGTAGATATTTGCTTCATAGGTCCCGCAGCTGATGAAGACTTTTTCGCTCACGGATTTGGGCTTCTCGCGAAAGGCGTTCATGAACTCCACCACGGGATCGAAGGCAGGACCACGCTGATGCTCACCGATGTCGCTGAACGCGAACGAGCCCGATTGCAGCAGAAGACGTCCGTAAAAACCCGGATAGCGCCAGGCTGTCGCGAGCGAAGCCACTGCGCCAAAACTCGCGCCCATGAGTCCGCGATGGCGCGGCTGCTTCAGAAGGGGAAGCTCCGATTCGAGAAACGGGACGAGCTCCTCCGTGAGGTAGCGGGCGTGGGGCTGATGGTTCGCGTATTCGGTCAAGCGCTTTTCCGGATGAGTGAGCGCCACGATCATGCCCGGGATCTCCAGCCGATAGATCAAATTGTCGAGCACGGTCTTCATGCCCGAATATTTCAGATATTCCGGTCCATCGTGGACGACCAGCAGCGGATAGCGCCGCGTTGTCCGGAATCGCGCCGGCAAATAGAGCACTACTTTTCGTGCGCTTCCGAACGCGGCGCTTTCGAAGACCATTTCTTTGAGCGTGCCCGGGCGCGCCTCCGGGTCGGGCTGGGCCCATTCCGGTATCTCGTATCCCGCGGTATGGCACACCGAGTTCTCGCCGAACGGATCCGAGGCTTTGTGAGGATTGAGCGGATCGAGCAACCATTCCAGTTTTCCGTGATGGGTTCTCTGAAGCTTGTACTCGATGCGGGAGTCCGGCGGAAGCTCCATGACGAGATACCACAGGTCGGTCCCTACGACGCGCTTGAACTGTTGGGACGAAGGAAGGCCGTAGATCCAATGCCCGAGAAAGACGGCTTCCGCGGGTCCTCGGTAGACGAACGTTGTGTACGACCCTTCGACGAGCGGAAATTCATGCGACTCGATGAATGCGTCGATCTCCGTGCGCGTCGGTTTCTGGTCCACTACGCCGTGGATCGCGAGCTCGCGCTCGGTGATGTCCTCTCGCTCTCGCGTTACCACGATGTCACTTTCTCCACGGTGCCGTTCGGGCTGAGACGAAGCACTCCTTCTTCTGCGGAGAACGTCTCGCCATCGAATGCGACGCAGTCGCCGTCCCCCATGACGATGCAATAAGCCGGAAGGAACCGGTTCGCGAACGAGGCGACCCCATCCTCCTCACTCAAATCGAGTCGTTTCTTGCCGTCGGGAAGCGCCACCAGTCGGGGGCAGAGACCGAGCCCTTCCTCCATGACCTCGGCATTGCCCGGGCCCTGCGGTGGATGGTCGTGAAAGAGAACCACCCGCTCGGTGAGTACCATGGCGCCCGCCGACCAGGCGACGATCGTCTTGTCTCGAGCAAGCTCTTTCATCCCGAAGAGACGAAGCCGGTTGAGAAGAACCGCAACATGGCCGCCGGTGATCACGAGCGCTGGCGCGCCCTCGAGAATAGTGCGGATCTCCTCGCGCTCGCGTGCGATCACTTCCCGCTCGAGAGGCTTCAAGGTCGTCTCGAACTCTCCTCGAATATCAAGAATGCGCTTCAAATGCCAGGCGTCGAGCTCCCGCAGTTGCTCGATCGCATGTTCTTGTTCCGGACGCAGCAGCTCTTCGAGCCCTTCGGCCTTCAGAAGGCGCCGGACGCTCCCGACGACGTAGGAGAGGCGCAAGTCGTAAAGCCCTTCGACCTCCCTCAGCTTGTGCTGCATTTCACGGTGGGCTTCGCGAAATTCCGGGTCTTCCCGGAACACGCGATCGGCGCGGCGATAGAGCTCGAGATCGAGCGATCGGCCGCCGAGATGACCGTCGAGCTCTTCGTCCTCGCCTTCACGCTCCTGCCAACCGGCGGTCACGACGGCGATCGGGCCGTCGGGTAGATCGAGCTTCTCGTAGAGCTCGCCTAGAGTCGGCTGGTGGTACTGCGGACCCAGGAGCCAGATCGTACGGTTCTCGGATGTCACTCTGCTCGTACCTTCACGGTTTCGCCGACGTGATTCAACATTTGGCGAAGCTCATCGTAATTCGGATGGCGCATGCGGAGCCACGCATTCGCCATATAGCCGGCCTCGACAGGCTGGGTCGGCTCTCCCGCACGCGGAAGATGATAGTCGATGATCCACTGGCCAAGCTCGTTCTCGATCGAGGCGATCCCCTCGTAACCGATGATCGTTCCATCTCGCTCGGGACGCAGCGCAATGATACCGGCCGCGTAGGCACGCGAAGCCTTCTGGCTCGTGCTTTTCGACGTGACGGCGACGGCCCATTCGCGATAGAGGTCCATTTCGTTGCCGACACCATAAAGGTCCCAGGCGCCGACACCAGGCGGCCGGCAGCCGATCTCCGAGAACTTTAGACCCTTTGGCCCGAAGAACCACTCCATGTGAGTCGAGGAGGTCTCGATCCCGAGCAGCGAGATGACTTTCTTCCCCATCTCCCGCACTTGCTCGTAGTCCGGGGCGGTATCGACTTGATTGGTCGCGATGAACTGCGGCGAGATGAAGCGCTCGCGCATCGCTTCTAGAACGTTCGGGTAGTAATGCGAGATGAAGTCGTGAGCCACTTCACCGTTGATGGTGATGGTGTCGTAGAAGCCCTCGTGGCCCTCGATGAACTCCTCGACCGCCACGCTCGCGCCTTGATCCACTCCCATCTCGCCGAGCACAGCGTCGAGCTCGGCGTCGTTATCCGCGCGGGCGGTGCCTGCGGCACCCGCCCCGCTCGGCGGTTTGATGATGACGGGATAGCCCACACCGGCGACGAAGTCGCAAATCTCCGAACGAGAGCTGCTGCCCATCGATTGCGCACAAGCAATGCCGCCCTCGCGAAGAACTTGTTTCATCGCGGGCTTGTCGCGGCACAAGAAGGCTGTCTTCGAGGATGTCCCCGCGATCGCGCAGACTTCCCGCACATGGGCGGCAGGCAAGATATGGGCCTCGATCGTCGCTTCGAGCCGATCGATGGGAAGCTTGGACTGAAGCCAGCGAACCTTCTCAGAAACGGCGCCCTCGTCCACGACCGACGGCACTTGCTCGTAGTGGGTCAACCAGCGCCGGAGCTCGTCATCGAGCGCTTCTTTCGGGCGCTCGCCAATGCCGGTAACCGTGGCGCCGACTTCGTGGAGGGCTCGGGCAAACTCCCGCTGGTTCTTGGGAAAGCAAGGTTCGATGAGAACGACATGCACGGCGCTGACCCAGTACAGAATAGAAGAGGCGCTAATCTATCAGCAATTGGCAGTAATTGGCAGCAATTGGCGGCAATTGGCAGCAATTAGCGGTCTTTGGCGACAACTCAAAAAGGCGGATGCAGCCTTTCAATCCTGCAAGAGTCGCCGATAGATCGCGACATAGGCCTCGGCCTGGCGTTCCCAGGAAAAATCCTGAGCCATTCCGTTCGCGACGAGCCGGCGCCAGGACGGGCGGTCACGGTAGAGCTCGAGCGCGGTGCCGAGAGCCCAACGGAGCCCGTCCGCCGTGAAGTGTTCGAACACGATGCCCGTGCCCTCGCCGGTCGCGGGGTCGAAGAGCTTCACGCTATCCGCAAGACCTCCCGTCTTGCGCACGATAGGAGCCGTCCCATATTTGAGGCTGTACATCTGATTGAGACCACAGGGCTCGTAGCGGGACGGCATGAGAAACATGTCCGCTGCCGCCTCGATCCAATGCGCGAGCGGGTTGTGAAAGCCACGATAGAAACAGACGCGATCGGGGTAGTGTTCTTGGAGCGAGGCGAAGAACTCTTCGTATGGCGCCTCGCCCGTGCCGAGGAGAACGAGTGTGAAGGACTCGCGTGACAAGAGCTCGGGAAGAGCCTCGACGAGCAAGTCGAGGCCTTTTTGCGCCGACAAGCGCGTCACCATGCCGACGAGCGGCACGTCCTCCAGTTGCGAAAGGCTCAGCTCCTTCAAGAGAGCTTTTTTGTTCTGTTCCTTGCCGTCGAGATTCTTTTCCGTGTAGCGGAACGGGATGAGTGTGTCCTTCGCGGGGCTCCACGTTTCATAATCTACGCCGTTCAGAATCCCGACGAGCTCGTCGCGCCGACGTCGCAGGAGCGCGTCGAGACCGTATCCTTGCTCGGGGGTCTGGATCTCCTCGGCATAGGTCGGGCTCACGGTGGAAAGAAGGTCCGCGTGCACGAGCCCGGTCTCAAGGAAATTGACGATACCGTCCTTCGACTCTCGGGCGCCGATGGCGTTCGCGACATCCGCGGAGAAAACGCCCTGGTAGGCGAGGTTATGGATCGTGAGGAGCGTCTTCGCGCTGTCAAAGAGGCGGGCCTTCTTCAAGAGAAGGGGCACGAGCGCCGTTTGCCAATCGTTCAGATGAAAAACCTCCGGCGGGAAGGCCAGATGCTGGCAGGCCTCGATCACCGCACGGCAAAAAAACAGGAAACGGAACGGCTCGTCCTCGTCATTGGTATAGATCGCCTCGCGCGCAAAAAATCGAGGCGCATCGATGAAGTAGACCGGCACGCGAGAGCGCGGGAGCACCCCCTTTCTGAGCGCGAAGCCCTCCGTACTCACTTCAACGCGCTCGAGTCCGTGGGCGGCGAAATCGATACTGCCATAGAGCGGCACGAAAACACGCACGTCATGGCCGAGCTTCCCAAGCGTTCGGGGAAGCGCCTCGGCCACATCGGCGAGGCCGCCGGTCTTGGCGAAGGGCGTGAGCTCGGACGCGAGAAAAGCGATCCGGAGCATGGGAGGGATTATAATCCCTCCCATGACGAACGTAGTTTTCGTCGCGCCTTATTTCGCCGAAACGACACTTCGCTTTGTCAGCGCCGCGGCAGGTCTTCCAAACGTAAGGCTCGGACTCATCAGTCAGGATCCCGAAGAAAAGCTCCCCGACAGCTTGCGGAGAAAGCTCGCGGGCCATTACCGCGTCGAAGCGGGTCTTTCGCGGAGCGCCATCGAAAAGGCCACGCGCGCGATGAAGCGCAGCTTGGGCTCGGTCGATCGTTTGCTCGGTACGCTCGAGCAGCTTCAGGTGCCCCTCGGCCACGTTCGCGACGAGCTCGCTATCTCCGGCATGGGCGCCGACGCCGCGCGAAACTTTCGTGACAAAGCGCTCATGAAAACGGTGCTCACGCGCCACGGGCTCCCCTGCGCGCGCCATCGGCTCGTGCGCGATCCGAGAGAGGCCTTCGCCTTCGTGCAAGAGGTCGGCTTCCCGCTCGTCGCCAAGCCGCCCGCGGGCGCAGGTGCGCAGTCGACGTTTCGCCTCGACGACGATCGCGCTCTCTCGGAATGTCTCGCTTCCATGCCGCCCTCGGATTCGAGGCCGACGCTCCTCGAGGAGTTCATCGTCGGGGAAGAACATTCTTTCGACAGCGTGGTGCTCGGCGGTAAGCTCACGTGGTACTCGATCAACGACTACTACCCCGCACCCATAGAAGTCTTGCGCCATCCTTGGATTCAGTGGAGCGTGGTCTCACCCATCGAGCTCGACCATCCGCGCTATGCGGCCATCCGTGAGGTCGCGGGCCCGGCTCTATCCGCTCTCGGTCTCGAGAATGGCCTGAGCCACATGGAGTGGTTTGCGCGCACGGACGGAAGCGTTGCGATTTCGGAGGTGGCGGCTCGACCTCCCGGCGCGCAGTTCGCGACTCTTCTTTCTTATGCCCATGATTTCGATTTCTACAGCGCTTGGGCGCAGCTCATGGTCGAGGACGTCTTCGAGCCGCCGCCGCGGCGATACGCGGTGGGCGCGGCTTACTTGCGTGGTCAGGGCACGGGCAAACGCGTTACCGCCATTCGCGGGCTCGAAGAAGCCCAGCGCGACGTGGGCGATCTCGTCGTCGAGGTCAAGCTTCCGGAGCTAGGCCAATCGCCATCGGGAACTTACGAAGGCGAGGGCTTCGTCATCCTGCGTCACGAAGACACCGAAGTCGTTAAGCGCGGCCTCAAGCGTGTCATCGAGCAAATCTATGTGGAGCTGGCATGATGAACGTGCTCATGATGAGTCCGGGTTTTCCGGCGGAGATGCCTTTTTTCACGCGCGGTCTCGCGCGCGTCGGCGCCAACGCCATCGGCATAGGTGACCAAGCGCAATCCGCGCTCCCCGACCGCGCGCGCGAGAGCCTCAGCGCTTACTTCCAAGTGCCCTCGTTCACCGATGAAGATGCGATCTTTCGGCAAGTCGAGGCCATCCACCAAGAAGCGCGACTCGATCGCATCGAATGCCTATGGGAGCCTTTCATGATCCTCGCGGCAAAGCTTCGGGAGCATCTCGACCTACCCGGCATGACGGTCGAGGAGACGATCCCGTTCCGTGACAAAGAGGTCATGAAAAAGCGCCTCGACGAGGCTGGTATCCGCACGCCGCGACATGCGAGCGTCACCACCGTCGACGGCTGCCGGAAAGCCGCGGCAGCAATCGGCTTTCCGGAAAGGTCGATCGTCGTCAAGCCTATCGCCGGGGCGGGCGCGGCCGACACCTATCACCTACGAACCGCCGAGGAGCTCGAAGCCGTGCTCCCAGCGCTCGGCCATGTGCCCAAGGTGAGCGTCGAGGAGTTCATTGACGGCGACGACTATACCTACGAGACGATTTGCATCAACGGCAGGATCGAGCATTTCAGCATCTCCTTTTATCGACCTCGGGCCCTTCAAGCCCGGACTTACGAGTGGGTAAGCCCGCAAACCGTCGTCGTGCGCCGAGTCGAGGATGAAGCCCTTCGATCCGGCTGCGAGATGGGCGAGGCGGTCGTAAAAGCATTGAACTTTCGCACGGGCTTCACCCACATGGAATGGTTCAAAACCCCTTCGGGCGAGGCCGTGTTCGGCGAGATCGCGGCTCGGCCACCGGGTGCGCACCTCGTCGACCTCATCAACTACGCCTCCGATATCGACGTCTTCACAGGCTGGGCCGAGGCCATTTGTCACGGCCGCTTCACCCAAACCGTCGATCGCAAATACAACGCCGCCTGGATCTACAAACGCGCTGAAGGCGAGGGCGTCATCCACAAGATCGAGGGCCTCGCGCCCTTGATGGCGGAGCTCGGCGAGCACGTCATGTTATTGGATCTCCTTCCGATCGGGGCGCCCCGCCGCAACTGGAAACAGACCCTCGTTTCAGACGGGATGATCATCGTGCGCCACCCCGACCTCGAGCGCACGTTGGAAATCGCCGATCGCTTTGCCACCGAGCTCCGAATCTACGCGCACTGACGCCGCGGCTTGCAATAAGCAAATTTTGTGCGATTTCTAACTCCTAGCCAGAGCCTGTTGCAAAAGCCCGTTAGCGTCAAGGCACTGATTTGGTGG
>SMYC01000015.1 GCA_004356105.1 Acidobacteriota bacterium | reverse complement strand
CGAGAGTGTCGAACTCGTTCGTCGACGAGACGCTTTGGCCGGAGTTCGAGGAGCTTTCCGAGACGCTCGAGAGCTACTTGTCGGAAGTGACGGAGCGCGTGGTCTCGCAGGTCATTCACGAGGATAACTCGGAGGCGGACGTCGTTTCGGAGCCTCGCGAGCTTTCCTTCGGCACCGACGATTGAGAACGTCTCTTTTTGTGAAGTTCTCCACGATACGGTGCCGCCCATATTTGGCTCAGCGCGCCGAAGTGTCCACAAGAGAGCGTTGTGGACTACCAGACGACTTCGACGCCCGCAGCATCGGCAATACTTGGATCTCGGGTCACGAGTGGCAGACCGAAGACAACAGCGGTCGCCGCAATGAGACGATCGCCACGCTCTTCGATAGCGTATAGCTCTTCCGCTTTGAGCACGACGTCCAAACTGAGATCGAGAGCGATGAAGTACGGTGACGACAGTAGCCGGTTGCACCAAGTGGCGAAGCCGCCTCGAAGCTCGATGACGCCGCGGCGTGACGCTTCGGCGATCTCGACGAGTGCCATTGTCGGGATGTAGATCGCCGCGCCACCCGCATCGGCTCGCTCGAAATGTTTCTTCGCCTTCTTGCCGAGCTTCCGATGCCGTTTCGTTGCGTACCAGATCAATGCGTGGCTATCGGTGACCACCAACTCGGACGACGAGCTAGAACTCATCGGCTTTGGAGGATGAACGCGTAGTCTGGTCTTGCTTGACGCCTATGAGCGCTTGCTCCAGTTCGTCGTCCGTTAGCGTACTACTCATGCTGCCCGCTAGCTTGAACGCCCTATCGGCCCCCTGCTCGGCGGCGGCCACGAGCGCTTCCAGATAGCGCAATCGCCCCTCAGTGACGAGAGCTAGCCGCTCCTCCATGTCTCGGTGCTTGATAAAGACGACTCTCTGTGGCGAGCGGCGCAAATATCTAGCGAGCTCCGGCAACCGGGCTCGCGCTTCGGAGATGCTGATAGTACGCGACATGACTTGCCATTGTACATCATGTCGTACATGTCCGCAATCTCTGATGTTTTGGCGATTCGGATCGGGAGGGCGTCGAAGAAGCGCTGGAGAAGCTCTCGGCGTGATCGCGGCTAATTCATCGTCACGGATTTTCTTCAGCCGCACGACCCGTCTCAGCGGCGTCCCACAGTTTCCTGTACTCGGCGCGAACGCTTTCATCCAGCCGCTCGGCGAGCGAAAGCGGCAGGTGCAGATGAAGTATGAGCTCCTGGACGTCCGCCAAATCTTTGAGTCGGTGAGGAGCGGTAAGCCCAGATGCAAGCTTGAGCTCGATCAACTTTTCGAGCTCGATGACCCAAAGATTCTCCTTTTCCACACGGGCTTCACCGGGGTCGGGAAAGACAACCGGTTTTGGCTTGCCGTCGCCGGGGTAATCGCCGCTCGTCATGAACTCGACTTTGATCCGAGTACGCGTGTCCCGAAAAGCCCTCGTCGCGCCCTGAAAGGCCGGGAGGTAACCCAGGCCCACGACCTTCTCTTGAAAACGTCGCAGCCCCTCGGATGAAAGAAGAATGTCGACGTCTTCGGTGAAGCGGCGATAACCATGCGCAACCAATGCCATCGCGCCGATCACGGCGTAGTCGATCCCCTCGCGCTCGAGACGGGCGACGAGGTTTCGCAGCGTTTCGTAGACGTCTCCTTCTTTCATGAAGAAACGGCTCCCCTCACGATAGTCCTCCCACAGGGACGAGCTGGTTGCTTTCATCACCATTATTATAGCCGTTGTCAGCCCTATGCCCGTTCAACGGCGTCGAAGCCGGGTCGCTGTCGAGTACCGCCATTCATGATGCTGAAGTCTGCAAATAGCATCTCGCTTTCGTACCTTGGTTACATCGAGAATCCATGATGCAGTTATTCCGAGCCGTCGTGATGATCATCGTGGCTGCGCCACCGGCGACCGTTTGGGCGGACTGCACATCCATCGCCGGCACGGAGCATGTTCTGGAGTCGGGTACCGTCGTTTTGCTCGGCGAGATACACGGCACCCGCGAGGGACCACAGACGGTCTCGCGTCTCGCATGCGCCGCGCTCGAGCAGGGACGGGATGTGACGATCGGGCTCGAGATCCCGAAGAACGAGCAAGTGGCCATTAATCGATATTTCGATGGAGAGGACGAAGCGAGTCAACGGGCCATGCTTCTCGCGACGAGTTTCTGGCAGCGCGACTACCAGGACGGGAGGTCGTATACGGCGCCTGCGACAAGTACAAGAGAATGCATTCGATGGGCGGTGCTTTGAGCAAGTTGAGTCATCTTCGATGCGTCTCGATCCCGATTCGAAAACACGGGGGCGGTCCACCAGCTGAGGAAGCTCTCACCTAGCCTCGCCTTGACATCGAGATGACGCAAGGCGTATACACGATGATGGTGAAAGGCTTGCTGCAAGTTCTCGTGCTCGTCGTGCTGGCGCCACTATGCCTCGTGGGCCAAACTGAATGGAAGCCTTCGCGCACACCGGACGGACAGCCCGATCTGCAAGGTCTCTGGACGAACGAGACCATTACCCCGTTCGAACGACCCAGTCACCTTGCTGGAAAAGCGTTCCTCACGGAAGAAGAAGCCGCCGAATTGGAGCAGAGAACGGCAGAGCGTCGCGCCGAGGGTGATAGCAACCCTAGACCAGGCGTCGTCGGCAGCTACAACCGAATCTGGTTCGACTCGGGAACTCAGGTGCTCTCGACGCGGCAAACGTCACTCGTTGTGGATCCGCCCGATGGGAGAGTTCCCGTTCGACCCGAAGCGGAGGCGAAACGGGACTTTAACTTTGCCAGAAACGCCGATTCCTACGAGTACATGAGCGTGTGGGACCGTTGCCTCTCTCGCGGGATACCGGGCTCGATGTTTCCCGCCGGCTACAACAACGCCTATCAGATTCTGCAGGTTCCCGGATATGTTGTGATTCTCTACGAGATGATCCACGACGCCCGCATCATCCCTCTCGACACACGCCCGCACATCGCACCGAACATCCGACAGTGGATGGGAGACACCCGCGGCCGCTGGGAGGACGATACGCTCGTCGTCGAGACCAGGAACTTCCACGACCGGGGCTGGATTGCGTCGAGCGGCGCGGGCGGACGCATCAAGGGTATCCCGACGAGCGATGCTCTTTACGTCGTCGAACGCTTCACCCGCGTCGACGAAGACACTATCCAGTACGAGGTCACGATCGAAGACCCGAACGTGTACACGAGACCTTGGACAGTGGCGATGCCGCTGACGCGGGATCCGGACTATCAGATCTTCGAGTACGCGTGTCACGAGGGGAATCGAGCTGTGACGAACGTTCTCGCTGGAGGTCGCGCCCAGGAGAAGACAGCGTCAAGAAAGCAGTGAGGCGATGCAGGCGATGCGTACGCGCGTTCCGGCGGGCTTGACGATGTGGCTCCTGCTGGCGCCTGTCCCCTCCACGAGCCAGACGACCAATTGGACGCTGCCGCGGACCGCGTGGGGCGAGCCGGACCTCCAAGGAGTCTGGACGAACGCGACCATCACACGTTTGGAGCGACCCGAGGGCTTTGCAGGGAGGGAGTTTTTCACCAAAGAAGAAATGGCCGAGCTCGAGCGGCGCGCCGCTCAGAATCAATTCATCGATCGAGATCCAAGAGCGGGCGATCCCGGCACCTACAATCAAGTCTGGTTCGACCGGGGAACCCGGGTGGTGGCAAGCGGGCGGACGTCCCTGATCATCGATCCGCCGGACGGGCACATTCCGTGGACGCCGGAAGCCAGGGAGCACTACGAGCGCTCGAGAGCCCGCTATGGCGTCGGTCCATTCGAGTCATGGTTGGACATGGATACCGGCGAGCGCTGTCTCACCGACGGTCTCCCGATGGTCCCCACGCAAGGCTACAACATGAACTATCGCATCTTGCAGACTCCAGGATATGTCGTGATTCTCCACGAGATGTATCACGAGTTTCGGATCATCTCGCTCGACGGTCGTCCGCACCTCGGACCCAAAACTCCCCAGTGGCTCGGGGACGCGCGCGGACGCTGGGAGAGCGACACGCTGGTCGTCGAGACCACGAATTTCGCCGACAAGACGCATTACTGGTGGGCCGCATCCTGGCGAGCATCGCGTCCGTCTTTGCGCCTCGTCGAGCGATTCACGCGCATCGACGACGAGACGATCGACTACCAATTCACGATGCACGATCCCGAAAGCTTTACGAAGCCCTGGACAGCGTCGATCCCCATGACGACGAACCAGGCCGCTCGCGGCGTGACCGTAGGTCAGTTGTTCGAATATGCGTGCCACGAAGGGAACTACAGTCTCGTGAACGTCCTCAGTGGCGCGCGTGCCCAGGAGAGAGCGTCCGAGAAGAATTCCAGAGATTGACCGTCGTGACTAGCGTACGGGTAGTGTTTCGGCGAAGCGCACGATGAGGCCGCAATGTATAGTAGAAGTGTCATGGCCACCACGACGACGTCGGTCTACTCGCACATCACAACGAACCCGAAGGTTCGATGCGGGAAGCCCTGCATCGAGGGAACTCGTGTCGCGGTCGAGGACATCGCCTTTTACTTCCAGCGTGGCTATCCTGCCGAGAGAATCAAAGAAGAGTTTACTCAGCTCAATCTGGCCAGGTCTACGCGGCTCTGTCCTACTACCACGAGCGTAAAGATGAAATCGACGCGTCGATCCAGGCCAAGGAAGGCACCACGGAAAAGCTCGAGAGTCAGTGGCAACAATATGCTGAGCGCCATGGCGGCCAACCACCGGAAGACCCGGCTCCGGAAGACCGCCATATCGCACGACCTGTGGATTGGCCTCGCAAGGCCTAGGTCTAGTGGAGAACGGGTTCGCCGAGCTCGAACGCCTCGTCCCCACGGAAAACTGACCTGAACAATCCCTTCACTTCCTCGCCTTCATCACCGAGCCCTCCTGTGCTCCGCCGGCGCCGTAGTCATTTGGATTAGCTTGCCTTGTCGGTCAGGGTGATGGCGAGTTCTTTTCCCAACGCTTCCGCGTAGCGGGAGAGGGTCTCGATGGTCGGATTCGCCGTGTCGTCGTTCTCCAGACGGGAAAGAGCCGATCGGCTCATGCCAGTACGGTCGCGCATCTCGGCAAGGCTAAGACCTTGAGCTATTCTCTCCTTCTTCAAGATTCGAAACGCCTGATGTAAGTCTGCAGTCAGTGTGTCACGAACCCGCTTTCGTCGTCGCGCCTCGGCCAGGATTTCGTCTCGTTCGCCGTTGAGCTGGTGACGTATGTCACTGTACTTCCGGCGTGCCGCGGCACTCAGCACTCGTTTGACTCGTTTCGCACTTTTTGCCATCGACTAGCTCTTTACCCGTTGACTTCGTAAGCTGTGATCGGATAGATCGTCGATTCGTCCAAGAAGTCATAAACACAGGCCAAATACTTGCCGGTAGACGTATACCCGAATGCAATCGGTCGGCCAGTAGCACGACTCTCTCCGGTGCTGTCCGGATCGCAAACGACTTCCTCGAACTCGTCCATCGTCACGCCATGCTCAGCGATGTGTCCCTCATTGTCATCATCCCAGATGAAAAGGTAGTAGGGCATGAAGTCGTGTGTTCACATTTATTGTAACACACGCCTTTGGGCCAAGAGGTAACAGAGTCGCTCTCGAACTTCGACAGCCGGCCCGAACCTCTCAACGGCAGCCGACGGATCCATCGGTAGGTTCTGAGTTTTCCTCCCCGAGAGCCGCGAAGAGCTCGAGCGGGTCGCGTCGGTAGAAGCGCAGCTCACCCTGCCCTGGGCGCGAGGACCTGTCCGAGCCTTTGGACGAGCATGTCGACTTCGTCGTCCTTGAGCATCGCGGCGCCGACCTCGAGCTCACCGTCCGAAAGCGCCAAGTAACACGTTCGGATCGAAGGCTCTCCGTCCTCGAGCTCCTTCTGCGCTTGCTCGACGGTGAGCGGCGTGAGGGATTTGTCCCAGAAGATCTGCAGGTGAGGGCGACCGCTTTCCGTTCGTGGGTAGGAGACTTTCGTCGTGATGTTTTTGTACACGGAGAGTTTGTCGGCGATGAGATGGACGATGCGCGTCTCACGCACGTTCTCGACGGAATAGTCGAAGCTCAGGCTGAACTCGACCGCGGCGAGCATACCCAGGAGCTCTTCTTTGCTGACTTTCATCGCGCGCCCTACGGTGTCGGCATGAGGCGAGTTGTTGAGTCGCGCGGCTTCGATGAGGTCTTTGCGGCCGAGGAGCATTCCCGAGCTATAGGGTCCGCGTAGCCCTTTGCCGCCGGAGAAGGCCGCGAGATCGAAGCCGGCATCGAGATATTCCGAGAGTCGGCTGAGGGGCGGCACGGAGTTCGATCCGTCGATGAGCGTGGGGATCCCGTGCTTTTTTCCGAGCGCGGCAAACTCGCGGAGCTTGATCTGCCCCTTCGCGTCGTTCAGGAAGAAGAAGAACAACATCGCGGTTTTGTCGCCAATCGCGCGCTCGAGCTCTTCGGCTGTCTCTACCTCGATGAGCTGAACGCCAGCGCTGCGCACGCCGTGGTCGTAGGAATAGCGGTGGGATTTCTGGATGATGACCTCGTTCTTCATTCCGCGCAGATCCGGCACCTGGCGGATGAGCTCTTCGTTCGTCCCGGTGATGCATGCCGCGGTGCCGAGCGTCATGGAGGATGTCGCTCCTCCCGTCACCATCGCGGCTTCGCACCCTATTAATGATGCGAGGCGTTTGCCGACGGCGTCCTGGAGCTCTTCCATGATGACGTTGCGCTCGCGGGCATATTCCATCGCCTCGACGACCTTGGGCCACATGTTCCTTCCGCCGAGAGCGGAGTAGGCGGCCGCGGCATTGATGAAAGGCTTCACGCCAATATCGGAAAAGTGGTCACGCTCGATTCCCTGGGCGAAGCCCGTTTCCGAAGCCAGCATCGTCGACGCCGGAAGCGCACCCAAGCCTTTTAGGAATGACCTTCGGTTCGTCATGATTACGGGTTCTTGATCCGGTAGAGCTTTGAAGCCGTACGGATGAGCAGGCTGTCGCGCACGACGGCGGGCGTCGACAGCACGACTTCGTCGAGGGAATTTTGGCCCACGACCTCGAAGTCTTTGCCGGCTTGGATCACGTAGGTCACGCCTTCCTCGCTCAGGCAGAAGATCTTTCCCGAATGTGCCCAAGGCGAAGCCGTGAAAGCGGCGGCTGTGGGATCGATGCGCTTTTTTCCGTAGATCTCTTCGCCGGTCTTTGCGTTGTGCGCGGTGAAGAAGCCGCGGTCGAAGAGCGTGTAATATGTGTCGCCGAGGATAACGGGCGAGGGGTTGTAGGAGCCCGCGGTTGGCAGGTGCCAGACGATGGAGTCGTTGCTCGTCTCGTCTTTCGCGAGGCTGATGTCGCCCGAAGCGCCGGGCTTGATCGCGTAGACCGGGCGCAGGCTGTCTCCCACGTAGCCTGAAGAGACATAGAGAAGACCGAACTTCGAGAACGGTGTCGGGATCGCGATCGTTGACATGCCGGATAGAGACCAGAGCTCCTTGCCGCTTTGGTCATAGGAGCGGATCTTCTTGCTCCCGGTCGTGATGATCTCGGTGCGCAAGTCGTTCTTCCAGATGTACGGGGTCGAAAAGTTGCTTCCCTCGTCGCGGCTCACACGCCACACTTCGTCGCCGCTTTGGATGTCGAATGCTGCGATGTAGGAAGCCGTCATGTTGTCATTGACGACGTAGAGGCGCTCGCCATCGGAGGCCGGAGAGGCTGAAGTTCCCCAGCCGTTGCGCGTTTCAACCGGCTCGAGACGTTGGGTCCAGAGAGGCTCGCCCTCGTGGTCGAACGCGAAGACGCCGAGATTGCCAAAATAGGCGTAGACGCGAGCGGCGTCGACGAGCGGCGTCTCGGATGCGTAGCTGTTTTTGAGATGGCGTGCTTGGTTCGGATAGCCGCGATGCACTTCGCGTTCCCATAGGATCTTCCCGGAGCTCCAATCGAGTGCGAGGACGATGAAGCGATGCTCTCCCGCGGGGATATCTTGAGGGCCACCCGAGTAGAGCCCGGTCTTCGGCGCGCCAGCGGACTGACTCGAAACGACGGAGGTCAGGAATATGCGGTCTCCCCACAGGATGGGTGAGGACCATCCCCGACCCGGTATCGTGGTTTTCCATGCGACGTTGTTCGTCGTGCTCCACGTCTCGGGGAGGCCCGAAGCCTCGACCTCGCCCGAGGAATGCGGGCCCCGGAATTGTGGCCAATTGTCTTCGGCGAGCGCGGTTGCGGTGACGAGGGTGGCGAGAGTAATCCATCGAATGAGCATGATTGAGATTATTGACTCTGGCTCGAGCGGTCAAGCGTCGGTGCTGGTAGAGATCCCAGGACCTGCTCGACCGCGAGCCCGATCGCGAGAATCTCGCGATCATTTCCAGTGGGACCGTCCAGCTCAATGGATACCGGCAAGCCTTCTTTGCTGAGGCCAGCCGGTAACACGATGCCGGGGAGACTAGCCGTGCTGCCGGGTGAGATGTTTCGGGACATCGCTTTCGTGAAGTCGATCGTCTCGCCGCCGATCTCGATCACGGAATCGTCGGCGCTCTGGTCGATCGGGACAGCAGGAACGAGCGTCGTGGGAAACAGCCTTGCGTCGATGCGGTTATCCGCGAAATAGGCGCGCAATGTCTCCCGCAGCGCCGGTAAGTGGACGTCTTTCGCTTCCTGGTAGGCTGCGTCGGACACCCCGCTCGAGGCGCCGGGCAAGGTGTAGAGCTCGAAGCTGTTCTTGATGTCCGTGCTGACGGCCGCGAACAACTCCTCGAAAGAGATCCCGGTTTCGAACTCTCGTAGGTATTGCGTCAACATCGGGACGACGTCGTGGATTTGAATCGGTCCGGCCGTTGAAGCGACGAGCTCCGCAAGGTTCGGCACTTCGACCTCGACGATCTCGGCGCCTGCCTCCTCGAGCTTGCGCATGGCCTCTTGGGTCAAGCGTTCGACTTCGGGATCCAGTGTGTCGAAGTCATAGGTGCGATCGATGCCCAGGCGCAGACCTTGGAGCGACGCCGGCGCGAGCGTGGCCTCGTCGCTCGTAAAGACCGAGTCGAAGAGAACGAGATCCATGACCGTGCGCGCGTGAGGGCCCACTTGATCGAACAAAGGTGTGATCGGGAGAACTCCGGTACTGGGATAGCGTCCCGTGGTTGGACGGAAACCACAGATCCCGCAGAGCGCCGCGGGGACCCGGATCGAGCCTTCGGTGTCCTCGGCGAGGCCGAGAGGCGACATGCGTGCGGCGACGGCCGCTGACGTGCCGCCGCTGCTTCCGCCAGGGATGCGTGTCGGGTCGTACGGGTTACGAACCGCGCCGAACGCTAAATTGTTGCTGCTCCATCCCCACGAAAGCTCATGCAAGTTCGTCTTGCCCATCACGATCGCGCCGGCCTCACGCAACGTTCGGATCACCGGCGCGTCCTCTTTCGGCGTAAAGTCTCGGAGTGCCGGCGTGCCTCCTGTTGTAGGAAGGTCCTGCGTGTTGACGCTGTCTTTGATGGGCATTGGGAGACCGTGAAGCGGCCCGGTCGCGCCGCCCGACGCGCGTTGGCGGTCCGCCGCGCGGGCTGCTTCGAGCACGCGGTCGGCGTTGAGCGTGATGAACGCGTTGAGATGCTTGCCTGCCTCACAGCGTTCGAGAAGAGCGGATGCGTAATCTTCGGCTTTGAGCTCGCCTTCGCGCATGGCCTGCACCGCGTCGGTCGCGGACAACTCGATGAGCTCGCTCGAGGACAGGCTCGGGCCTGCGGCTGGCGACTGCTGGGCGCGACACGAGCCGGCCCCCGCTGCCAACGCGGCGCTCCACGCGAGGAACGCGCGCCGGGATGGCTTGTTTGTGTCAGGCATGGAAACCTCCAATCCGATTTATAAGTCAGGACGCTCGACAGTGCAAGCCGGCGGGCGGGGTAGTGGTCCCGATCAAAGTAGCGGACACGAACGGGTATGCCGTGGTGATTTCACTACGTATGGTGAGCGGGCTCCCGGCGACTCTTCTTGAAGTTATTGATTCAAAGCATTCTATACGAACGCCCTGGCCTCTCTGACCTGGCTTCGAGCTTGCAACAGATTGACGACGCCATGGAAGCCGAGCTCGCGAACGTCGAGGCCCAAACCGTCTGCGGAGAGCTCGGTCTCGGAACGCTGCCCGCGCTCATTCGCCGGCTGCACGAAGAATACCGGAGTGGCATTCTCCGCATCCAGCGCGGGGATAGGGAGCGCCGGGTCTACTTCAAGTGGGGCGCCGTCATCTTCGCCAGTTCCGACCGTGCGGCAGACCGCCTCGACCGACGGCTTGCGGAATTTCACGGCGTTTCACAAGAAGTTCTCGATCAAGCCTACGAAAACCAACGGCAGACCGGGAGGCGCTTCGGTGAGATCCTGGTGGAGCTCGGAGTGCTCGACGAGGATGAGCTGCTCCAGAGGGTGGAAGAACAAGTCCGTGAGATCGTGACCTTCTTGTTCTCTATGCACGATGGGAGCTACTGTTTCGAGTCGGTCGAGGACCCGGTGGCCCCGGACTTGATGCTGGATCTTCCCATGCGCGAGATCATTCAGGACGGCATTCGGTCTATTACGGACCCCATCGCCTTGCGCATCAGTGTGGGCTCGATGACGGACTACCTTCATGTTGGACGCGAAATGGGGGTCGATCCGACTTCGGTAAAAAATCCGTCCGAGGCCTTTGTACTTTCATGCGTGGACGGGCGCACCATGATTATCGACTTGCTCTCGATTTCGCCGATGGACGAGCTGGAAACTTTCCAGACCATCTCCGCGATGCTGGCCGTGGGGTTGGTGGAAGCACGACCCGAGCCGCTTTCGACGTCTCGACCCGAACCGCCTTTGGAAGTGATCGCCGACATGAAGCTAACGGCGCCTGCGGTGGCCAAGTTACCTGCTCCTTTGACACCAGCTCCAGAGCCGGAGCAAAAAACCGAGCCTCGAGACACGCCGCCGCCGGAAGCTGTCACGTCACGGATCAAGCCGAGGCCCGCCCCCGAACCGGTGGCCCGAACCAAGCCGGCGCCACGACCGAAAGCCGTACCCGAAGCGACGCCCGAGCTCGATCCGGACCAAAAGCGCCAGGCTGCGACGAAGAGCTATATGGAAGCCCGCCGCCTGTTCAACGACGAGCATTACCGCGAGGCGATCGAAGCACTCGAAGAAGCGATCCGCCTCGACTCCGCTGAGGCGCCTTACCACCGGCTGCTCGGGCGCGCGTGCTCGACGCATCCACAGTCCAGAGCGGTCGCGGTGGATCATTTCCAAAAAGCTATCGAGCTCGACGCTCTAGACGCCAGCTCTTACTGGTATCTAGGTGAGCTGTACGAAGACATGGGAAAAAACGGCGAAGCCAAGAATATGTTTCGCAAGGTCCTTGGGCTCGACAGGAAACACT
>SMYC01000237.1 GCA_004356105.1 Acidobacteriota bacterium | reverse complement strand
CTAGGTCTACGTCCATCGACCACTCGCCGCGCTCGTGGGTGCCGCCGAGCAGGATGCCGTCCGTGCGGGGCATCATGTAGAGATCGCCATAGAGCGTGATGTAGTCGACTTCCGGCTGAGGTAGCAGGAACGTCAATTGCCCCTTGATCGGGGTGAGCTCGTCGTCGCCGAAGATCGCCTTCGCCCCGAGGCCGGTGCAGTTCACGATCGCCGGCTCCAAGAGTGACAGAACGTCGGAAACGTCTTCGAACGTGCGGACGACGATCCGGCCGCCTGCGAGTTGGAAGTCGCGCACTACGGCATTCAAATAGGTCGAGGGCTCGATGAGCATCGTGACATATTGACGCACGTGCGGCACCGGGAACGGGTGCTCGTCGGGCTCGAAGTTTCTCGTTTCCGGAAACAGACCGGCGGTAGAGGGATCCTCACCTCCGCCACCGAAAGGATGTTCGCTCAAAACGTAGTTCGTCAGCCAGCGCACACCGTAGTGGCTTCCGAGCATGTTTTGGAACATGCGATGCGAGAAACGTGACGCGCGCTCGAGCTGCTCGTTGAACGCCGGTGTCCGACGCCTGAAGTCGGCCACTGAGTACGGCAACCATTGGCCCGCGGTGATATTCGAAGTCGTGTTCGGCGGAAGATCCTTGGCGTAGATGGTCACGTCGAGCCCGCGCTGTTGAAGAAGGCGCGCTGCCGAGAGCCCGAGAGCGCCGCAGCCGAGCACAACGACTCTAGAAGGCGCCGCACCATCCTCGAAGAGCTTTTCAAGGGCGAGATAAGAGCTGCCCCAGGAAAGCGTCAAGCCTCCGCCGCCATGGCCATAATTATGGACGATGGTCTTCAGGCCGTGGCGCTCCTTTTCCACGTGGAATCCCGGCGGACGGAACGGCCTCAATCCCACCACCGTTCGGATGACGCGGTCTTCCGAAACCTTGACTTTCGGTAGCGTCAGCATGGACACACGAGCCGACGCCGGCGCGTTTTGCCGTGCGGAGCAGCCCCCGAGAAGCGCGCCTGCCGCCAAGAAACCTGTTTGTTTCAGAGCATTTCTGCGATTCATGTGATGTTTTGTACCCTTTCTACGGGTGGCCTTGCTAGACTCCGCACATGCTCATCGAAGCTTGTGTCGATTCCGTGCAAAGCGCCATCGCCGCTGAAAAGGGCGGAGCGGCGCGCGTCGAGCTCTGTACGGCTCTTCTCGAAGGCGGTCTCACCCCAAGTGCCGGAGCGATAGCGCGGGCCCGGGCCAAGATCTCGATCGGCCTCCACGTCATCATCCGCCCCCGCGGCGGCGACTTTCTCTACGAGGAGCCCGAGCACGAAGTGATGCTCGAGGACATCGCCACGGCGAAAAGCCTCGGCGTGGATGGAGTCGTCATTGGCGCACTCGCCGCCGACGCCACCGTCGACGTCGCGCGCACGCGGGAGCTTCTCGAAAAGGCGCGCCCCATGAGCGTGACCTACCACCGCGCCTTCGACATGACGCGCGACCCAATCGCCGCTCTCGAAACGCTCGTGGAGCTCGGCATCGATCGCATCCTGACCTCCGGCCAGGACGAGTCCGCGGTGGCGGGTCTGGATCTTCTCGCGGAGCTCGTGAAAGTTGCCGCCGAACGCATCGTTATCATGCCGGCCGGCAACATCCATGAAAAGAACATCGAGAAAATTGCGGCAACGACCCGCGCCAAAGAGCTGCACGTCACCGGCTTCGTCGAAGAGGATAGCGGGATGACGTTTCGCAATCCGCGGGTCTATATGGGCGGGCTCTTGAGGCCGCCGGAATATGCGCGCTCTGTGACGGATGCCCGAGCCATCGGGGCGCTCGTCGAGCGTGTTGGAGGAAACCGTGATTAAAGGACTCCTCGTCATAGCTCTCGCGGCCAAAGTCGTCTGGCTCGACGTCGACCCTGCCGTGTTGAGAGGCGGCCACGAGCCCGATGACGGGCTTGCGCTCCTCCAAAGCTTTCATTCTCCCGAGCTCGAAGTGCGCGGCGTGAGCGTCGTGTTCGGGAACTCCGCCCTCGAGCAGGGCTATCCTAACGCCCAAGAGATCGTAAAGCGGTTCGGGCCGAAAGGCCTCGAGGTTTACAAAGGCGCTGCCAGCCGGGCCGAGCTCGGCATCGAGAACGATGCGACGCGCGCGCTCGCCGCGGCGCTCCGCCGTGAGAAGCTCACCGTCTTGGCGCTCGGTCCGGTCACCAATGTCGCGACGGTCCTGAAAAACCATCCCGAGCTCGCAAGCCAAATCGAGGAGATTATCGCGGTCGCGGGCCGCCGGCCGGGACAAACCTTTGTCATCGGTGAAGGTAGACGGCCGCTCATGGACATGAACTTCGAGTACGACTCGGAAGGGTTCCAGATCCTCTTGGATTCGGGTGCGCCCATCGTGCTCGCGCCTTTCGAGATCTCTGCCAAGACACCGATTTCGCAAAGAGACATCGAGCGCTTCGCGAGGGTTCCCGAGCTCGCCGATTTTTTTCTCGAGCCTTTACGCGACTACGTGAACTGGTACGACACCCACTTCCAAGTGCGCGCTATCTACCCTTTCGACACTCTCGCGGTCGCTTACTTGACGTCGCCCCAATGGATCCATTGCGACGCGCTACCCGTTCAGATCCAAACGCATCCCGATGACATCGAGCCGAGCGAGAACAAGCCCTACTTGATCGTCTCGAGCGAGCTCGAGACAGAGCGGCGCGTCACCTACTGCCACACCGCATCCGACGCCTTCGTTCCCGACCTGATGCGGCGCCTACTCGACGTCCGGTAGACCGTGATTAGGCCTCGACTTCTTCTTTTTCTTCTGCTTTTTCCGAGATCGGCCCCTCTCCGGGCTTCACCGTCACCGGGTCGAGAAACGGCATCATCTTCCGGAGCTCTGCGCCGACACGCTCGATCAAGTGGTCCTGCTCTTTCGCGCGGGTCTCGTTGAACCACGGTCGGCCCTTCTCGTTCTCCTCGATCCACTTCTTGGCATAGGTGCCGTCCCGGATCTCGTCGAGGACACGCTTCATCTCCTTGCGCGTCTCGTCGGTGATGATGCGCGGCCCGCCGGTATAGTCCCCATGCTCCGCGGTGTCGGAGACCGAGTAGCGCATGTAGTTCATGCCGCCGCGATACATGAGATCTACGATCAGTTTCAGCTCGTGCAAACATTCGAAATAAGCCATCTCCGGCTGATAGCCCGCTTCCACGAGCGTGTCGAAGCCTGCTTTCACGAGATGGCTCACGCCGCCGCAGAGAACCGTCTGCTCGCCGAAAAGATCCGTCTCTGTCTCTTCTGCGAAAGTCGTCTCCAAAACGCCCGCGCGGCTTCCGCCAATCCCCATCGCGTAGGAAAGACCGAACGCCTTCGCGTTTCCCGACACGTCTTGATGGATGGCGAGGAGAACCGGCGTGCCTTCGCCGTCGACATAAGTCTCGCGGACGCGGTGGCCCGGCGCTTTCGGGGCGATCATCGAAACGTCCACGTCCTGCGGTGGCAGAATCGTCTTGTAGTGGATGCTGAAACCGTGGGCGAACATGAGCGTGTTGCCCGCCGTCAAGCCCGGCTCGATTTCGTCTTTATAGATTTTCGGCTGTTTCGTGTCGGGTGCAAGCACCATGATCACATCAGCCCAATCAGAGACCTCCGCAACGCTTCCCACCTGAAGACCGTCCGCTTCGACTTTCGCCCGACTGCGGCTCTCGGAATGAAGCCCCACGCGAACATCCACCCCGCTATCTTTCAAGTTCAACGCATGGGCGTGGCCTTGCGAGCCATAGCCGATGACGGCGACTTTCTTTCCTCGCACGATCGCGAGATCGGCGTCTTTGTCATAGTAAATCGTTGCCATTTAAACCACTCCTTCGTGTGCAAATTCCTCGGCAGGCGTTTGCTCCCGTGCCATAGCTACCCGTCCCGTGCGTGCGAGCCCTAAAATCCCAAAAGGCCGCAGCACTTCCACGAGACGATTGATTTTGTCCTCGGTGCCCGTAATCTCGAAAATTAGAGCGTCCGGGCTCACGTCAACGACTCGGGCCCGAAAAACCTCCCCGACCTGCATGACCTCCGCCCGGCGTTCGTGGCCCGCCCGAACTTTGATAAGAGCCAGATCGCGCGTGACTGACGGAACGTTCGATACGTCCTCGACGTTCAGAACATCCACCAGCTTATACAAATTCGCCTCGACGAGTCGCGCCACGCGGTCATCCGCGTTCATGACGATGGTGATATGCGAGACGCCCGGGCGCTCCGTATGGCCTACCGCGAGCGACTCGATGTTGTAGGCGCGCCGGCGAAAAAGCGACGCGACGCGGTCCAAAACGCCCGGGCGGTCTTCGACGAGAACGACGAAAGTACGGGCGCGCATGCTTGGCTCCATCACGTTAGTCCTTTTTCACCAGCGCCTTGTCGTCTTTCTTCTCGAGCGCAGATTCCGGCCGCCGGATCATGGCTTCGATGGTGTTGCCCGGAGGCACCATCGGGTATACGGTGTCTTCCTTCTCGACGCGAAAATCGATCACGGTAGTCCCCTCCGCCGCACGCGCGGTGGCGACAACCTCTTCGATGCCCGCGCGCTTGTCCACGCGCAGCCCAAGAAGACCGTGCGCTTGTGCGAGCTTGACGAAATCAGGGTTCCGCATCGGGGTCGCGGCATAGCGCTTGTCGTAGAAAAACTCCTGCCACTGGCGCACCATGCCTAGATAACCGTTATTAATGATGGCGACGTTCAATTTCAACCCTTCTTGCGCGCAGGTCGATAGCTCCGCCGCCGTCATCTGAAATCCGCCGTCACCCACGATGACCCAGACTTCCTCGTCCGGCCGTGCGACTTTCGCGCCGATGGCGGCGGGGAGCGCAAAGCCCATCGTGCCGAGACCGCCGGAAGTGATGAGCTTTCGCGGCGCGTCGTGCTTGTAATATTGCGCTGCCCACATTTGGTGCTGCCCCACATCGGTCACCACGAGGGCATTCCCTTCGGTCAAATTCCACAAATCGCTGATGACGTGGGCCGCGTAGAGATGGCCACTATCGGGAAGCTGCTGGATGTCACGAACCGCCGAGTCGCCCTTCAGATCGCGGATGAAGCCGTGCCACGGCGCTAGGTCCTGGCAAGAGACTTTCGGCGCCAGAGCGCGGAGCGAGCCCGCGAGATCACCGATGAGGGCGACTTCGACTTGAACGATCTTGTTCACCTCGGAAGGATCGATCTCGAGATGGATCTTGCGCGCCGCCGGAGCAAACTTCTTCGGGTCGCCGACAACGCGATCGTCGAAGCGCATGCCGAGCGCTAGAAGAACGTCAGCGTTTTGGATAGCCTGGTTCACCCAAGCCTCGCCGTGCATGCCCATCATGCCGAGATTCAACGGATGGGACGCGGGAAAACCGCCGATACCGAGAAGCGTCATCGCGACCGGGATCTGCGTCTTCTCCACGAAGTCGGCAAGCAGCCCGGTCGCACCCGAAAGCGTCACGCCCCGTCCCGCGAGAATGAGCGGGCGTTTCGCAGTGTTCAGGATCTCCGCCGCGTGGTCGAGCTCTTCCGGGCTTACCGTGGGTCGCGGGGTGCGGGAAGGAAGCTCGACCGGGCTGTCATCCCATTCGTAGTCGCATTCACCCTGCTGCGCATCCTTGGTGATGTCGACGAGCACTGGACCAGGACGACCGCCCTCGGCGATATGGAACGCTTTCTTGATGGTCTGGGCAATGTCCTCGGTTTTGGTAACCAGAAAATTGTGCTTCGTGATCGGAAGGGTGACGCCTGTGATGTCTGTTTCTTGAAACGCATCCGTACCGATGACATGGCTCGGAACTTGCCCTGTAATGAAGACGCAAGGCGACGAATCGAGCATCGCCGTCGCAATTCCCGTGACAAGATTCGTGGCACCGGGGCCCGAGGTCGCGATCGCGACGCCCGCACGTCCGGAAGCACGCCCGAAACCGTCGGCCATGTGCGCCGCGCCTTGCTCGTGCCGCACGAGAACGTGATGGATAGTCGAATCGAGTAGCGCGTCATAGACCGGCAAGATCGCGCCACCCGGATAGCCAAAGACCGTCTCGACGCCCTGGTGCTCGAGGGCATCCCAGAGGATCTGTGCTCCTGTCTTGCGTGTCATCATAATTTACCGACCGGTTGGTAACCAAAACATCTTAACACAAATCGCAGGAGCGCCCAATTCCTGCTAACCGATTCTAACGTAACGGCTTGACACGACCCGGCAAATCTGGAAGTCTCCGCCCATGGTAGCTCAAGCCAACTGACGGAAGACGGGATGACGAGATGACGACGAAACGATTGGGCATTGGTTTCATCGGCAGCGGGTTCATCACGCGCTTTCACATCGCGTCTTTTATCGCCGTGCGGGATGCGGATATCCGCGGGATATGGAGCCCGAACACGGGGCGCGCGGCAGAAGCGGCGGCGCTCGCGAACGCCCGCGGCGTAGGCGAAGCGAAAGCCTTCCCGTCCATCGAAGCCATGGTGAAAGATCCATCCATCCATGCCATATGGATTTGCGGCCCGAATCACGAGCGTGTCGCCAACATGGAAGCCATCGTGGAAGCTCTCGAAAATGGCGGCGCGCTCCTCGGTATCGCGTGCGAAAAACCGCTCGCGCGCAATCTCGCGGAAGCCAAGAAAGTGCGCGAGCTCGTCAAGCGTTCGGGCGTTCTCGACGGCTATTTGGAGAACCAAGTCTTTCAGCCGGCGGTCACAAAAGGCAAAGCACTTCTATGGAGTCGAGGCGCCTCGGCTTCGGGGCGACCTTATCTCGCACGCTCCGCCGAGGAGCATAGCGGCCCTCACGCAAGGTGGTTTTGGCAAGGCGAGCTTCAAGGCGGCGGCGTCCTCAACGACATGATGTGCCATTCGATCGAAGTAGCGCGCTACCTGTTGACCGAGCCGGGCAAGCCACGCGAAAGCCTCGAAGCCAAGAAAGTCAGCGCGCAGATCGCCTGTCTGAAATGGCAGCGGCCCGCCTATGTCGAGAAGCTGAAAGCTGCTTACGGAAGCGACGTCGACTACAGCACGAAGCCCTCGGAAGATTTCGCCCGCGCGATCGTGGAATATGAGGACGAGAACGGCGAGCCGCTCATCGTGGAAGCCACGACTTCGTGGAGCTATGTCGGCGCCGGACTTCGTCTGTCGCTGGAGCTGCTCGGGCCGGAATATTCAATGAAGGTCAATACGCTCGACACGGAGCTGTCACTTTTCTTTAGCCGCGACTCCCGGCAAGAATCTGGCGAGGATCTCGTCGAGAAACAAAACGCGGAGCTCGGCCTCATGCCCGTCGTCACCGACGAAGGCGCTTCCTACGGCTATGTCGACGAGAACCGTCACATGGTTCAGTCGTTTTTGAAGAACCTACGTCCCGAAGAGACGTTCGACGACGGTGTCGCGGTGACCGAGCTTCTCATGGCCGCCTACAAAAGCGCTGAAATCGACGCGGCCGTCGAGCTCGAGGGCGCTTCACTCGATGAGTTTGTCCCCGCGGTCGCCCGCGGCGTGTGGAACCCTCGCGCCAGGAAGCGCTGACTTGCCTGCCATGAGGCGTCTCACTAGTAAAAGACAATTTTCTCACCGCGTTGGGACACCAGCTCCCGCACATGTTCGAGGAGCAGCTCGCGCCTTTTGAGAAGGTGCTCACCTCGAGGCCATCAAGATATGGCGACACCGCTAAGCGGAGCTCATCGTCAGTGAGTCCGACGAGCTTCTCCCACAAAAGGCGATCCACTCGAACGATGCGATCGTCGAGAAGCTCGGGCACGAAGCTTCGGAGGCTTTCACACGGTCCCAACGCGATTCGGCTAGAATCGCGCGAACCATTATTCTGAGAGGATCGTCGATGCTATCGACCATGGAGCTCATCGTCGCCCTGAAGGAGATTCCCCTCTTCTCAGCCGTCCGAGGGGAGGGCTTGAAGCGTATCTCCGACGCGATTCGGGAAACCCAGATTGCCAGCGGGGAACTCATTTTCGCCGAGCAGGATCGTGGCGACGAGATGTACATGATCCATTCGGGGAAGGTCTCTCTTTTTCGCGGCGACGCCCCCTCCGAGAAGCTTCTCGCCACGCTCGACAAAGGCGCTTACTTCGGAGAGATGGCCATTATCGACGACCAACCGCGACCCAACTCCGCGAGGGCCGAAGAGAGCTCGACTTTGCTCGTGCTTCGCAAGCGAGATTTTCGTGTCGCGGTGCTCGATTATCCAGACATCGCCTTCGCGATGTTCGAGGAGTTCGCCCGGCGTCTACGCCAAGCGAACGAGATTTATTCTCCGTCGGAGAAACATGG
Organism: Acidobacteriota bacterium; assembly: GCA_004356105.1. GTDB lineage: Bacteria > Acidobacteriota > Vicinamibacteria > Marinacidobacterales > SMYC01 > SMYC01. The sequence goes on along the minus strand of SMYC01000237.1, from coordinate 7,750 downwards.
AGATTCGTAAAGCGTTCAACATCCTCGAGATGGACCAGCGTCCCATCCTGCTTCTCGGGGCCCTCCACTTCGTGGTGGCGGCCGCGCACACGCTTTTCGATATCGGCATCACATCGCTCCTGGTGGCCAATCTCGGCGCGGAGGTACTGCCGCAAGTCTATGTTGGAAGCGCGCTGCTTCTCATCTTCGCCAGCCTGTTCATCATTCCGGTTATCGATCGCCTGGACCGATTCAAGCTCTTCGCATCGACGTTGATCCTTTTCGCCGCCGTGCTGGCGATCACACACCATCAGGGCGATCAAGCTCCCGGTCTCATCTATCGCGGGCTCTACGTTCTTTCCTATCTGATGAAGAGCTTCCTCTTCCTGCAGTTCTGGCTAATCGCGGGAGACGTCTGTGACCTCCGGCAAGCGAAGCGCTTGTTCCCCATCTTGCTCGGCTTCAGCCTCGCAGGAGGAGTGACCGCCTCGGTGGCGGCCGCCGTGCTGACGCGATGGATGGCCACGGAAGATCTTCTACTGACCGCCGCCGTGCTTCTAGTCGCCGCCCTGATTCCGACGCGCAGCGTTGCCCGACAATACGGAGCTGCTATCGAACGGCCTCGGATCCCAGGACGATTCAAGGTCAGGGACTCCCTCTATCGCCTTCGGTCCGACTTTCGCATCTCGCTCTCATCGCCGCTCCTGAGAAACATCTCGGCATCGTTTCTGCTGTTCGCCTTTCTGGCACAAGTACTCGATTTTCTCATGGGTAAAGCAGCAAGTGTCCGATTCACTGAGCTCGGGGCAGTGGACGTAGAAGCGCTCACCTCCTTCTATGCTCTGTTGAACGGCGTTGTCATCGGAGTCGGCGCCCTGGTGCAGCTTCTCGCCGCCAACCGGCTGATCTCATCGCTCGGCGTTACCCGAGGGCAGCTTGCAGCTCCGCTCGCGGTCCTCGCAGGCTTCGGTTCGATAGCGGTGGTGCTGATCGCCACTGGCAACGCGCTCGGGCCGGCATTCTTTTTCGCCGTGCTCGCAAGCCGGGCCGTCCAAAAGGTGCTGCGGATCTCCATCTATCGGACCTCTACTGACCTCGTCTTCAATCCGATTCCCGCCGATCGCCGTGGCCGTGCCAAAGCCTTCAAGGAAACGGTCATCGAGCCCGCGGGCGTGCTGATGGGAGGACTCTTCCTACTTGCGAGCAGCTTGTTCGAGCTGCGCACACTCGTCATCGTAGCGCTCGCGGTGTCGGGAGCGTTTCTTTTCGTCTCCCTTCGACTGCACTCCGCATACCTGGCAAGCCTGGTCGCGATCCTCGAAGAAAAGAGCCGGCTTCGCTTTGCGTTCTCATCGAGCGATACACCACAAGCGACGCTACAGACGCGGCATAGCCGGGATCTCTCGGACCTCGAGAGAGCTCTGAACGACGACGAAGTCTCGGTGAGACTCCTCGGCGTCGAAGTGGCTGCCGAGCTCCGCGATCCCGCCGCAGCACCACTTCTCGTGGACGGCGTGCGCCGGGAGCAGGATCCACGGGTGCGTGCCACGATGGTGGCGGCACTCGGTCGGTTGCTGCGCAAGAACGAGGAATCGACGCGGCTCCTGGAACCGGCACTCGAGGATAGTGACCCGAGGGTACGAGCCAACGGGATCGAAGCACTCGCCCAAATCGGCCTGGCACACCCTGAGTCCTTTCTCCCGTCCTTCGAGACGGATCCGGAAGGGAGAATCCGCGCCAACGCGGCGGTCGCCTATAGTCGCTTCGATCCGGAGCGCGGAGCCGACTATGGCCGCAAGATTCTCGAAGAGATGTACCGGACCGAGGAGGAGGCGCACCAACGATCGGCGTTATACGGGCTGGGCGAGATCGGCGATGCCCGCTCCATTCAGCTCCTCGACGAAGCGCTCGTCGACGAGAGCATAGCGGTCCGCCGTCAAGCTATTCTCAGCCTGGCCCAAGCCGGTCGGCGCGAGGCGATAAAACGTCTCGTTCGATTCATGGAGGAAGGCGACGGCACCACGCGCCGGCTCGCCGCACGGGCTCTTGCCAGTTCGGGAGAAGCGGCGGTCGAGCCACTCCTTCTTTCGCTCTGGGGCTCCGACGTCGAGGTGCGGCGCCACGCCATCGAGGCACTGGACGGGATCGGATCGACCCGAGCGGACCAGGCACTCCTCCAAATCCTCTCACTCGAAGCCGAGCAGTCCTACTACGACCTCGTGCGCTTGCAGAAACTCCGAACGCTTCCCCAAACGCCGGGTCTTCGCCTCGTATGCGACGCGCTCGCCGACCGCGTCAAGAGCGCCAAAGAGAACACGCTCGACGTTCTGGACAGCGTCTTCGGTGAGCGCGACGGCATGCGCCTCATCCTCGGAAATCTCACCCACCCCGAGCTCACCGTACGTTCGAACGCCGTCGAGGCGCTCGAAGTGCGCGTCGACGCCGATGTTCTCGGCGGCATCCAGCCCCTCTTCGAGCACACGAACCTGACAACCGTCGCCGAGCACGGCGGAACGCTCTATGATCTTCCGAGCAAACAGCCGATCGAGGTGCTATTCGAGCTGGCCCACGATCCGTCCGGCTGGACTAGGGCCTGCGCCCTATACGCGCTCAGTGAGCTCGGGAGTCAAGAGGCGGTCCAGCACCTCGCACAGAAGATCAACGACCCCTATGAGCTGGCGCGCTTGAACGCCATCCAGGGGCTCGGCCGTCTCGCGTCGAAGAGCAGCCTCTCGATCCTGGAGCGTATCGACAAGGGCAAGAACACGACCGCGAGCAAATACGCAAAAGACGCCATCAAAAGCATCAAATCCCGCATCATCCTCGCAAGCGATTAGCGCAATGCAATATTTAAGAAGAGATCAATATTAAAAAGAGCGTAACGCAAAGGCGCAAAGTCGCAAAGAAAAGCAAGAAAAGAAAAGCAAGAAAAGAAAGATGAGAGGTACGGCTCTTGTCGCTAAACTTTGGGCTCCTAGCTCAGTTCAGTTCGGCTCTGCCTAACGCAGGGGGAAACCGCCAAAAACATAGCGCCGGAAGCGGTACCTCTCCTCTTCTTGTTCTTTTTTCCCTTTGCGCCTTTGCGTTACGCTTTTTTAATATTGATCGAGCGTCGGAGTCCCAAAGGTAATCCGCGGCTAGATGTGGCCTAGGCCTAGCCAGGTAAACCTGAAAGCTGTTGAAACGACGTCACTTAGCTCGCGCCCCCAGAAAAGTACGAACAAAATCCTCACTTCTGACCGGTTAGAGGCTAGGGTCCAGGCTCTTGAAAATGTAGCGGTCGGTGTCGGTAACCTCTTCCAGCTGGCTGTGAGTCTCCCGAGCCATCGCGAAGAGCTCGTTCGTGGAAAGCTGGGCGAGCGCGGCCGCGCCCATCGTCTTCAACGCTTGTCGTCGATCCATAAGAAACCTCGCTTTGGCGTCGGACGATATCACATGTACTATGACAGGCCTCTAGATCTAGAAGCTCATGAACTTTCTGTCGAAGAGTCATATCATCGCTGGCCCGGAATACAAGCGGTGGTGGACGATCCCGGCGGCGCTTTTCATCAATTTGAGCATCGGCCAGGCCTACGCGTTCAGCGTCTTCAATCTGCCGCTCACCCGGGTCATCGGTATCACCGAATCCGCGCCTGACGACTGGCCACTCACGACGCTCGGCTGGGTCTTCACCCTTGCCTATGTGTTTCTCGGGCTCTCGGCGGGTCTTGCTGGCAAATGGCAGGAGCGGGTCGGCCCGCGCATGAGCGGCTTCGTCGCGGCGCTCTGCTTCGGCGGCGGCTTGCTTCTCGCCGCGCTCGGCGTCTTCTTACACGAGATCTGGCTGCTCTATATCGGCTACGGCGTCATCGGGGGCTCAGGGTTGGGCCTCGGCTTCACGACACCCATCTCGACTCTCATCCGCTGGTTTCCCGATCGCCGCGGCCTCGCCACAGGCCTTGCCATCATGGGTTTCGGCGGTGGCGCCATCATAGCGGCCCCGGTCTCCGAAGCTTTGATGGGGTATTTTTCGTCGCCGTCTTCGGTGGGCGTTTGGGAGACCTTCGTGGTGCTCGGAAGCGTCTACCTCGTCGCGATTATGGTGGGTGCGTTCATGTTTCGCGTGCCCGCCGAAGATAAAGGGAAGCTCGAAGCCGCGGAGGAGCCGTATGTGGCCGGGGTGTCCGTCGAGAGTGCGATGAGGACGCGGCAGTTCTACTTGCTCTGGACAATCATGCTCTTGAACGTCACGGCGGGCATTGGCGTGCTCGGGCAGGCCTCGCCTATGATTCAGGAGGCATTCGACAGCTTCAGCGCCTCCGCAGCAGCGGCCTTCGTCGCGCTATTGAGCTTTTTCAACATGGGCGGACGCCTGCTCTGGGCCTCACTCTCCGACGTCATCGGAAGGCAAGCGACCTTCAGCGTCTTTTTCACTGTCGGGCCGCTTCTCTACATGGCCGTCCCCTTCGCCGGTCACGCAGGGAGCGTCACGCTTTTCGTCACTTGCTTCGCGCTGATCTTGACGATGTATGGCGGCGGCTTCGCCTCCCTCCCCGCCTACGTCGCGGATGTTTTCGGCACCCGAGACGTTGGCCCAATCCACGGACGCCTACTCACAGCGCTTTCGGTCGCCGGCATTCTCGGCCCCGTGCTCGTGAACTACATTCGCCAATATCAAATCGAGAACGGCGTCTCGGCCGAGCGCGCCTATGATGTCACGATGTACGTCATGGCTGTGCTTCTCGCCGCCGGCTTCTTTTGCAACCGGGCGATCCGACCCGTCATCGGGGCGGAGAAAATCTAGTCCCGACGCCGAATCGATCGAATCCGCACCGGTGGCTCGAGACGCTGCTCCTCATGGGGCGACATCTGGATCTTCTTGACGACGTCCATCCCCCGCACAACCATCCCGAAGGCCGCGAAGCCCTGACCGTCGGGATTGCGCTTGCCACCGAAATCGAGCTCGGGCTGATCCCCGATGCAGAAGAAAAAGCTCGACGTCGCGCTGTCCGGCTCTCCCCGCGCCATCGAGATCGCGCCATCTTTGTGCTCGAGCCGTGTCGTGGTCGTACGCTCGAGAGGGATCGCACCGAAGCCCTCTTCTCCCTTCGCCGCGTTCACGCTTGCTTGAATGACCTCGATCTTCACGTCGTTGTTCGGCTGGTTCTGCATCGTCACCGTGCGATGGAACTGGCCGCCGTCATAGTGGCCCGCATCGAGATAGCGCAAGAAGTTCGCGGAAGTGCCCGGCGCGTGCTCGGGGTCGATCGCCACTTCGATCTCGCCGTGCTCCGTATCGATGATGACGTGAACCATACCTTGAGCCGATAGGGCCGCAGCCGCCGCCATTGCCGTGAGGAAAATGAAGAGTCTCGCCATTTGCGCTCCTACCAAGTGTCGATATGCAGGGACGCCTCGAGAGGACGTCTCACCGCGGGTTTGAACTCGGTTCCTTTCGCATGGGCCACAGGGATGAGGGCCGCTTGCGTGATCCGATCATAGGGGATCCCGAGAATCTCGGCGGCCTCTTGCTCGTAAACTAGATGAAGCGTCGTCCACGCCGTACCGAGTCCGCGTGAGCGCGCCGCGAGCATGAAGCTCCACGTCGCCGGCAAGATCGAACCGTAGAAGCTGGCCGTCGCGACCGTCGTTGCCTTCTCCGGAGGAATGCGGCCTGCAACACATGGCACCAGATGCACGGGAACTTTCGCGAGGTTTTGCGCGAGATAGGTCGCCGAGTCGATCACCCGCACCATCTGGGCGTCCGGCCCCGGCGAAGACGAGGAGCCTTGACCAATATAGGCATCGAAGGCCTTCGCGTAGAGCTTGGCGAGAGCCTCGCGCTTCGCGGCGTCGGTCACGACAACGAAGTGCCATCCTTGCTGGTTCGATCCTGTCGGCGCTTGGAGCGCTATCTTCAGGCACTCGCGAATCACCTCGAGCTCGACGGGCCGTTCGAGGTCCAGCCTCTTGCGCACGGCACGGGTCGTGGTCAATAGCTCGTCTATGGTTAGCGTCGTCATCGGCGAAGGATAACACCTGTGCTAGCATGCCGGCGCTATGAGATACGCTTGGATGCTCGCTCTAGTCGCTTTCTATGCTTGTCAAACGCCCCCCGCCGCAGAGCCTCCGGCTGCTGCTGCCAGTGACCCTGTCATCGACGAGCGCTCGTATCAGCTCGGCGTCATTGGCGGCTTTGCCGAAGTCGTCGGCGTCGGCGTCAAGAAACTCGCGCTCAGCTCCGCGATGTCGCCGGACGACATGGCGGGCCTTCGCGAAGAAGCAGAAAAGATTGTTGCGCGTAACAACGCCCAGTGCTTCCTGGAGACCAACTTTCTCGTTACCGACCTCTTCCCCGTCGAGGTGACCGAGGGCAAGCACGTGCTGTTCATCTATCTCGATCCCGTCAAAGACGAGTACATGGCGCTCAAAGCCCGCAAGCAACAACTCATCGACGATGGAGAGTACGAAGGCGAAGCGAGAAAAGAGATCGCGCGAGAGATGGGCCGGCTTCTGAGCTATCCCGAGGAGCGCATCGAGGCGATGCTCGCAGAGTAAGTCTCAGAAGCGGAAGAGCTTCGTGAATTTGACCGCAAAAGTGCGATTCAAGAGCATCGGGAAACCGTCGAGACCCGTCTCACGGCCATCGCTATAGACGACGAAGAGGTCGCTCCCCGGCTGGTATTCCCAACGCAGGCGCACGTTCGAGCTCAAGGAGTTGCTGCTCGAGCTGAACTGGAACAAGCCGCTCACGAACATCCGCGGTGAGAACGTGTAATTCACGCGGGTACTGATCAGGTTTGTGGTGAAGTCACCTTGCGGCAAGTCGACGAAGTTCAGGGCAATACGAGGCTCTAGCGAGAACTTCGTCGTGACCTCGATGCGTCCGTTATAAGAGAGCTCCCTGCGATCTCCCCCGAAGAATGTTCCGGTGCGAAAGGTGACGAAACCAGGAACGCGCCGCTGCGGTCCGAAGCGGAATACGAAACGTACGTCTTTGAAGTCGTAGCCGCCCACAGGAAGGACGATGCCGTCCGAGATCTCGAACTCTTCCGGAAGAAGCTCGTACTGTCTGTTGTACTCGACCGTCGCCTCGTCACCGGCCGCAAAATCAATCTTGAACTCGCTTTGGAAACGTTTCGTTTCGACGCGCCCCGTGGGCACGCCGGTGATGTAGTCGAGCTCTGCCTGCACAGAAAAACGCCGAATCGCATCGATGGAAACCGCCCGCGGGCTGAAGCGCGCCTGGCCAAAGCTTCGCCGGAACGCTTCGCGGGCGAGAAATCCGAGCTCGGGCCGGAAGCTCTCACCAACCTTGAGATGCTCGAGACGCAACCCGTAGCGATCGCCGTTGTAATCGAGCTTGCCCTGATAGCTGGACTCGTCGCCCGACAACACGCCTTCGGCGAGGCGCGTCCGGGTGACCGAGTAATACGCGTTCAGGCGTAAATTCGTATAGAACGAGAAGTTTCCGTCGATCCCAAGAAGACTGTTCGAGAGACCGTTTTCCGAGACCGAGCTCGTGCGGTGGGTCGCCATGAAGCCGATATCGCCTCGAGCGAGCACGTCTCGACGCGCCCGCATCACCGTGAAGTTTGTCGGATCGAGACTGCCGTCGATGCCGTCCGTTTGGATGTTGAGCGCACCGACACGGAATTTCCCCGTCCGCCCCGTTACGCGGCCCCCTGCGACGATGGGGTCAACGCCTCCATCGGTGAGACCGATCCGCCGGCTGAAGAACATGATCGGCGCCAAGTTCTGGGTGTTGCGTCCTGGCCGAAATCCTCCGCCG
>SMYC01000236.1 GCA_004356105.1 Acidobacteriota bacterium | reverse complement strand
GGGATCGGCGGGAAGGACATCGATGTCCACGCTGCGAAAAAGCCCCGACGAGACGAGCTGCTGGCGCGTATCCAAAATGGAAACAGGCGACAACGGGTCTCCCGTCTCGAGCGTAACGAGCTGGCGCACCGAAGACTCCTTTGTGACTTCGAGGCCGGTGACGATGATGCGGTCGACTCGGGTGCGCTCGCCTTCACGAACGCGGAACTCGACGGTAGCGGTGGTTCCTGTCTCGTTCCAAGTCGCTGATGACTGCACGTCGACTTGGCGAAAGCCTTCGTTGTAGTAAAGCGTCACGATGCGGTCGCGGGCCTCGACGACGCCGGTAGCGTCGAACGGGCCGCCAGGCTCGAGTCCGGAAACGCGAATCACTTCAGCGAGCTCGATCGCGGCAGCGCCCTCGACCCCCTTGATATTGACATCGACAGCCTCGATCACCGCTCTGGGACCCGGGTCGACATGGGCGACGAGGGTGAGCCTGGACGGGGTCTCCGGTGCGGCGCGAAGCTCGCCTTCGACACGCACGCGGTGATAGCCGTTTCTTTCCATGTAGCTCCGAACGACTTTGACGTCCTGCTCCCAGAGATCCTCCTGAAAAGGCGCCACGCGAAACCGGCGACTGGTCGGCGTGGCCAATAGCGGGCGGATCTTGGCTTCCAAGGCAGCGTCGAGCCCTTCGATCTGGATGGCGACGACGTTGTAGCGGGGCCCCGTGTCGACGACGAATCTCAAGTAGAGGTAGCGGCCTAGAGACGTGCTCTCGCGTTCGGTCTCGACGCTCGCGTCGCGGTAGCCTTTCTCGACGAGATGGTCTCGGAGGTTGACGCGGGATTCCTCGATGAGGTCTTCCGTCAATAGGGTCTCGCGGTAGAGCGGCACGAGGCGCTCGATCGTTTTTTCGGAAAGGTCACCCCCCATGACCTCGATGTGAACGCGGGGGCCGAGCTCGGCGGCGAGGTGCAGGTCGACGAGGGCGCCTTCGCCCGGCGTCGCGTCGACTTCGATTCGCGCGCGGTAGTAGCCGCGTTCGTGCCAGCCGTCGGCGATTTTCTCCACGCTCGCGTCGAGCTCCGTCTTGGAGTACATGCTGCCTTCACTTATTTTGAGCTCGCGCCGAATATGCGCTTCCAGATGAGGTGCGACCCCGGAGATACCGAGGGCAGAAACGCGCGCCTGGCGCCCCGATTCGATGTGAAAGACCACCGTGGCATTCGGGGACTCAAACGAGGCCTCCGGCTCAACTTCGGCCCACAAGAAGCCTTCTTCTCGAAGCAGCGAGCGAATGCGCTTGGCTGCCGTGCTCAGAAGCTCGACGTCCAGAGGGTCTCCAGGGCGAATGCGACTCTCTTCGAGAAGAAGCGGCTCGAGCTGCTTTAGAAGCAGGCTCTCGCCCTCGACGCCCGTGACTTCTACTCCGGCTACTTCGACGCGAGGATATAGACGAAAGATAACGTCGACTTCCTGGCCGTTCTCGACACGATCGGCTTCGACCTTGATGTCGCTGAACTTGTCCAGCGCGAAGAGCTGCCGGATGGAGCGCCGTATCGCCTCGGGCCTATAGATGTCGCCGGGCGCGATATCGATGAGCTCGCGCGTTGCGTCGGGGAGCTCCGCGTTCCGAAGTGTGAAACGAACGTCGCGCACGCGCATACCGCGGTAGCTCTCGCTCGCTCGTTCGCGAGCTGTTTGGGCGGAAAGGCTCATGGCAGAAAGGCTCGCCCACAGGACAGCAATGCTGCAAGCGATGAGCCGGACCATCAGAAACTCTTGCGAAACTTCACGTCGATACCGATGTCACCGTCTTCGTCCCGAGAAAGAATCCAAGAGATGCTGCCCTCGGGCGTGTACTCGATGACGATGATCGCTTCTTGTGTCGAGTTGAGGTTCGTCGAGTAGTTGATGCTGAGATCGCGCGTAATCTGTTTTCCGAGGTTGACGCGCGCTGTGGGGTTGGCGAAGCGGCCGACGAGAAACGGATTGATGCTGAATCGATCGAGACCGAAGAGTCGTTCGGCGCGTCGGCCGACTTCCGCGGTGAGGCGCTCGGTGAGCAGTGACGCCACGCCGATGCCCGCGAGCTCCTCTTCCTCGGTGCCGATGAGGATGTCGCGCTCGCTCGCACCCGAAAGGAGCCGCAAGATGTCCACGGTGCGAAGCGGCGGGTCGGAGCTGAGATCGGGGTAGAAGCGATCCGGGGTTCCCGTCAGCCGCAGCTGGATACGGTAGCTACGAACGCGCGTTTCCGCCGTCAGCTCGATGAAAGGCACGACCTTCGTCGGGTCGACGAAATCCACTTTTCCCGAAGTGATGTCGTAGCGCCGACCCAGCAAGAAAACCTCTCCTCGCTGTGCTTCCATCCTTCCGAGCAGAACGGGCTCGGCCAGCGTTCCTCGAAGCTCGAGCTCGGCGCTCGCATCGATCTCGGCTATGGAGTTTCTGAGCCGAAGGCTTTCGGGTGCCTCGATAGTGATGTCGAAGCGAAGATTCTCGAGAAGCTCAGCGCTTTCGAGCTCCTCGAATAGCGCGAGCTCTTCGCTATCCGAGAGAATACCGGACACGAGGTCGTATTCGCGCGACCAAACGGCATCGTGGAGGGTGACGTGGCCGCTCAAGACTTGTTCGCGGCTGCTGCCGACGAGGGTGAGCTCCGCATCGAGCGTTGCCACGAGTCCTTCGGGATAGCGAAGCCGCATTCCCGTGCCGCTTGCTCGCAGGTCGAGCGAGCCCGGTCTCAAGTCTTCAAGGGAGATAGCGCCTGTAATGGCGATCGGTCCCGATCCGAAAACACCGGTAAGCTCGGGGATGCGGATCGTTCGATTGTCGAATACGAGTCGACCGCGCAAGTCGCCAATGGTTTGGGGAAAGCCTTCGACCCTCAAAGAGTTTCCGTCGAGGTCCGCGTGGCCGCTCAGAGACGGTCGGTCCCAGCTGCCCGTAATCTGCGCTGAGAGATCGACGTCTCCCGTCGCGGCCAGTCCGGAATAAAAGGAGCCCAAGAGGCCGAGCGTCGTCACTCCTTCCGCACGCAAGTCGAGAGTCCTCGCGCGGAAGTTCACCACGCCACTCACGTCCACACGGCTCGTATCCTCCGCGAGCGAGAGCGTCGGGACACGGAGAACACCATCGGCCAAGCGCACCTCGATAGGCGCAAGAGAGTCGAGGCGGAAGCTCTCGCTCTCGACGGTCACGCTCGCGAGCGTGGCATCGAAGCTCGCGGTTTCGGGCCGTTTCAAATCGACGGTGAAGCTCGATTGGCCGCTCGCGCGAATCCGCAGCGGCTGCGGAAGCCATTCAGACATGCGGTCGAGCCACGGGCCGACGTCGAGATCTTGGAAGCGGACGGTACCCGAGGTAGGGAAGTCGCCCTCGAGCCGGCTCGTTACATCGAGCGCGTGGCGTCCGTCGAGCTCGATGGAAAGGGTGAGCTCCGTACCGCCGAGGCGTCCCGAGATAGAGGCCTCGCCGAGCGACATCCCGTCGAGCAATAGCTCGCGTGCGCGTCCGCGCAGATCGACGACAGGAACATCCACGCGCCCGGCGATAGTGGCTTCGATCTCGAGCCGTCCGTCAAGGTCTCGCCCCAAAACGGTGTGTCCCGAGAGCGCAAAGCTGTCGGTGGAAAGCGTTCCCTCGATAATGCCTGTCTCGATGTCCATCGTGAGATGGCCGCCGAAGCTCGATTGGCGTTGCACCAGCTCGGCGTCCTCGAGCTTTATCGTCGTCCCGTCGAAGACGGCGCGGGCCGTGGCGCGGTCGAAAGTCTCGCCGAAAAAAACGGGCTCGATAATCGTCAAGCTCGCCGTTCCGGCGAGCTCACCGCCGATGCGGGCAACATCGAGATCACCCGATGCGAGACCCTCGGCGGATGCCGGCCAGTCGAGCAGTGTCGTGAGATCCGAAGCGGGCCAGTCTGAGAAGCGAAGGTTGACGTCGAAATCGCGCGTCTCGAACGGACCTTCGAGTGAAAGCTCGCCCGCCCCGGCGACGACGCCTCCATTCTTGCTCGCGACGAGGTCTTCGAATCGCAGCACCTCGCGCGAGAGCACGGCCCGGCTCCGCACGTCTCGGATGACCAGGCGATCAAACTGCAGGACTCCGGCGGCAACCTCACCGTCGAACGTAAAATGAGGGACGCGCTCGCTGAGCCGGCCGCGAGCGAAACCTGTACCGGAGATACCCCAACGCTCGGGGTCGGGCGCACCGTCAGGACGAAGTAATCCCCGAAGGCCGCGTGCGAGCTCGTCCGCGCGGGCAAGATTGTCGGAGCGAACATCGACAAAGAGCTCGGCGGAGCCGACCCGCGGGTAGAGACCCGACAAGGTGCCCGACACCGCATCTGTATCGAACCGGGCAGACTCGACCTCGATATCACCGTCCCGCACACGCCCTGAAATCTCGAAAGCCACAGTCTCGGCGACGTTCGGCGGCCTTTCGTTCAGGTCCTTCAGGCCCTTCAGCTCGAACCTGCCGTCCGCGCGGTGCGGCTCGGTGAGAGGGAAGCTAAGGCTAACGCGGCCGGACACCAACGAGTCGACAGGGCTCGGCCGTCCGCGCATGCCAGCCACCATTTCGGCCAAGGCGGCGCCATCGATGGCGATTTCGAGGGAAGCTGGGTGATCGACGAGAGGCAAGGCTTGGTGCAGCTCGACGCGGCCTCGTCCCGAGGCGACGATGCCTTCGGCGCCGCTCAGCTGCAGAAGCTGTTGGTCCCAGAAGACCTCGCCGCTCCAATCGGAGGTGGCCATACCGAGCACTTGGCCGCGCGCCCAGCGAACCGACCCTTTGAGTACCTTCTTCTCGGGCGAGACGTCCAAGGTTCCGTTAAACGCCATCATTCCCGTGATCGCTTGGGAGTTCGGCGAGAACCCAAAGATCGAAGTCAGGGCGCGCTCGACAGGACCTTCGGCCGAAACTTCGAAGCGGCCACGCACGCCGCCCGCGAGTCCCAACTTGCCCTTTACGTGTAGCTCTCCTAGCTCGGAGAGAGCGTGCGCTTCGTGGAGCAAAAGCTCGCCCGCCGCGATCTCGAACTCCGCGGACACGCTGCCTCGCATCTCGGGATGATCTTTGATGACGAGGCTGCCGTCTTCGTAGTCCAGCCGGCCCGCATAGCTACCCGAGCGCGAACGCTCGACGGAGATGCCCAAGTTCGAGGCTTCGAGCTGCCACGGGAATGTCTCATCCGCGATCAGGATAGACGCATTTTCGAGCGCCACCCGATCCGCGGAGATGAACACGCCCGAGCCCCCGGTAGCGCGGGCCCAAGAAACACTTTCCTCCGATCCCTGCGACAGACGGAGCGTCAGCCCTTGGACGAGGAGCTCTGTCCAATGGAGCCGAAAACTCAGGATCTCGGACAAGCTCAGTTGACCCCAGACGCGGTCTACCGTCAAGAGAGGATCTTCCGCGGATCCCTCGACGGAGACGCCCCTCAGCTCGAAGGCGAAGCGGGCCAAATGTAGGTTGATCGACCCAATTCTAACTGGAGAGCCCGCAACCGTCGAGAGCTCGCTTTCTAACTTTCGTCGCAGCGTTTCTGGGTAGTCGAAGAAAATGAGATAGATGGCCAAAACTAGCGACAGAACGCCAGCTATGGAGGCGAAGGCCGCGATGCTCCACCCGATAAACCGGACGACGCGCCGACGGAAGCTAGCCATTATATTTGGTATATATACCTAATCAGATCGTACGATGAATAACGTCTCTCGCGCTTGGATCGCTTGCCCTTCTTGAACGGCAAGCTCGGTGAGCACACCGTCCTGGGGGCTTCGCATCTCGTTCTGCATTTTCATAGCTTCGAACAGCAAAATGGCCTGACCGGCCGTCACCGTCTCACCCGAGGATGCGAGAAGCTTGACGACCCTGCCGGGCATAGGCGCTTTGACCTCACTGCGCCCAGGTCTGCGTCGACCTTTTGCGCCTTCTTGGTGCTCGGCGCCGCTCCCGAAGCGAAATCGCTCTCCGGCAACTTCGACGATGATCTCCCCGTTGTCTCGTTCGACATGGGCCTCATAGGACTTCCCGTCGATGAGGACGGACCAGGCGGAGCCCCAGCCGGAGGCGAAGGCTGGGCCGCTTCGGGCCACGCTCGCAACAAATGGCGGTGAGCTCGAGCGGACCTCGTAGCCCGCGTCCTCTTTCGTGAGCTCGACGACGAAACCTTTACCGTCCGGCAGCGTGTGAAACTTCTTTTCGCGCGACATGTCAGCTTACAGCCGATTGCCGACTTGCTCACGCAAGCCCATTTGCTTCCAGGCCGAGGCTTTGGCTTTCGGACCTCGCCTCGTCGTGCGGCGAGATCCATCTTCCGCTGCTGCCGCGGCGAGCGCGACGGTTAAAAGCTCAGAGCGCCTTTCTGACGGACGAACCGCGATCTCGCTCATCCAATGGCGGTCCACGAAGGACACGTCGACATCGCCAGCGATGAATCGCTCGTCTGCAAGCATACGCTCAAAAAACGGCAGGGTCGTGGCAATACCGTCCACTTGATATTCCCGAATCGCTCGCCGTGCCCTACTGAGACAATGCATCCGATCGTCCCCTGCTATGACCAGTTTAGCAATGAGTGGGTCGTAGTGTGGAGTCACTTCGAAGCCCGCATAGACGCCGCTGTCGTTTCTGATCCCCGGTCCCTCGGCGGCCCGAAGAAAGCGGATCCGCCCTGCAGACGGGGTGAAGTTCTGAAACGGGTCCTCCGCGGTAACGCGAAACTCCATTGCCCATCCGCGCGCGACAACGTCGGACTGCTCGAAGGGCAGTCCTTCGCCAGACGCGATTTGAAGCTGCAGGCGAACGAGATCCCATCCGGTGACGAGCTCCGTCACGGGGTGCTCGACTTGAAGACGGGCATTCATCTCCAGGAAGAAGAAGTTGCGCTTGGCATCGACAAGAAACTCCACCGTTCCCGCATTGACGTAGCCCGCCTCGCGCGCGAGGGCCACGGCGGCGTCTCCCATGCGGCGGCGAAGCGCGTCATCTACAAACGGCGACGGGGCTTCCTCGATGAGCTTTTGATGCCGCCTTTGCACCGAACACTCACGTTCGAGCAGATGCACGGTGTTGCCGTTTTGGTCCGCAACGATTTGAAACTCGATGTGGCGCGGCCGTTCGATGAATTTCTCGAGAAAAACCGACGGGTTCGAGAAGCTCGCCTGCGCCTCCGAGCTCGCTTGCTCGAAAGCCGAAGACAGCTCCTCGAGCGTGCTCACTAGGCGCATGCCTTTACCGCCACCACCGGCGGTGGCTTTCACTAGGAGCGGGAATCCGACGCCGGGCGCTTTCTTGAGCGCGTCGTCTACAGAAGTAAGCGCCCCCGTGCCAGGTACCGTGGGTACGCCCGCGCGCTCCGCGACGGCCCGTGCCTCCACCTTGTTACCCATGAGGTGCACCACTTCCGGGGGCGGCCCGATGAAGACGAGGCCCGCATCCGCGCACGCCCGCGCAAAGTCTGCGTTCTCCGCGAGAAAGCCGTAGCCCGGATGAACGGCTTCGGCGCCAGAGCGCTCGGCGGCTTCGAGAATCTTGTCGATCCGGAGATAGCTTTCCGAAGACGGGGCCGGTCCGAGGCGGTAGGCTTCGTCTGCCAGACGCACGTGAAGGCTGTCTCGATCCGCATCCGAGTACACGGCAGCCGAGGCCACGCCCAGCTCCCGCAAGCCTCGCTCGATGCGAACGGCAATCTCACCACGATTAGCAATCAGTACTTTTTTGAACATAGGCTTTTTGACTCGGTCAGCTAGGCACTAGGATTTTGTTCGCACTTTCGAACTGCGCCCGGGCGCAGCCTGCGGCCGCAACGAAAAGAGATGGCCACAGAGGCACAGAGAAAGCGAGAGAGAGCGAGGAGTACTCGGCGGGCTCTATTATTGCCTCTGTGATCAACGCTGGTAGCAGGGTCATCCCGGCGGACGATGAGTGAGTTGCCTGGAACATCTCGTTGCGCTCAGCGGAAACGGTAGGTGTTTTCGAAACTCTGTGTCTCTGTGTCTCTGTGGCCATTCTTAAGGCGCCTCATGCGCACGGCCAAGCTTTTAGTTTACCTCGCTGGCTAGAGCGGAATGTTTCCGTGCTTCTTGGGCGGGTTGGAGTCTCGCTTGGTCTCAAGCGAGCGAAGGGCTGTAATGAGCTTGGCTCGCGTGCGGCGCGGTGCTATCACCTCGTCGAGGTAGCCTCGCTCGGCGGCGGCATAAGGATTCGCGAACTTCTCGCGAAACTCGGCGACCTTTTCTTGGCGCAGAGCATCCGGGTCCTCGGCTTCTGCGAGCTCGCGCTTATACAAGATATTGACGGCGCCCTCGGGTCCCATGACAGCGATCTCCGCTGTCGGAAACGCGAAGTTGAAATCGGTGCGAATGTGCTTGCTTGCCATGACGCAATAGGCGCCGCCATAGGCCTTGCGGGTAATGACCGTCACTTTGGGGACAGTGGCCTCGGCGAAGGCGAATAAGAGCTTCGCGCCATGGCGGATGATGCCTCCCCACTCTTGGTCGGTTCCCGGAAGAAAACCCGGAACATCTTCGAAGGTGACGAGCGGGATGTTGAAGGCGTCGCAAAAACGTACGAAGCGCGCGCCTTTGACAGAAGCCTTGATATCGAGGGCGCCGGCGAGCACCGCCGGTTGGTTCGCCACGACACCCACGGAGCGTCCGTCGAGACGTGCAAAGCCGACGACGAGATTCTGCGCAAAGTGCTCGTGCACCTCGACGAAGATGCCGTCGTCGACGATCGCCGTCACGAGCTCTTTGATGTCGTAAGGTTTGTCCGGCTCCTCGGGAACGAGCGCGTCGAGCGCCGCGTCTTCGCGATCCCATGGATCCGAGCTTTCGATGAGCGGCGTTTCCTCGAGGTTGTTGCTCGGCAAATAGGACAGCAGATCTCGGATGCGGTTCAGGCAGTCGCGATCGTCTTCGGCGAGGAACTGCGCGTTGCCGGAGACTTCGTTGTGGGTCACGGCACCGCCGAGCGCCTCCATCGAGACCTCCTCGTGCGTGACGGTCTTGATGACGTCCGGCCCGGTCACGAACATGAAGCTGGTGTCACGCACCATGAACGTAAAATCGGTGATAGCTGGCGAATAGACAGCGCCGCCCGCGCAAGGACCCATGATGGCGGAGATCTGAGGCACGACACCGGAAAGGATCGTGTTACGTAGGAAAATGTCCGCATAGCCTGCGAGAGAAACCACGCCTTCTTGAATGCGCGCTCCGCCGGAGTCGTTGAGCCCGATGATCGGCGCCCCTTGCCGCATCGCGAGGTCCATGATCTTCACGATTTTCTCGGCGTAGCCTTCGGCTAACGAGCCGCCGAAGATCGTGAAGTCCTGCGCGAAAACATAGACGAGACGGTCGTCGACGCGACCGTAGCCGGTCACCACACCGTCGCCGGGGAACTTCGTCTTCTCCATCCCGAACTCATGGGATCGGTGGGTCACGAACCGGCCGAGCTCCTCGAAGCTGTCGTCATCGAGGAGTGCTTCGACGCGCTCGCGCGCAGTCATCTTTCCGCCCGCGTGCTGGCGGTCGATCCGCGCCTTGCCCCCCGCCTCCTCGGCGGCGAGATTTCTTCTTTCGAGCTCTTTCGAGCGATCCCCTGGCGGCATGCTCAGACGGCGGCGCCGACCTTTTGCGCTTTGCGGTGATCTTCGAGAAAGCGCTCGAGACCGATATCCGTCAAAGGATGCTTCAGAAGGGCTTTGTATACCTTGCCAGGAATCGTCGCGATGTCTGCTCCAATACGGGCCGCCTCAATCACATGAAGTGGGCCGCGAATACTTGCGACGAGAATCTGGGTCTCGAAGTCGTAATTCTGATACACCTGACGGATGTCGCGGATGAGGGACATCCCGTCCGTGCCGATATCGTCGAGCCGGCCGACGAAAGGGCTCACGATGTACGCGCCCGCTTTCGCGGCGAAAATCGCCTGGGGCACCGAGAAACAGAGGGTGACGTTTACGCGGATGCCGTCTTCTTTGAGGGTGCGCACGGCCTTCAGTCCTTCGGCGATCAGCGGACATTTGACGACGATATTGGGCGCGATCTTCGCGAGCTCGCGGCCTTCGCGCACCATCCCCGCGGCGTCGGTAGAGACGACCTCGCCGGAAACAGGACCCGGAACGATCGCGCATATCTGCTCTAGGATCTCCCGATCCGGCGCCGGCTCTTTGGCGAGCAAGCTCGGGTTCGTAGTGATGCCGTCGACGAGCCCGAGCTCGGCAAGCTCTCTAATCTCTTCTACGTTGGCGGTGTCCAGAAAGAATTTCATTTATCGTGGCCTCGATTCTCGTGGGACCGTCGTTTAGGCGGCCGATGACTACATTTTTGAGTGCCCTAATATACTACGGGGGCGTGAGCGTGACTTGGTCATATTCGCTTGCTTCGCTCTCGTTTTGGGCGGGCGCGTCATCGATGGCGGTGACGTAGTAGAGATAGTCCACACCGGCGCTCGCCGTGTTGTCCCGGTAGGTGGGCGCGGTCATGAGCTCTTCATTCAGGAGCTCGAACGGACCGTTATCGCTCTCGCCTCGATAGATGCGATAGCCGGCCGCGTCCGGCCGCGGGCTCTCGTCCCACGTGAGAAGAATGGCTTCTCCGGTGGAAACGCCAACGAGCCCGGTCGGAGGCGGAAGCGCGAACGTGTCCACGGGGGTCAAACACACTTCGGGTGAGGCGGTGCTCTCGAGGCGAACCTCGTTAGTGAGCGGAGGCGCTACGGGCACGATGATGACCGGCTCGAGTGGATCGGTCTCGGGCAAGTCTTCCGGGCTGGTCTCGCCCTCGGTTTCGTCCTCAAGAGGCTCAAGAGGCTCAAGAGGCTCAAGAGGCTCAAGAGGCTCGGTTGGGTCAGTCTCGGGCTCCGTCGTGTCCGGTGTCGCGGGCTCGGTAGCCGCGGGCTCGTCGCTGAGCTCGGAGTCTGGTGCGAGCTCCTCCGTACTCTCAGCGTCGATGATCACTGGCAAGGGAGGTGGCGGTGGCACGGTACGGATGATGTAACACGACGGAACCTCGAAGACCGCCGTGCGATCAGAGTAAGTCGTCAAAGGGGTCGGCCGCCCGTTGAGCGGACGGTCCGGATAGCTCTCGTCGGACTCGGCGCGACGAAAAACCGCGTAATGCGGGACGTCTGGAGAGACTTCTTCGTCGGTCTCGGCAGTCTCAGCCTCGTCTTCTTCGACCGGACTAGGCTCTAGGGGCGCTGGCTGGACGGGCACTGGCTCGACGGGCGCTAGCTCGACGGGCGCTGGCTCGACGAGCGCTGGCTCGATGGGCGCAGGTTCTACGGGCGCAGGTTCTACGGGCGCAGGCTCGACGGGCACTGGCTCGACGGGCGCAGGCTCGACGAGCGCAGGTTCTACGGGCGCAGGTTCTACGGGCGCAGGTTCTACGGGCGCAGGTTCTACGGGCGCAGGTTCTACG
>SMYC01000235.1 GCA_004356105.1 Acidobacteriota bacterium | reverse complement strand
CCGCCTTTGCCAATGGGCTCGAGGATCTCATAGTGCGCAAGTTTGTGACCGGCTTCGAGTGACACGACCCGGCGATGTTACGACGATGGCGGACGGTGGGCAACTAGCGACTATGGGTCGGTGGGGACTAGGCGCTTGAGCTCCGGGAACCAGTTCACGACAATGCGGATCTCCTGGTGAGCGGCTTCATCGGGATTGGGCTCGATGATCAAGAAGCGGCCGTCGGGCGCAACATCGTAGTTGGCCACGGCGCCTTCGAGTGGCCAGTATCTGTCGAAAATCTCTCGAGGCCGGCCGGGTGTGAAGACGGGTCGGGTCTCTATACCTACGGCCATCATGCTTGTCCTCTCGATGTAATAGAGCTCGTGGCCGTCCCGCGCCCATCTCGGTTGGTTGCCGCCGTTCGTCGAGATTTGCGACTTGCCGCCCGGGCCGGGGAACGCCGTCACGTAGACTTCGTGCCGACCCGATTCGTTCGAAGTGTACGCGAGCCAGCTTCCGTCAGGCGAGAAGACAGCCTGTCCCTCGTCGGCGTCAGTGGCAAGAAACGGCTGGGTCGGCGGATTGGTTCCGGGATCGTATAGCCAAACGTCCGAACGGAAGCCTGCGAACTTCGTGTAGGCAAGTGTCACACCGTCGGGTGTCCAAGATGTGGGCAAAACGAGTTCGTAGAGCTCACCACCCTGGAACAGGGCCTCAGGGATCTCGCTGCCATCGACGGCCACCGAAAATATCTCGTTCGAGGCGCTGAAGGTGATGCGCCTACCGTCCGGTGTCCAGATCGGCGCATAGGCCGCACTCTCCTCGAGGAAAGTAAGTCGCGTGAGGGTGTCCCTCATCAGATCGAGCGTCCATAACTGTTGTAGGCCATCGCCACCAACGGCGACGGCCAGCCGACGCCCATCGGGAGAGAGACTCGGATCGATATAGCGCTCGACGTTCTTTGAAGAGGGATCGGGCTCGCCGCCAGGCTCGAGCCAGATGAGGCGGCGGGCAGGCCGGCCGCCGAGGCCCGGAACGTGCACGAGCACTCCATTGTCCGACAAGTCGTAGAAATCTCCCAATCCCCACTGCCGCCCTTGGATCCCTTCCAGCACGGGCACCGCCGTTCCTTTCGGTTGGAGACCTCGGGAATCGAATGCCACCGCCATCAATTTTCCGGAGTGGGCGTAAAGCAGATGGCCAGAGGGAGCGTAGGTGGGTGTATCCCCCGACTCGACAAGCAAACTTCGATCTCCGGAGGCAGGCTCGAGGAGAAAAACGCTTGTGGTCTGAGCTCGGTCGTATGCGGCGAACAGGACCGCATTGGAGCCAGGAAGTGTCACGGGTGAAAAATGCACGAACTCGTTGGCCTCGAGCTTGGTGACCGACTCGGTAGGGCCGCCGCCGGCAGGCACTCTCCAAATCTCTCCCGGCATGGACCGCAAGAAGTAGATGAAATTGTCCTTGGTCCAAGCACCTCCGCCACCGAAGGGAGCTTCGCTCAGCTCGACGAGCGGCGCACCTTGTATCGATACCTTCTTGAGTTTTCCGCTCGCGAAGAAACCGATCCAACGGCCGTCGGGAGAAAAGAACGGTGACGAAGCACCTTCGGTGGCTGCGAGCCTGCTCGCACGAAACTCGTTCAGCTCGAGCGAGTACAAGTGTGTATCACCCGACTCGAGATCCCGGGCAACGTAGGCGATGCGCCTCCCGTCTCGCGCGATCGCAAGGCCAGCGCTGTAGACGTCGGTGGGAAAATCCATTCCCTGGGGAAGCCGATGCGAGAACCTGAGCGTCGGGCTATCGGGCACAGCCGGACGAAGGACCCACATCAAGAAAGCGGCGAGGGCGGAGGCCAAGAGCATGGCAACCGCCACTCCAGCTCGGCTGTGCCTGGAGGTCATCGCACCTGGAGCGTGACCCCGGCTCCGATTCGGCCGACGCGTCCTCGATCGCGAGCCGTGCGTCTCCAATGTCTCTCAGCCGATGCGCCAGGTTCTTTCTGAGACAATGCCGCAACAGATTGCGGATCGCCGTTGGCAGATTGCCCGGTAGTGCCGACCAGTCCGGCTCCTTGTGAATGATGGCCGCAAGAAGGTCGGTGACCGTCTCGCCCTCGAAAGGGTTCTCGCCGCTGAGGGCCTCGAAAAGGACAGAGCCGATGGCCCAGATGTCCGCCTTCTTGTCCACCGGCTTCCCGCGGGCTTGTTCCGGGCTCATGTAGGCGGCCGTCCCGATAATGGCGCCGAGCGCCGTGCCCCGAGTGAGAGTCGGTGATTGAGAGGCGCCCGCATCGGTGGCGTCCTCATCCGCCATGGCTTTGGCAAGGCCGAAATCCAGAATCTTGATTCTGCCGTCCGGAGTCACCTTGATGTTGGCGGGCTTCAGATCCCGATGGACGATGCCTTTTTCGTGTGCTGCTTCCAGCCCTTCGGCGATCTGCAGGAACAACGGCAGCACTTCCTGAACGGCGATAGGACCTTTCGCCATGCGCTCCGCCAGCGTCTCGCCCTCGACCAGCTCCATGATGAGAAACAGCTGTCCGTCATGCTCCTCGAGACCGTGCAACGTCGCGATATTCGGGTGATTTAGCTGAGCGAGGAGTTTGGCTTCCCTCTCGAACCGCGCCATTCGCTCCTTGTCGCGAGCGAACTCCTCCGGAAGAACTTTGGTCGCCACATCGCGGCCGAGCTTCGTATCGCGGGCGCGATAGACCTCACCCATCCCCCCTTGCCGATGGCGTCCACAACCTCGTACTGGCCAAGGCGGGTTCGGGCATCGTTAGTTGTCCGTCGGGACTAGGCGCTCGAGCTCTTCGAACCAGTTGAGCACGACGTGGATCTGTTCCGCTCCTGTTGACTCCGTCGCGCCGGCCCTGCGAATCATCAAGAACCGCTCGCCGTCTGGGGAAACATCATAATACGGCATCCACCGGTTGGTCTCGAATTCTCCTCCTGACTCGAACAGCAGTCGAGGTAACGAGGCAGCGGATGGCTCGGCTCCCACCTCAACCACCATCATCTTGTTGCCGTTGCGATAGAAGAGCTCGGTACCGTCCGACGACCACACGGGCTCGCTCCCGCCGCGTATGGATATGGGTGCCCTGCTTCCCGATCCCGAGTCCGGTGATACGTAAACTTCGTTCTGGCCGGACTCATCGGAAACGTAGGCAAGCCATCCACCGCCCGGGCGAAAACGCGCTTGTCTTTCATAGAACGTCGAAATCCTGAAAGGGAAAGGGTCAGCATCCAGCGGTAACAACCAGATGTCTCTGGCTCTACCACTTGTGCCGTCTGGGGGCAGCTCCTGAAAGGCGAGGACCTGGCCGTCGGAAGACCATGAGTCGAGCCACTGATCGCCTGGCCGACTAAGAAGAACACCTCCTTCGCCACTCCCATCCGTTCGCTTCCAGTACAGGTCCGTATTGCCCGACTTGTTGGAGGAAAAGGCGATCCGCGTCCCGTCGGGCGACCAAGCTGGTCGAATGGTTTGAGGCCCGTCGGTCGTGAGTCGGATGCGCGTGCCGCGCTCGAGCTCGTAGACCCATATGTCGGCGTTGCCCTCCCGCGTAAGAATTCCAACGGCCAGCCGTCTCCCGTCGGGCGAGAGCCGAGGTGCCATGTAGTTTGCCCGATCGTCCACTGCCGCCGTAACTCGCCCGGAGCGATCCACCCATACGAGCGTTTCCGGTGCAGAGCTTGGGACGTAGGCGAGCGATCCATTGCCCGAGAAGCTGAATCGCGCCGTGACGCCCGCACCTGGCTGGCTTACAACTTCGACTATCGGAACCGGGCTTCCCGACCTGAAGCGGATCGATCTCGAGAGGAACGGCCATCAACGTCCCGTTCAGCGCATAAACCAGATGTCCTGTCGGGACATAGTGGCCGTCCGTGCCGTCCCCGACGAGGATTTGCCGCTCGCCCGTCACGAGCGATTGCACAACGACTTGAGCTTCGTTCCATCGGAATGCAGGTACTCGTGAAAAGAGAATCGCTTCTCCATTCGGAAGCAATTGTGGTTCAACCAGCCAATGGATGCCGTCTCCCGCAACCAGGACCTGAGCAACGCCCCCACTGGCGGAGACCTGCCAGAGACCTTCTTCACGTCTTGAAAAGACGATCGTGTCGTCGCGGCCCCAGCTCGCTCCTCCGGAGCCGCAGTCTCGATCGCATAGGGTTATAGGTACGCCGCCTGCGATTGAGATCTTCTTCAGCATGCCGCCAGCCCGATAGCCTATCCACTCCCCGTCGGGAGAGAAGAACGGTTCGGACGCACCCTCATCAGTCCCGCGGATACGAGTAGCCTGCAGCTTGTCCATGTCACGGAGATAGAGCTCTTCGTTCGCAACGTAAACAATTTGGCGACCATTTGGCGACAGAGCCAACGATCTCCGATGTATGACATTCTCGAGTTGTTGGGTGGGGGGCAGCGATATCGCGAATCGGGTAGGTTGTGTCGCTGCAGGCGTCGTCGTGGGACGACGCATCACAATGCCCAAAAGAAGAGCCGCGGCGATCGTTCCCATCGCGAAGCCTATTGTCAGATGAGTGACTTTTCTCGGCGCGGAATCTCTGGAAGGCTCCACCCCTGCATGAACATCGGCTTCGGCAATCCACTCCAGTTGCCTTCGCACGTCGCCTGCGGTCTGCCATCGATCAACAGGATCTTTTGCCAGACAGGTCTCGACGACATGGTCGAGCACGGCTGGCGACAAAGGCTTGTGTTCTGAGACGGAAGGCGCCTTGGACGACATGATGGAGGTGATCAAGCTCGCCTGGCTTTCGCCCTCGAACGCTTTCTTGCCGGTCAGCATTTCGTAAAGCACGGCGCCGAAGGCAAAGATATCAGCGCGGGCGTCTGCGGTCTTTCCTTCCAGCTGCTCCGGCGCCATGTATTGGAGCGTTCCGATGATGGCTTGTTCTTTCGTGAGGTCCCTCTGCTTGGTGGGCGCGTCGGAGGTTCCGGGCTCCGCCTCGGCCGCCAAGACCTTGGCTAGACCGAAGTCGAGAAGTTTATCCCCGACTTCGTCAGCATCGCATTGCCTGGCTTCAGGTCCCGGTGAACGATGCCCGCTCGGTGCGCGCTGTCCAGTCCGTCCACGATTTGAATCCCGTACTCGAGCGCCTTGTCGAGAGGCAGCGCTCCGCGCTTGAGCCTGTCCGCGAGCGTCTCGCCCTCGATGTACTCCATGACGAGGAAGTCGATTCCCTCGTGCTGACCGATATCGTAGAGCGTGCAGACGTGTGGATGATTCAGCTGGGAGATCGCTTTAGCCTCACGCTCAAAGCGTTGCCTTCGCTCGGGGCTGGCAGCGAGATGTTCAAGCAGGACCTTGATGGCTACCGTCCGGTCGAGGCGTGGGTCGTTGGCTTTGTAGACTTCGCCCATTCCTCCCTTGCCAATGAGCGAGACGATTTCATACGGGCCGAGGCGGGTTCCGGGGGTGAGGGACATGCTTACTCCTGCACGACGTCCATAACCCAGATGTCGCCCAAGTCATCCTGCCATGTGAAGTAGAGATACGAGCCGTCCGTTGCCGACGCGCAGACCGCATCCATGGATCCTCGTCCTCCTGTGAGATCGGCCACTGGATACTCGCGACCATCGTCCAATGCTAACGCCCACAAGCTGTCGGCGCGCTCTCTACTACCGTTGAAATACATCACTTTGCCATCGGGCGACCACGAAGCATCGGACCTGGGCCCTTGAGTGAGGCCCTCAGCTTCACCCCCCGATACAGACACTCGCCAGTGTCGCCCTTCGGAAACAAAAACCAGCGACTGACCGTCCGGCATCCATGCCGCCATTGCATCGCTGGCCGGTCGGTCCGTCACCCCCCGGGGCTCACCGCCTGCCGCGTCGACGACCCATACGTCGCGGTTGCCGCTCCGATACGAGTCGAAAGCGATGTGCTGGCCATCCGGTGACCACCTGGGATAGAGCTCGGCAGCTGGATGCGACGTCAACTGCCGCGCCGGCCCCCCCGAAGACGGCATGACCCATACGTCCCGGTTCCCGCTCCGGTACGCAAAAAAACACGATCTCGGTAGCGTCGGGAGACCAGCGTGGGTTCCAGTCCGGTGTGGGGTCGACCGTTCTGGTTACGTTCTACCAGTATCGCGCCGGTACTGAGGAATCGAGTTACCTGCCAACCTCGAGCGGAGTTGGTGTGAGATAATGAGATCTAGAGAATTGCGATGTCCGAACCGATTATCATCGAGATTGACATGCCCGCCGACCGTGAGCGGTTTACTTTGCCGCTCGGCGTGAAGCATCGGCTCGACGCATTGCTGGATCGACAGGATCGAGGCGATCCGCTCACACCCGATGAGCGGAACGAAGCAGAGGGACTGGTAGATCTTGCAGAGCTTCTCACGCTACTCAAACTGCGCGCAAAGAGGGTCGCCAAGAACGTCTCCGATTCACCGTGAGAGCGAGCTCCGTATCAACTGACTTACGCCGACTCACCATCAAGAGAGCGGCGAATCGATGTGAGTATTGCAAGCTCTCGCAACTCGGGCAAGAAGCAACCTTTCACATCGACCACGTGAGACCCGTCGCAGATGGTGGAGAACCCGTCGCCGACAATCTAGCGCTAGCTTGCGTGTCATGTTCTCTGCGGAAAGGCGCTCGAGTCACGGTGACCGATCCGGAAACCGAGAACACAGTCTCTATTTTCAACCCACGCCGCGATGAGTGGAACCACCACTATCGTTGGGAAGGAGTTGTTCTCCTAGTCTAGGTGCGGCTGGTCGAGGAAAAGCCACACCTGCTCGAGCGCGCTGAACAGACTAGCCCATCGCCCCGAGACCGTTACACGAGCGGAACAGATGAAGATGATTCGAGACGGTCTGAACCGTCTTGGGTTCGAGGTGATAAAGGGAGCCGAGTTCTACCAGCTCGCCAAGCGGCTCGGAGGCTCAAGGTACGTGAAGGTTGACTTCCTCGGCGAGCCGCTCGGTCAGTACGAGGATCCGTCACGCGTGAAGGTCGACTCCCGTCGAGTCAAACCCAAACCAAGCGTAGGCCTCCACGCGCATCGCTCCGCCGAAGCAGTCGCGTACGACCTCGAGCCCATTGCAGTCTCGCTCACTGGAACTCGGTCGATCGGGGAGGAAGCAGTGTACGTGGCACCGATTCCGCAAGCGTTTAGCTACCTGATGATGAAGCTCTTTGCCTTCCTGGACGGACGACCAGCCTTGGCACCTGCCTCGATAAGGACGTCAGTCTCCACATCGATGACCTCAATACCGTACCTCTTGCAGTCCTGCTCCGAGAACGCCTCAACGGTCGCAAGCGTCTGCTTGAGTACGTAGATTTTGCCGACATGGGCCGAAACGAGTGTGAGAACGGAAATACCACTCGCTAGTTAGTTAGTCGATGAGTACGTCAGCGTCCGACGAGAAGAAACTCGCGCACGTCCGTCAACTAGCGGCCCAGGAGCTCGAGAGCGCTCGCATCTCTTGGCGAGAAAGCTTCAAGATCTCGGCGGCTCGGTTCAGCGATATTGAGTTCTTCTCCAAGGCTAAACGTACGAGCCGTGAAAGACGATCCTGGATGAAGTCGGTTTCTGAAAGACCGTCGGGCTCTCCCGATCGGCTCCAGTCCAGTCGGAACTCTCCCTGCTCCAATTTCTTAGGCTCATCGACTTTCCGTAAGGTGGAGCTAAAGTGTTGTTTGTGTTGAACCTGGAAAGCCTTCCACACTTTTTTCGACTCGCGCCCAGAGTCGACGAGTCGATGCAGGACAGTCTTGTAGCTCACGCGAAACATGCGTTTCACTTTGAGCACGCGCATCAGCAAGGACAGCCCACGAGTCTGCTCCCATTCTGAATCGAATCCCGGCGCGGGCATTAGGAAGTAGCTCGCGAAGCGGTCAGCGTCGCGTTCCTCCTGATCCCTTTCCTCTGAGCTACCGCGGTCGTACGCGTCTCTGTGGAGGAGAATGTGGCCCAGCTCGTGGGCGGCGGTGAATATCCAGCGCTCGACGGAGATCCGATCCCAGGTGTTGACGACAACCGCCGGGCCGCCACCGTTCGGGGCAACGCTGAGACCAAAGAACGCATCGGTCTTCTTGTCCAGAAGCAGGACTCTGACGCCGTTGTCCTCGAGAAGTCCGCAGATATCGCGGATCGCGTCTTTTCGATCGAGACCTAGATGCGCCCGAGCCTCGCTGGCCAGATCCTCCTCAGAGAGATCGCGGCCGACGAGCTCTTCCAATACAAAGGGCTCGTAAAGACCAAGCTCTGATTCCAACCATACATAGGACTGAAGCCAGGTAGAGACCTCTGCGAGAATCTGCTGTCTGGTATTCACGCGTTTCTTCGCTCGAAAGCGAACACCAGCCAGCGACGCTACTGAAGACACAAGTTCCCGAAGGTCCGCGCGAAGGGCTTCGGCAAGATAGGCCAGAGTGTCTGCGCGAGGTTCAACCTCGCCGCGCTCGATCTTCCCGAGCGCAACTCGCGAGATTCCGGCCTTCTCGGACAAAGCAGCTTGGGTCAGACCCCGGTCCGAGCGAAGCCTTGCCAAATTAATAGAAATAGTCGAGTTGCCTGACATAGAGCACCTGCACAAATTTAGAGTCGTTCATGTTATGCTTATTTACCGTTATTGTCAGAAAGTAACTATAGGAAAGTAATATGGACTTACCCGGAGACGAGCAGTTCCGAGAACAGCTCGAGTCAGGCGAGCGGGACAGGTCAAAAGTGGACCAGTGCCTGACCGCCGCTGATAGGTGTAGCTAAGATCGACGCAAAGTCGATCAGCGCCTGCGAATCGAATAGTGTTCAAGTCGTTTTTGCCGCCGGCAACGATGAGAGCGAGGTTCAGCCTCCACAGGAAAGTCTCGAAGGGCGGCAGGCATGCTGGGAAGCCCGTCCCACACCGGTAGAGTACAGAGAACGTCTTTTTGCCCGAGGGCGACACCCGTACTGAAAAGCCCGGCAGGTTAGCGTCAAAATATTCCGATCGCTTGCCGTCGCTGGGGCGTAGCTCTCTCAGGGTTTTCGCCGTGAGCTCGATGATCGGCATCCCATAGGTCTAGGGTGCCGGCAACCTCCCTCGCAGCGTTCTCATGTCTTTTTCCCCCCCGGATATCGGGGCCAAAGCCTTTGACAAATGGCGAAAAAGGCGCGTTAATAGAAGTATCGAAACAGTTTAGGTCCTTTAGCCCCGGGCGTAGCGTCCGGGTGAAGTTTTTTGGGTATCCCTGTGCGCAGCGATTTGCGGCAAACGAGCCTCTCCACCATCTTGCGCCACCTCTATTCGGAGCGCAGGAGCGGGATTCTGCACGTCTCGCGACATACCATTCAGAAACGCGTGCACTTACGCGAGGGGGCTATCATCTTCGCGGATAACGGCGACGCTGAGTCCACTCCGAGCCGCGAACGCGCCCAGGAGATCATGTTCTCCCTGTTCACGTGGACGTCGGGCGACGTGGTGTTCGAGGATTGGGAAACCAACATCAGCGAAGCGCTCGCTTTCGAGTCGCTAACGGCCGAGCTCATCCTTGAGGCCACCCGGGCCATCGACGACGACGAGATCCTGGGTCGCCTTCTCGGAACTCAGGAAAGCATCTTCGCCTGCACACAGACGACGGAGCTTCCGCTCTTCAAAATGCGCCTATCTCCGGCTGAAAGCAGCGTGCTCACCTTTGCGAGGCAGCGCAAGCAGTTCCAGAGGTGGGATCTTCCCCGCGTTTCCGGCGAGTTGCCGTTGATGCGCGCGCTCAACACGCTCGTCTCGGTCGGGCTTCTCGAGATCAGGGAAAAAGTAGAGCTGCCGGAACCGGAGCCGCCACCGATGCCGGAGCCGCCGATGCAGCAGCCAGCGCCCCCGCCCGCACAGGTCGTTTCGTCGACGCCCGAGCCGGCCGCTCCCACCTCAGCCGCAGAGGAAACGTGGAGTCCGGCTCCGGTTCCCGACGCACAGATACCCGCTCCAGCCGCGCCGGCGCCGTGGAGTCCCGACCCGGTCCAGTTCCCAGACGGCGCCGCATCACTGACGCCAGAGCCCCACGGGACCGCTTCGCCACCGGCGCGGGACGATGTCGAGAAGCTACTCGATGCTTATGAGAACAAGCGAGCGCGTGAGACAGGCCGGCACCTGCCGCCTCAGCATCCAGCGCCCACACCGACGCCACCCAATCCCCCGATGCACAACCCCGCTGTCGACGAACCCCAGTTCCAAACGATGTCCGGAGCTCCTTCACCAGTCGCGAACGAGCCCCAGCCTCCACAGGTCTACGAACCGACTCCACCGCCGGCCGGACCAGATGAAACACCGCTCCCGACGACATCGCTGCCGCCCCCGAGTCCCGTGCAGCAGCCTGCGGCCCCGAAAGTACGGTTGTCGGAACGACTCGGAGCACTGATGCCAAAGGGCAAAGGTCGCGTCATTGCGGCGTCCGTCGCCCTCGGCCTGGCCGCCCTTGTTGCGGTCTGGCTCGTGTGGGGTGGAGACTCCGGCTCCGAGCCTGATCCCGTCGTCTCGGCCTCGACCAAAGAGCCGCCGCCGGAGCCGCCACCCGAGCCTGCGCCGCCGCCGGATGAGCCCGAGGATACGTCCGAGTTCCTCGAAGCCGATCTTTTTTACCGCGCGAACGTCGCCTTCGGTGAAGAGGATTACGAGCAAGCGAAGATCGAGCTCGAGGCGCTTCTGGGGTTGAAGCCCGAGTTCAAGGCCGCGGAACTTCTGCTGGACAAAGTGAATCTAGAGCTCGAGCCGCCGGAGCCAGAGCCGGCGCCGAAACCCAAGCCGAAGCGGAGGCCCAAGCGGAAGACCGCGCGCAAGCCCCCTCCGCCACCGTCGGTCGAGCCCACCGGCCCCGATCCCGCCGAGCTCTTTGCCGAGGCGCAGCTCGCCTTCGGGCAAGGCGACATCGAAACGGCGGAGGCCAAGCTCGAGGAGCTTCGCGCCCTCGACCCGTCCTATGCACAGGCTGCCGAGCTCGTCGCCGAGCTCGCGCATGCGCGGTGGTTGGCCAAGCTGCCTCTCTCCTATTCAGCGAAACACGACCACAAATTTGGAAGCTGCGACGGCGTCATCACACTCAACGCCGATGGGATCGGGTTCACTTCGGAGTCTCACTCGTGGTCGTGGCCATTCGCACAATTAGCAAGAACGGAACGAAGAGACTCGAAGCAGTTACGGATCGTAACGACCCGCAAGAAGAAGTTCAACTTCGATCTCCGGGATCCCATCCAGCTCGTCGACTGGTCGAAATTCTTGAACCTCGCGAACTGACGACGGCTAGAGGTAGCGGCTTTCGAGAATGCCGCGGTGGTGCAGCTCGTGGCCCACGATGAGATAGGCGAGCGCGCGCACGGTGAACTCGCATCCACTCCCCATCCCGCGACGCGACCACATCGCATCGTCGAGGCCGTGGAAAAACGCGAGGTTCGATTGCCGCACCGCGCGTAGCTCGTCCACGAGCTCTTCCATAGAACGGCTTCCCGCATTCGAGCTTCTCGCATAGTCGTCCTGCTCGAATCCTGGAAGTTGCGCCGGGTCTTCGCGGGCGAAGCAGTGGGCACGGTAGCCAAACATCCGCTCGGTATCGATGATGTGCCCGACCACTTCTTTGATGCTCCACTTCCCTTCCTCATAGCGGTGGTCTGCTTGCTCGGGGCTCAATGCGGATAAAAGCTCGGTCATGCGCTCGGATTCCGAGCGCATGACCGCAAGGATGTCGCCCTCGGGCACTTGGCTCACGTAGCTCTCGTAGTACGACGCGTACTCGCTCGAGTCGGGACGTGTCATGTCATCTCTCAGTCTGTGTTTCCCCAGAGGCGCTTCAGGACACGATCGCGCCCGCATCCACGCCGATAGAGCTTGTAGCGGAAAGCGTGCCTCTTGTAGTAGTCCTGATGATAGTCCTCTGCACGATAAAACGTCGTCGCCGCCTCAACCTCGACCACGACCGGCTTCGGAAGCCTTCCTGAGACCTCGAGCTCACGCTTCGACGCTTCGGCGAGCTTTTTCTGCTCTTCATCGTGATAGTAGATGCCGGGTCGATATTGCGAGCCGCGGTCGCAGAACTGCCCCGCCTTGTCGGTCGGGTCGACGTTCACCCAGAATATGTCGAGAAGCTCCTGGTAGCTGACCATGGCAGGGTCGTAGACGATCTGAACGGCTTCGGTGTGTCCGGTGTGGCCGGAGGAAACTTGCTCATAGCTCGGGTTGTCGAGTTGCCCGGCGGTATAGCCCGACGTCGTCGAGTGGACACCGTCGAGCTTGTCGAAAGGCGGCTCCATGCACCAGAAGCAACCGCCGGCGAACGTCGCTTTTGCGAGCTCGGGCTTGTCTTGCGGCGCCAAACCCAGCAGCATGAAACTCAATGCTAGTGTCGTTAACTTCATCATTTCACCTAGGTTCTGAGAGGCGGCAGGTCTTCCCCGTCGGGCCCGCCGGGAACGAAGAGAAGCGCGAGCCCATTGTTACACCACCGCTCGCCGGTCGGGCGGGGACCGTCATTGAAGATGTGGCCTTGATGACCGCCGCAGCGAATGCAGTGATATTCCTTGCGCGGGAGGATGAGCTTGAAGTCCCGCTTCGTGCCGACATGCCCTTCGAGTCCCTCGAAAAAGCTCGGCCAGCCTGTACCGCTCTCGAATTTCGTCTCCGAGCTGAAGAGCGGGAGATAGCACGCGGCACATATGTAGGTGCCTTTCCTTTTCTCGTCTAGAAGCTCGCTCGTCCCGGCCGGCTCCGTCCCGTCTTTGAAAAGGATCTGATAGCGGTCCTGCTCCAAGAGCGCACGCCACTCGTCGTTGGACTTCTCGAGCGCGGCGATGTCTTTTTCCGATGTATTCATCGTTCTCCCCCAAATCGTTTCTGGAATCACGAGAGCGAGCCCCGCGACTCCCAAGAAATCTCTTCGTTTCATCACGAATCCTCCATGTAGGCGTGCAAGCATGTTGGTTTCTATCAATCTATTTGCCGACCGGCCGGTGTGCGTTACATTACACTTTATTAATGTAGCGCGGCTGGGGCCAAATGGAACGTGAAGGTCGTGCCTTCGTCCAGGCGGCTCGAGGCCTCGATTATACTCTCGTGGAGCTCGAGGATCCTCTTCGAGATGGCGAGTCCGAGGCCGCTCCCGGCCTTCTCCTCGCCGCCTTTTTGCGGCACGCGATGAAACCGCTCGAAGATATGCGGCAGCTCGTCGGCGGGGATGCCGCAGCCGCTATCGCGGATCGCCACCCGCACGCGGCCTTCTTCGCGGCGCACAGCTGACATCCACGACGCCGCCTTTCCGGCGTATAGCGCAAAGCGTTCTCGATGAGGTTTTGGAGCACACGCTCGATGAGGCGGATATCCGCGCGCACGAAAGGTACCCGCTCGCTCACGCTCGCGTGCAGCTTTACGCCTCTCTCCTGGGCGCTCAGCTGGAAGTCCTGGACGACGTCCTGGAATCTCGTACTCCGCCGATGCACCGGGCAAGATGGCACCGGTAACACCCGTAGCCACGTCCGTAACCGCGTCGAAGAGGTCGGGGGAAGAACCCTCGAGTAAGCCACCTTGAGGGCGGCGTTCGAGCCGTCTTCGGCGAGCTCCGTGCTTGCGGGTGTGCCCACCGCGAAGACCGGGAAGCCGGCTCTGTGCGTTGCGAGAAGGGGGGGGCTGAAGATCTGGCCCTTGGTGACGTTCGTGATCGTCACGCGATAGACGCGATCTTTCTTGCTTTTCTTACTCTTGCCGGCCGCGGAAGCCGCGGAAGCCGCGGAGAAAATAAGGAATGCGCCCACGAGCGCCATGAGCGATATCTGAAGAAGCCGGTTATGACGAACCATTAGTGTTGTCCTCCTTGAGTGTTGTTTGGAAGGACACTCTATGAACCCCGTTTCCGGATTCCGTCACGAAAGGTTCACGTTTCTATCACGGCGTAAACGCCCCTTTCGACGCAAGCTTACTCTTCAACGAGGTTGGCGCGTTTGATGAGCGCCTTCGCGAAGATCTGCCGGTGCTCGATGCTGAGCTCTTCGAGCTTGATCAAGTGGGTGGTGCCGCCCGCGACCATCACGCGCATCGTCTTCCAGTCGGGAAGCTCGAGCCCGGCGCGCTTTGTCATACCGCCCGTCGGGCTGAACTGCATACCGCCGCTGATCCTGGCATAGTTAAAGCCTTCGAGCTCGATCCCTTCCACCGACTCCCATGGGATCTCGGCGTTTAGCTCTCCCGGGACCCGGAGCGTCAACCCGGGCGCGGCTACTTCCAGCGAGTAGCCCTTTAGCGCACGATAGTCTTGGATAAACAACCACCCTGAAACGGCCAAAGCTGCGCCGCCAACGATTATCGAGCCGGGTTTGGCGCCAAAGGACGTGAATACCCAAACCGCGAAGGCCACCATGAGCGCCGAGCGGCCGAAGATCACGATGCGGTTGAACGTGGTATCGAAGTGGATGGTCACGTCGTCGTTAGGCCGAGCTGTGCGGCCTTGACCGATGGGCTCACCGATTTGCTCGGACATCAGACACCCCGATGCGAGCACGAGCAAGCAAAGAACGGGGATGAGACGAACGATTTTCATCGCGTCCTCCATGTAGATTGGATCGATTTGGAAGGCTTACTTTCAAGCCTAGGGAAGGATTTGCGCTGCGTCAACCGACGATTTATGCTCCCGCCTACGCCCTTCGGGCTTCGGCGGGCAAGCCCGCCTTTTGGCTTCGGGGGGGGATTGGAGAAATGGATGCGCATATGGGCGGTGGGGGTGTTTGGTCTGGTTCTGGCGACGGCTGGGTTCTCTCAGGACGATTGGCCAACCCATGGCGGGGACGCGGGGGGGACGAAGCATTCGACGCTGGACCAAATCCGGAGGGACAACGTTCATCAGCTTGCGCCCTTGTGGACTTGGGAGACGGGCGATGAGCCGATCGCTGCGGCGCGCATGCCTTTTGCTGGGCGGGAAATCAAGCCGGGTAAGTTCCAGGGGACGCCGGTTGTCGTGGACGGGACGCTCTATATCGCGACGTCCTATACACAGGTCGCAGCGCCGAAGCTCATAGCGTTCGGGTTGCCATCATGAGCCTGCTGCTAGCCCTCGCTGTCGCGCTCCCGCACGTGACGATCCTCTCGACCGGCGGCACCATAGCCAGCCAATATGACGAGGCCAAAGGCGGCCTCGTCCCTGCACTCACCGGCGCCGAGCTCGTCGCGGCCGTTCCCGGGCTCGATCAAGTGGCGATTGTCAACGTCGAGCAGATCGCCAATATCGGAAGCCCGGACATGACCCCCGAGATCTGGCAAAAGCTCGCGCGGCGGGCGAACGAGCTTCTAGCGGGCGACGAAGTCACCGGCATCGTCATCACCCACGGCACCGATACCCTCGAAGAGACAGCCTACTTTCTGGATCTCACCGTTACGAGTGACAAGCCCGTAATCCTGGTCGGCGCGCAAAGAGCGCCCTCTTTCTACGACACCGACGGGCCGAGGAATCTGCTGAACGCCGTCCGCGTCGCCGTGTCTCCCGAGGCCACGGGGAAGGGCACGCTCGTCGTCATGAACGGCCAGATCCACGCGGCGCGCGAGGTCGTAAAGACCAACACGATCGCAAGAGAGACGTTCAAGACCCTCGAGTTCGGCGCACTCGGCGTCGCAAATCTGGGCGGTGTAAAGTTCTACCGCGCGCCGCTCCGACGCCAGACCATCGCCATCACTGAGGATGAGGACGACGTGCGTCTCGCACGTGTCGAGATCGTCGCCCACTACGCGGGCGCCGACGGACGCCTGGTCCGAGCCCTTCTTCACGATCCCGACGGCCTCGACGGTCTCGTGATTGCTGGCACCGGCCTCGGCCATGTGAGCGTCCCAATGTTCGACGCGATCGCCGAAGTGCGCGAGCGCGGGATCCCCGTCGTCATCAGTACCCGCGTCTACACCGGACGCTTGATGGCGCTCTACGCGGGAAAAGGCCGCGGCGTCGGGCTAAAAGAGATTGGCGCCGTGCTAGCCGATAACCTGAGCCCTCAAAAAGCGCGCATCCTCTTGATGCTCGCAATGACCCGCACCAAAGATCCGACAGAGCTTCAAGCCATCTTCGACCACTAAGCGACGAGAGAGAAAAACATTTCCTCTCATCTTCGTGCTTTTCTTTCGCCTTTGCGACTTTGCGCCTTTGCGTTACGCTTTTCTTAATATTGATCGAGCTTCGACCCCGATTTGGGCACGCTAGGAGCCAGTAGCTAGCAACCGCTCTTCCGGCTTGAGACTTTCAGTACGCGCCACCACCATCGTGCCCCTGCCCTCGTTCGTGAAGACTTCGAGGAGCAAGCTGTCGGGCTCGTTGAACGAGATGATGTGCACGCGGTTGACGCCGCCTTCGAGCGCAGACTCGATAGCGTTCGCTTTGGGCATCATGCCTTCCGAGAGGCTCCCGCTGTCGCGCAAGCGCCTCAAGCCAGCGAGGTCGAGATAGGAAACGAGCGAGTCGGGGTCCTTTTTGTCCTCGAGGATGCCGGGCGCCCCCGTGGCGAGGACCAGCTTCTCCGCCTTCAAGCCCACCGCGATCGCCGCCGCGACCGTGTCGGCGTTGATGTTGAGGAGCGTTCCCGAGCTGTCCGCCGAAAGCGGGCTCACGACAGGCAGAAAGCCGAGGTCGATCTGTTTTTCGAGCACGTTGACATCAACGCCTTCGATATCACCGACGAAACCGAAGTCGACGGGCTCTTCCCTCTCGCTCATCACGACGGGAGGCCGCTTCGACGCACGGATGAGCCCGGCATCGACGCCGCTGATACCGATCGCGGGCACGTCGAGATCCCGACAGGCGGCGAGAATGCGTGTATTGATAAGCCCGTTCAAGACCATCGTCATCACTTCGAGTGACTGCTCGTCGGTGACGCGGCGGCCGTCCACGATCTGGGTGTCGAGGCCAAGGGATTTGGCGAGCTCGGTTGATTGCGGGCCCCCTCCGTGTACGAACACGATGCGCACGCCGAGCTGGTGCAAGAGCGCGACTTGCTCGAGGAACGCCCGGGTCGACGCGTGGCTCGCGAAAATCGCGCCGCCGGCTTTGAGAACGAAGGTCTTCCCCTTGTACATGCGGATATAGGGCGTCGCTTGCTTGAGCGCTGTGACGACGATGGCCCGTTCCGTCGCAGATATCACATTTGTCAAAGGGCCTCCTGTCCGGCGAGGATTTCGTGCAGCACGGCCATCTGGACGCGCATCCGATTGCCGGCCTGTTGGATGACGACACTCCGCGGGCCTTCGAGCACTTTTGCGGTGACGACAACGCCGCGCCGTACCGGAAGGCAGTGCATGAAGCGGCAGTCCTCCGCGGCTCCGTCGAACCAACTGTCATCGACGCACCAGCTTCCGAGATCTTTTTTGAGCTCCGCGTCCGCCTCTGCAACCCCATAGGTCGAGGCCGACGACCAAGCTTTGGCGTAGACGACGTGGGCACCCGAGAGCGCGTCGCGAGGGTCATCGCTCTCCCGCACGGACCCGCCGCTCACCTCCGCGGCCGTGCGCGCGCGAGCCATGACAGCATCGGGCAACGCGAAGCCTTCCGGCCGCAGCACGGTGACGTCCATACCCCGCATCGCCGCCATGTGCACCGTGGACGCGGGTACGGCCAGCGGAAGCGCTTTGGGATGGTTGGCCCAGCTGAGCACGAACTTGCCGCCCGCGCGGGGCACGCCGATGTCGTCCATCGTCTTCCAGTCCGCGAGGCTCTGGCACGGATGCCGGATGGCGGACTCCATATTGATGACGGGAACCGTGGAAAGCTCACGAAGCATTTCGAAGTCACGATCTTCGATATCGGCCTCGAGTGAGGCTTTGTTCGCAAAAGCGCGGATGCCGAAGACATCACCGTAGGATGCGAGCACGGGGATGGCTTCCCGGATGTGCTCGGCGGTGTCGCCATCCATCACGACCCCGGATCGCATCTCCAAGCCGTGGATACCGAGGTCGGGTCTGACGATGAAAGAGCTTCCGCCGAGCCGCCCCATCGCCGCTTGAAACGACGTCTGCGTTCGAAGCGACGGGCTCAGGAACAAGAGCGCCAAGACTTTGCCTTCGAGCGCGCGGGGCTCCGGGTGGGTCTCGAGTCGCTTCGCGAGCGCGAGTAGCTCGTCGATGGTCGCGGGGGCGAAGTCGCCGAGGTCGTTGAAGCCGTCCATCGATCTAGAGCTCCGCGAGAGCGCCGGCGAGAGCGGCGACGTGCTCGGCTTCGAGCGTCAGAGGTGGCATCAAGCGCACGACGTTGATATCCGTGCTCGTGCCAACAAGAATGTCCCGAGTGAGAAGCGCGTCGCGCACTTCGGTGGCGGGCCGGTCGCATTCGAGACCCAGGAGAAAACCCGCACCGCGGATGTGCTTCACCGGGCCAACACGGCATGTCGAGCGGATCCGTTCCGAAAGCGTTCGGACGTTCTCGAGAAGGTTCTCGGTCTCGATCGTGTCGATGACCGTCTCGACGAGTACGCAGGCCATTGGCCCGCCGCCAAAGGTCGTGCCCAAGCTGCCGCGCCCGGCGCGGCTCGCCACGGCCTCGGTCGCCATCACCGCACCGACCGGAAATCCTGCCGCGAGAGACTTGGCGGTCGTTAAAATGTCGGGGAGCACGCCGCATCGCTCCGCGGCAAAGCCAAAACCGGTACGGCCGACGCCGCATTGCACTTCGTCGAAGATGAGAAGCGCTCCCGAGGCGGTGCACACCTCGCGCATCGCCTTCAGGAAGCGAGGCTCGAGCTCGAAAGCACCGGCCATGCCCTGCACGGGCTCGACGATCACCGCGGCCGTGTCCGCGTCGATGGCGCTTGCTAGAGCCGTGGCGTCGTTGCGCGGAACGAAATGTACCTCGAACGGCGTTTGCGGGAAGGCGTACCATTTCTCACGCGCGCCAAAGCTCACCGCCGCGGCCGCGGAGCTTCGCCCATGGAACCCGTGCTCGACGGCAACGACTTTCTGGCGATGGGAGCCGATGAACGCGAGCCGGAGCGCATTCTCGTTCGCCTCGGCGCCACTGTTGACGAAGAAGACGCGGTCAAAGCCTTCTGGGGCAAACGACAAAAGACGCGCGGCGGCGCGCTCGCGCACTTCGAGCGGCACGGCGTTCGTCTGAAACGTCAGCTCTTTCGCTTGCCGCGCCAAGGTCTCGACGACGCGAGGATGGCCGAACCCGAGACAGGCAACGGCATGGCCTCCATAAAGGTCGAGAATTTTTCGGCCCTCGGCGGTGCGAAGGTGCACGCCCTCCCCGGAGACCGGCTCGAACGGCAGCTGCGCATAGACGTCGAAAAGAGGTGAGGTAGCCGCAAGCATGCCTGGTGTCCTGTCTAGACCCAGCCGGCTCCCGTGAGAGTGAGCCCGGTCGTTTCCGGAAGACCGAGAAGCCGGTTCATCCACTGCACCGCGCCGCCCGCGGCGCCTTTGGTGAGATTGTCGATGACGGACATCACAGCGAAGGTCTTGCCGTCCGAGGCGACACCAAGCTGTGCGTAATTGCTGCCAACGATGTCTTTCATGCGCGGTTCTCCATCGACGACACGCACGAAGGGTGCTTCCGCATAGAAGGCGTCGATCTCGGCCGCGATGTCGGCCCTGGTGAGCTCGGTGCGCAGTGTGCCTTGAACGGTAACGTGGATGCCACGCGCGAACGGCCCGGAATGCGGAACGAAATGAACCGCGGGTCGTACGCCCGAAGCGCGCTCGGCGAGCGCGGTGACTTCGGGAACGTGGCGGTGCGCGAGCGGTTTATAGGAAAAGAGGTTGCTGTGGCGAAGGGGATGGTGCGTCGTCGATTTGGGCGATCCTCCGGATCCCGTGCTTCCCGTGATGCCGACCGCGTAGAGATCGGGCTCCACCATGCCGAGCTTCAACAGCGGCACGATTACCAGAAGAAGCGCCGTCGCGAAGCAGCCGGGATGCCCTACATGTCGCGGCCGGTCTTCGGGCAGATGCTCGGGAAGTGCGCAGGTGAAACGCGGCAACAGATCGGGAGCACCGTGCGGCTGACCGTAGACCGCCTCATAGGCTTCGGCACTCGTGTAGCGAAAGTCCGCGGACATGTCGACGACATGTACGCCATCGTCGCCCTTCGCGGCCTCGAGAACCTCGTTCACGAGCGCGGCCGAAGCTCCGTGGGCGGCCGCGGAGAATACGGCCACCGGTCTGGTAGCTTCTTCGACGAGTCGCACGATGGAATCTATCGGTTGAAAACGATGACCTTCGAAGCTCGCGTGAAGTTGCGGGAACACGCTCTCGAGCGTTTGGTCCGCCTGACTTCCAGAGATGGCGGCTTTGAGCTCGAGATCGGGATGGGCGCTGATGAGACGCAAGAGCTCGCCAGCGACGTAGCCGGAGCCACCGAGCACGATGGTGTCGATCCCGCGACTCATGTGCTCACTACCGCTCGCGCGAGCTCGTGGTAAGTGTATTTATCGTTCTGGTTCTCGTGGCTCAAACGGAGCTCCGGCGTCAGCCCGCAGCTCTGGGCGACAGAAGCGATCTTGTCCGCGACCACGCGTCTCATGACATCTCCGCCCGCCAAAGCGAGCCTCCTTACAATCTAGACGCATAATTATTAACTCAAACTGCATAAATAGTCAAATTAGGAACCTGCCACTTCGACGAGGGCCTCGTAGAAGATGCGGATGGCCGTTTCGATTTCGGCGATGGGAACACGCTCCGCGTCGCTATGCATCGAGGCGACAATCTCCGCCGAGAGCTCCATGGGAATGATGCCGTAGCTCTTGGCGCCCTTGTGACGGAAAGCGTTCGAGTCCGTGCCGTAGGGGATGAGCGTCGGAACAACGACGGCGTCAGGATGGTGCCGAATGATGGCGGATTCGAGAGCGCGGTAGAGATCCGTATCGCTCGCGGTGACGACAGTCTCTTCTGATTGGTAGGCGATTTCAACGAGGAGCTCCGGATCGCCGAGTCGTATTTTCACTTCTTGAAGGAACTCGGTCGCGTCCGTCCCCGGCACCAGACGGCAATCGATCGTCGCCTCCGCGACCGATGGAATGACATTGATCTTTACGGGATCGCCGACGCCCGATTGAAGTGTCGTCAACGACAACGTCGTGTTCTGGATGGCGTTCGTGAACTTGTTCTCCCGGAGCGCTCCGAGCGTCTCGCGCATAGACTCGACGACCGGGCTCGGCGACGAGGGGAACGGCTCGTCGAGCAGACGTCCGAGCGCTCGCACGAGACGATCGTTTGGGTTCTGGTCGCTCGGCTGCGATCCGTGGCCGGCTACGCCTTCTGCTCGAATCTTGAGCCAAACGATCTGCTTCTCGGCGACGGAGATGGCGAACACGAGCTTGTCGTTCGCATAGACGTCACGGCTTCCGAAGCCACCTTCGTCGAGCACGTATTCAGGGTCGAGCTCGTCGTAGTGGTTCTCGATCATGAAGCGCGCGCCGAGCTCGCCGCCAACTTCTTCATCGGCGACCGCCATCAAGACGATATCGCGGTTCAGCGGAATCTTTTGACGGTGGAGCGTCAGAAACGCGTAGAGGTGAAGCGTCCCCGTGCCTTTCATGTCCATCGCGCCACGGCCCCAAATGTGGCCGTCCTTGCGCTCGCCGCCAAATGGGTCGACGTCCCAACGGCTCGCATCCGCCGGCACGACGTCCATGTGATGCAACAGAAGAATCGGCTTCGCGTCCCCCGAACCTTCGAGCCGCGCGTAGAGATTCACTTTGCCGGGCGCCGATACATAGCGCGTCACTGAGATCCCCTCGGCTTCGAGAATGCCTTCGAGAAAATCCGCGGTCGCGCGCACGTCACCCGGAGGAACGGTGGTGTCGAAGCGGATATATTCCTGAAGCGTCCGGGCGGCTTCTTCCGCAGTTTGGCTCCAATCGACGTCTTCCGCCGTTGCGGACGCCGCAACCGCCAGCATCACAAGATAGCGCATGATCACAACCCTTTCCTCTAACCTTCAGGTTTTAGCAAGATCAATATTAGGAAAAGCGTAACGCAAAGGCGCAAAGTCGCAAAGACGCAAAGGAAAAGAAAGAAAAAAACTCCACTCGCGCGAAAACGCGGGCCCAAACTGGGGCGATAGAAGCATCTCCTCTCATTTTCTTTTTCTTGTTCTTCTTTGCGCCTTTGCGGCTTTGCGCCTTTGCGTTACGCTTTTTTTAATATTGATCCAAGCGGTAACCTGCCTAGACAGCTAGGCTAGTCGTAGTATTCCGGGGTTTTGCGGAGAGAGTTCCACTGCGCCGGGTCGTGTCCGTAAACGAGCCAACCTTTCTTCGAGGCCGTGATGTCCAACAGGCGTTTCGCGCTCGCGCGGACGAGCTTTTCGTCCCAAGCACCCGTGAAACGGTCTTGCTCGATCTCCTCGGCACGGTTGATGGCGTCGCCGGCGAGCACGACGGGGCCCGTGTGGTCGAGCTCTAGCAAAAAGGCGAGGTGTCCCGGAGAATGGCCAGGGGTCAGAAGAATCGTGACGCCCGGCCAAAGTTCGGTGTCATCATCGACCTCGATATAGGAGGGGTTCTCGGGCCACGTCATCCGCGGCTTGCCTCCGAAGTAGCGCGGCCTTCCCATCGCGCGCTCCGCTTTCCCAATCACGACGGTGGCATCGGGAAACTCGTGCATGCGGCCGATGTGGTCGATATCCCCATGCGTCAATACCAAATGGGTTACGTCTTTCGGCTCGTAGCCGATCGTCTTTAGCTGCGCTTTGGGAAAGTTTTCGGACGTGAGCTTCAAAAGGCGGCCGAACGCGTCGAGGCCGTCCTCTTGCGTGGCTTTTTCGGCATCCTCTTCGTACCAGGGCGGGAAGCCAGCGTCGATCAGGATTTTCTCGCCCGTCGGCATGTCGAGGAAGTAGCCTTGGATACCGATAATGCGGCCGTTCTCGTGAACTTGAAAGAGGCCGTAGTCGAAAATATAGAGCCGAAGCGTAGACAAGGACGCCATCGTATCTCGTGACGCGTTCAGCTGTCGATGGGAAGCTTCATCGCCCGAGCGAGCTCGCGAAGTTTGCTTTGCACCTTTCGCGCGTTTTGCGAGCCCATGCGAAGGAGCTGTTTTTGGGCGGGTGCTAGAGCTTCGAGACGACGGTCGACATAGGTGTAGTTCACGCTGTCGGCGTTGAGAGCGATCCGGCCTTCCACCACCGGCGTGCGCAGCAGCACGTCGATGGCCTTGGCGAAGATAGCCTCGAAAGGTTGGTCGAGATATCCGAGCTCCCTATAGGCCTCGAGCGCCAAGGGCAACGTCTGCTGATAGAGCTTCGCGACGCCTGCCGAGCTCAGGGATTCGAGCCCGGCAACGAGCACATCGTAGCGGTGGTAGCTCTGGGGGTCGACGAAAACCTGCGGAGGGCGATGGACGACCTCGTAGGCCTCGTCAGGCGCGAGATAGGGAAAGTGCCGCGCGGGATGGTCGCCCTCGGCGACGTTGACCATCGCGGTGACGATTTTCCGCACGAGCTCGTCGCTCAATAATAATGATGTCATCGCCGGGTGCCGCGACAGCCCCGCGAGAAGCTCTCGGACCAAAGCGTCGCTTCGAGATAACGGGGGAAGGTCGACCTCGGGCTCCTCGGGCTCGATCTCCGCGGGCTGAGCGGGTTCGGGCGCCACTTCGGCGAGTGACTCTTCAGCGGGCGCGGAGCTACGCGTCGGCGGCACGTTGACGCCGTATTCGGAGAACAGCCAGTAAAGGCCGAGCCCAGCGACGAGTGCCAGGGCGGCGGCGACGAAAAGCGGCCACGACGTTGAAGACGACGAGCTCGACAGGCTCGAATAGCTAGAATCTTCGTCGGGCGGGGCTATTTCACGCGGCTCGGGCCCGCCGTTCTCGTCCGCATTCCGGAAGTCTCGATCATCCCAGTCTGTCATGACGCCACTCCCCTTGAACGTGTTCCCTGCATGCTAGACCGCGCCTAGCGCGGACGCAATTCCAGCGCGGGGTTTGCGTTTGGGATGAAAACAGCGACAATAGACAAAACTGTACCAACTGAATCTCGGGAATTTCCGAAAGGGGAACCTTACCGTGTTGAACAACGTTATGCGTGCCGCGGCTCTGTGCTTCGGCGTCTCGGTGGCAGCGCTCGCCGACACAAAACTGGAAATCCAACACACCGAACCCGGCAAGCCAGCTGAGTCGCAGACCGTCATGATCACCACTGGGAAGGTTCGGATGGATCAGTCGCAGGCGGGGGATACCGTCCTTTTGTTCCACCAGAGCGCAAACACGTTTTATGCGATCCAGAACGACCAGAAGTCCTACATGGTCTTCAACCCTGAAACGGCGGGCGCGATGATGAGTCAGGTCTCGGAGGCGCAGCAGCAAATGATGGCGCAGCTCGAAGAGCGGATGGCGCAGATGCCGGAAGCCCAGCGCGAGCAGATGAAGGGCATGATGAGCAAGATGGGTCAGCCGATGCCGCAAATGCAGGAGAAGAAGGAACCGACCCGCTACGAAGCTCGTGGCGATAGCGGCTCCGCAGCCGGCATCGACTGCCGCTGGCACGACGCCTTCGAAGGCGCGAAGAAAATCCGTGAAGTTTGCCTCGCTTCTCGCGGAGCGATGGGGATGGACTCGAGCGACGCAGCGACCATGAAAGCCATGCAGAGCTCGATGCAGTCCATGCTCAAGAACTTTGGCAATTCAGGGATGTGGCAAGACGACATGCCTGACGGCATGCCTGTGCGCGTGCGTCACCTCGACGACAACGGCAACGTGACGTCCGAGCAAGTCGTCTCGAACGTGTCGCATGGCGCGCTCGACCCAAGCCTCTTCGAGGTGCCGGCGGGCTATGAGAAGCGGGAGATGCCGAGCTTTGAGCCGCGTTAAGTATTGACGCGATAGGGTTACTTGCTATTCTCTTCAAGGCGCCCCTATCTTCGGTATTCAGACTATAGAAGACCCAACCAAGAACCATCGACCTGAAGCCGATTCCGGCGAAAGCCCAATTGAGCGGAGTTTCGTCAGTCCGCCTTTGTCGGTGCCCGCGTGGCAAGAAACTCATCCAGCTTCCCGATGGTAAAAACGGAGCAGTCGGCCGAGTCGCTCGCGAGAGCGAACCGCGCCTCCAGCGCTATTTTTGTGCTCGCTGGTCGG
Source organism: Acidobacteriota bacterium (assembly GCA_004356105.1). GTDB lineage: Bacteria > Acidobacteriota > Vicinamibacteria > Marinacidobacterales > SMYC01 > SMYC01. The sequence goes on along the minus strand of SMYC01000235.1, from coordinate 91 downwards.
GAGCGACTATAAATCAACTACCACCCGCATAGCGGGTGGTTTGATGAAGGCCCGCATCGCGACCATAGGCTGCTTGATGCCATTCGCGAAT